>DAINPA010000014.1:0-36340 GCA_036743675.1 Steroidobacteraceae bacterium
CGTCCCCACGTTCACGTGCGGCTTCGTTCGCTCAAACTTCCCCTTCGACACGGCTCACCTCTTCCAAATAAATGAAAACAGTTGGAGTTACGCTAACCTTAAGAAGCTTTCTTCATGACCGCATCGGCCACATTGGTGGGCACTTCCATATACTTCGCGAATTCCATGGTGTAATTCGCGCGGCCCTGACTCATGGAGCGCATTGCGGTCGAATATTGAAACATCTCGGCGAGCGGCACTTCCGCAGTGACCACCTTGCCGGACGGAGAATCCTCCATACCGATGATCTGGCCGCGGCGGCGATTCAGGTCGCCGACGATGTCGCCGTAGTAATCCTCCGGCGTCACCACTTCGACCTTCATGATCGGCTCGAGCAGCACCGGCTTGGCCCTACGAAAACCTTCCTTGAAGCCCAACGAGCCCGCGATCTTGAACGCCATTTCGTTCGAATCGACGTCGTGATAGGAACCGTCGAAAATCGTCACCTTGACGTCGACGATCGGATAGCCGGCGATCACCCCGGTCCGCACCGCTTCTTGAATGCCCTTGTCCACGGCCGGAATGAATTCGCGGGGCACCGCGCCTCCGACGATGCCGTTCACGAATTCATAGCCCTTGCCGGCCGCCTGAGGCTCGATTTTCAGCCACACATGGCCGTATTGGCCGCGGCCGCCGGACTGGCGCACGAACTTGCCTTCCGATTCCACGGTGCCGCGAATGGTCTCGCGGTAGGCAACCTGCGGCTTGCCGACGTTGGCATCCACCTTGAATTCCCGCTTCATGCGGTCGACGATGATTTCCAAGTGCAGCTCGCCCATGCCGGAGATGATGGTCTGCCCGGACTCCTGGTCGGTATGCACGCGAAACGACGGATCTTCCTTGGCGAGACGCTGCAGGGCGAGGCCCATCTTCTCCTGATCGACCTTGGTCTTCGGCTCGACGGCGACCGAGATCACCGGCTCCGGAAACTCCATTTTTTCCAGAATGATGACTTTTGCCGGGTCCGACAGGGTATCGCCGGTGGTCACATCCTTGAGCCCCACGGCCGCGGCGATGTCGCCGGCGCGCACTTCCTTGATTTCGGAGCGGTCGCTCGCATGCATCTGCAGCAGTCGGCCGATGCGCTCGTTGCGGTTCTTGTTGGGCACGAACACTTGATCGCCGGAATTGAGCGTACCGGAATACACCCGAAAGAACGTCAGGTTGCCGACGAACGGGTCATTCAATATTTTGAACGCCAGGGCGGCAAACGGCTGCGCATCGTCGGCCTGGCGCGTCATGGGTTCGCCGCGTTCGCTTTGGCCCTTGACCGAAGGGACCTCGACCGGCGACGGCATGTACTCGACCACGGCATCGAGCACCGCCTGCACGCCCTTGTTCTTGAACGCGGAACCGCAGGTCACGAGGCATATTTCGTTCTTCAGCGCGCGGGCACGCAGACCCTGTTTGATCTGCGCATCGCTCAGAGTGCCGCTCTCCAGATAGGCGTTGAGCAGCTCCTCATTGCCTTCGGCGGCCGCCTCGCTCATCTTGGCGCGCCATGCTTCGCATTCCTGGCGCATGGCGGCGGGAATGTCGCGATACTCGAATTTCATGCCCTGGGTCTCTTCGTCCCACCAGATGGACTTCATCTTGACGAGATCGACCACGCCGACGAAGCCGTCCTCAGCGCCGATCGGCAGTTGAATGGGCACCGGATTGCCGCGCAGACGCGTCTTGATCTGCTCGACGCAGCGCAAGAAATTCGCCCCGGCGCGGTCCATCTTGTTGACGAACGCGATGCGCGGCACGCCGTACTTGTTCATCTGCCGCCATACCGTTTCGGACTGCGGCTGCACTCCCGACACGGCGCAGTACACGGCTACGGCCGAGTCCAACACCCGCAGGCTGCGCTCCACTTCGATGGTGAAATCGACGTGCCCCGGCGTATCGATGATGTTGATGCGGTGTTCGGGAAAGCTCTTGTCCATTCCCTTCCAGAAGCAGGTGGTCGCCGCCGCGGTGATGGTGATGCCGCGTTCCTGCTCCTGTTCCATGTAATCCATGACGGCCGCACCGTCATGAACCTCGCCGATTTTGTGCGACACGCCCGTATAGAACAGAATGCGCTCGGTCGCGGTGGTCTTCCCCGCGTCGATGTGCGCAGAGATACCGATATTGCGGTATCGCTCGATGGGCGTCGTACGTGCCAAGATGTTTCCCAGGCGCCTACGCGCCGAACTTAACGGGGTCGAAGCGACCCCGAATTACCATGCGCTCCGCGCAACTCTCAACGGGGTCGAAGCGACCCCGTCCGATAAGGTCTATCTAAGGCCGAACCAGCCGGCAGCGCGCTACCAACGATAGTGCGCGAACGCCTTGTTGGCCTCGGCCATGCGGTGGGTATCTTCACGCTTGCGCACAGCCGCGCCGCGATTCTCGGCGGCTTCCATCAATTCCGCGGCCAGGCGATGCGCCATCGACTTCTCGCTGCGGTCCGTCGCCGCTTCGATAACCCAACGCATTGCGAGCGTCTGGCGGCGATTGGCGCGCACCTCGACGGGCACCTGATAGGTGGCGCCGCCGACGCGGCGCGACTTGACCTCGACCACCGGCTTCACGTTGTCGAGCGCCTGCTGCAGCAGGGCGATCGCATCGCCGCCGCCCTTGCCGGTCTTGTCGCCGATGCGGTCAATGGCGCCGTAAACGATCTTTTCGGCGACCGACTTCTTGCCGCGCTCCATCACCATATTGATGAATTTGGCCAGCATGTCGTTGCCGAACTTCGGGTCCGGAAGGATGGTGCGATGGGGTGCTGCTGCTCTGCGGGACATGGGAAACCTTTTTGCCTTAACCTTGGCTCATTTCTTCAGGGCTTATTTCTTAGGACGTTTGGCGCCGTACTTGGAACGCCCCTGGCGTCGATCGCCGACGCCGGCGCAGTCGAGAGCGCCGCGAATCGTGTGATAGCGCACACCCGGCAGATCCTTGACGCGGCCCCCGCGGATCAACACCACCGAGTGCTCCTGCAAGTTGTGGCCTTCGCCGCCGATGTAGCTCGATACCTCGTAGCCGTTGGTCAAGCGCACACGGCACACCTTGCGCAGCGCGGAATTCGGCTTCTTCGGCGTCGTGGTATACACACGCGTGCACACGCCGCGCTTCTGCGGCGAGGATGCCAACGCCGGAACCTTGGACTTCCAAGCAGGCTCATTGCGGCCGGTACGAATCAGCTGGGTCGTCGTCGCCATAAATACCTTTTGAGAGCCGGAGCGGATAGCCGGCCCGTTTGATGCCAAAAACCGCAAAGTAAGCCGCTCGCCCGCCCAGCGACAAAGGCCGGCGATTGTAGGAACCGGCCGTCCGAGTGTCAAGGTAATTGCCGCCCGGGCAGGCCCCCAACCGCCGTAGGGGCGCCGTGAAACTGCGGATGGCCGCTCACGGCCTCGCGCCAGCGTTCCTCGCCCGGCGGCGCGCCAATCGGGGCCTGTGCGTCGCTGCGGCGCCACTTTTCCAGCCAGTCCGGGCCCAATAGCGCATGCTCAGGGGGCGATGCCGCGGCGCGGCGCGCCAAGAGGCGTTCGCGGCCTGCCTCGATGCACGACGCCGGCGCAGGGATTCGCGCCGAGCGCGTAGCAAAGTTCCGCGGGCCGCCCGATGTCCCACAGCGCAAAATCGGCGCGCTTTCCCACCGCGAGCGTACCGATCTCATCCTGCAACCCCAAAGCCCGCGCGGCATGCCGGGTCGCACCGCACAGCGACTCTTCGGGTGTCAATCCAAAAAGCGTGCAGGCCATATTGAGCATGAGCAGGAGCGACGTGCAGGGCGAGGTTCCGGGATTGCAGTCGGTGGCGACCGCCATCGGCACACCCGCCTCGCGCAGCAGCGCCACCGGCGGCGGCGTGGCCTGCCGCAGAGTGAAGTAGGCCCCCGGCAGCAATGTCGCGACCGTGCCCGCTGCGCCGAGCGCACGCGCGCCGCGCTCGCTCAAATACTCCAGGTGATCGGCGGTCAGCGCGGCGTATTGCGCCGCCAATTCGGCCGCCCCCATGTCGCTCAATTGGCCCGCGTGCAGATGCGCGGGCAATCCCAATTTCCGTGCCGCGCGCAGGAATTGTTCGGTTTCCGCGAGCGAGAAGGCGATGTTCTCGCAGAACGCGTCGACCGCATCCACCAAGCCCGCGGCGGCGAGTTCCTCGAGCCAGGCACCGCTCGCCAGCGCAATGAACTCATGGCGGGACTCGCGATATTCCTTGGGCAGGGCGTGCAAGCCGAGATAGGTCGTCTTGATCGACACCGGCAGTTCGCGCTCGAGCCCCCGCGCCACCTCGAGCATGCGCCGCTCGGTCGCGGGCTCGAGCCCGTAGCCGGACTTCACTTCGATGGTGGTCACTCCCTCGGACATCAGCCGGCGTGCACGAACCGCCGCCGAGTCGGCGAGCGAGGATGAACTCGAGGCGCGGGTGGCATTGACGGTCGATTGAATGCCGCCGCCCGCGCGCGCGATCTCCTCGTAGGACACGCCGCACAAGCGCTTTTCGAATTCCTCCACCCGATCGCCGCCGTACACCAGGTGCGTATGGCAATCGATCAGCCCCGGCGTGATCCACCGACCTCGGCTATCCTCGAGTTGAATGTCCTCGGCGGCGGCTCTGCGCCGGCCTTCGGCGGCCGGGCCTATCCAGGCGATGCGCTCGCCCTTCACCGCCAGGGCGGCGTTTTTCAACTTGCCATACGGCTCGCCACCCGCGACCATCGTGGCGATGTCCGCGCCGATCCATACCCGGTCCCACTCTTTTATAGGCACGCCGCACCCGATGGTTTGCTGTGGGTCGAATGATACGGCAAGCTAGGCTGCCTATACAGGTATAGGCAATGACGCGACAGTACCACTTGGACTCCGTTCTGCTGCAGCAAGGCTGGGTGCGCGATGCGCTCGTGACCGTGGCGGACGACGGACACATCAGCCGCATCGACCTGCCCGCAGGTCAAATCTCGGCGCACCCCGATGCGCAGCGAGTTGCCGGATTCGTGGTGCCGGGGATGGCCAACGCGCACAGCCATGCCTTTCAGCGCGGCATGGCCGGCAATACCGAGTACCGGCTGTCGGCGCGCGACAGCTTCTGGACCTGGCGCCGCGCCATGTACGCGTTGGCGAATCGGATCACGCCCCAGGACCTTAAGGTGCTGGCCACGCAGCTGTTCGTGGAAATGCTGAAAGCCGGCTACACCTCGGTCGCCGAATTTCATTACTTGCACCGCCAACTCGGGGGCGAACTCTACACGGGCCCGAACGGCCTGTGGGAGGCCGTCGGCGCCGCGGCGGAGGCCACCGGCATCGGCTTGACGTTCCTGCCGACGCTCTACCAAACCAGCGACTTCGGAGCGCAGCCGCTCAAGCCCGAGCAGGCCCGCTTTGGGGCTGAGACGCAATGGTTCCTGCGGCAGATCGAAGCGCGATGCGCCGCGGAGCGGAGCGCCGTCTCCGCCACAAGACGCTGCGGGGCGGCGTTTCACAGCTTGCGCGCCGTACCGCTCGATAGCTTGCGCGAGGCGATGCACGGCCTGCGCCGCATCGATGCGGGCATGCCGGTGCACATCCATGTCGCCGAGCAAACCAAGGAAGTCGAGGCCTGCAAGCAATACACCGGCCGGCGGCCGATCGAACTGCTGCTCGACACCGGTCTGGTTGACCGGCACTGGTGCCTGGTGCACGCAACGCACGCCACCGCGGCGGAACTGCAGGGCATCGTCGCGGCCGCCGCTGTCGTCTGCGTCTCGATCAGCACCGAGGCGAATCTGGGCGACGGTTTTTTTGACGCCGCCCGATTTTTGAAATTTGGCGGCCGAGTCTGCATCGGCTCCGACAGCCAAGCGACCGTGTGCCCGGCCGAGGAGCTGCGCTGGATGGAGTACCAGCAACGGCTGCACAAACGGCGCCGCGGCGTGCTCGCCGAGAAAAGCGAGCCGCACCCGGGTACTCGCTTGTGGCGCGAGGCGGCGGAGCACGGCGCATCAGCGATCGGCCAGCCGGCCGGAGCGCTTGCCGTAGGCCGGCGCGCGGATTGGCTGGTCCTCGATGCCTCGCACCCGAGCATGGCGGGTGCAACCGCCGCGACCGCTCTCGACCATCTACTGTTCGCGGGCGGCAGCGCCGCGATCCGCGATGTCATGGTCGCCGGGCGCTGGGTCGTCGAAGGCCGGCGGCACCGCGCCGAGGAGCCCCTGCGGGGCCGCTTTCTCGAACTGATGGCGACGCTCGCGGCGCCCGCCTAGGCGTCCCGCAGCCCATACGATCTCGAGGTTGACTGTACCTGTCTATACAGCTTAGACTGCGGCCATGGATAAATCGCCCTCCGCGCTGCAGCCGCTGTACCTAAAAGTAAAGCGGCACATTCTGGAGAACATCGGCTCCGGTAAATGGGCCGCATCGAGCCGCGTCCCGTCCGAGAACGAGCTGGTGAAATCCTTCGGCGTGTCGCGCATGACGGCCAATCGCGCGCTCAAGGAATTACGCGACGAAGGAATTTTGGTGCGCATTGCCGGTGTCGGCAGCTTCGTCGCAGAGCGGCACGCGCGCGCCCACCCGCTCGAGATACGCAGCATTGCCGATGAGATCCGCGAGCGCGGCCACGTGCATCGCGCCGAGACCGTCTCGCTGGAGCGGATTCGAGCGACCGCCGACCTCGCCGAAGATTTCGGCATCGCGCCGCGCAGCGAATTGTATTGTTCCGTGATCGTGCATTTCGAGAACGATCGCCCCATGCAATTGGAAGAGCGCTACGTGCGCCCGGCGCTGGCGCCCGACTACCTCAAGGTGGACTTCAGCCGCACCACGCCACACGACTACTTGATCGGCGTCGCGCCGCTGCAGGAAGCCGAGCATCTGTTGCGCGCGGCGATGCCCGACGAGCGCACCCGCAAGCTCCTGGCCATGAAGCGCGACGAACCCTGTTTGCTGGTGATCCGCCGCACCTGGACCACCGGTCAGATCGCCTCCGTGGCGCGTTTATACTATCCCGGTTCCCGCTACGAAATGTCTGGGCGCTTCCGCCCTTAATTCCGCTCTAGAGGTATAGCCATGCTCGCTCCCGCAAAGCCCCGCATCATTCGCGCAGCGCGCGGCCGCGCCTTGAGCGCCCGCTCCTGGATGACCGAAGCGCCGCTGCGCATGTTGATGAACAATCTCGATCCGGAAGTCGCGGAGAACCCCGGCGAACTCGTGGTGTACGGCGGCATCGGCCGCGCCGCACGCGATTGGAACTGCTACGACCGCATCGTTGAGACCCTCAAGCGCTTGACCGAAGAGGAGACCTTGCTGGTGCAGTCCGGCAAGCCGGTCGGCGTGTTCCCGACTCACCCGGATGCGCCGCGCGTGCTCATCGCCAATTCCAACCTGGTGCCGCACTGGGCGACGTGGGAACACTTTCATGAGCTCGACCGCAAAGGGCTCGCGATGTACGGGCAAATGACCGCCGGTTCCTGGATCTACATCGGCAGCCAGGGCATCGTGCAGGGGACTTACGAGACCTTCGCCGAAATGGGCCGCCGCCATTTCGACAATGCGCTGGCCGGAAAATGGATATTGACCGCGGGCTTGGGCGGCATGGGCGGCGCACAGCCGCTGGCGGCGACCATGGCGAACATGAGCTTGCTGGCGGTCGAATGCCGTCCGAGCCGCATCGCCAAGCGGCTGGAAACCGGTTACGTCGATGCGCAGGCGCGTGCGCTCGATGATGCGCTCGCGCTGCTCGATGCCGCCAAGAAAAATGCCAAACCCATCTCGGTGGCGCTGCTCGGCAATATTGTGGACGTGCTGGAGGAGCTGCTCGCGCGCGGCATCAAGCCCGATGCGCTGACCGACCAGACTTCGGCGCATGACCCGGTCAACGGCTATTTGCCTCAAGGGTGGACCGTGGAGCAATGGGACGAGCGGCGCGTCCGCGATCCGAAGGGCACCAGCGCCGCGGCCACGCGCTCCATGGCAAAGCACGTCGAGTACCTGCTGCGCTTCAAGGCCATGGGGCTGCCGGTGTTCGACTACGGCAACAACATTCGCCAGGTCGCCTTGGACGCGGGCGTCGCGCGCGCCTTCGATATCCCGGGTTTCGTGCCGGAGTATATCCGCCCGCTGTTCTGCCGCGGCATCGGGCCGTTCCGCTGGGCCGCGCTCTCCGGCGACCCCGAGGACATTTACAAGACCGATGCGAAGGTCCGGGAATTGATTCCGGACGATCCGCATCTGCACCGCTGGCTCGACATGGCGCGCTCGCGGATTCAATTTCAGGGACTGCCGGCGCGCATCTGCTGGGTCGGCCTCGGTCAGCGCCATCGCCTGGGCCTGGCCTTCAACCAGATGGTGGCGAGCGGCGAGCTGTCCGCGCCCGTCGTCATCGGCCGCGATCACTTGGATTCGGGTTCGGTGGCGAGCCCCAATCGAGAAACCGAAGCGATGCAGGACGGCTCGGATGCCGTGTCGGATTGGCCCTTGTTGAATGCGCTGCTGAACACAGCGAGCGGAGCCACCTGGGTCTCGATTCACCATGGCGGCGGTGTCGGCATGGGTTACTCCCAGCACTCAGGCGTGGTGATCGTGTGCGACGGCACCGAGGCCGCCGGCCGCCGCGTTCGGCGCGTTCTGTGGAACGATCCGGGCACCGGGGTCATGCGCCACGCCGATGCCGGGTATCAAATCGCCATCGACTGCGCACGCGAGCAAGGTCTGGACTTGCCCATGATCCTGCCGAAAAACGAGCGGCTCTCCAAGTGACCGGCACCGACCGGCCCGCGATCGAGATACGCGCCGGCAAGATCGGCCTGCCGATGCTGCGGCGGATTTACGCCGAGCCGGTCGCGCTTGAACTTAGGCAGGAGGACCGGACCCGCATTTCGGCGGCTACCGCCCTGGTCGACAAGATCGTGGCGACCGGCGATGCGGCGTACGGCATCAATACCGGCTTCGGCTTGTTGGCGCAGACCCGCATACCGACCGAGCAGCTCGAGCTCTTGCAGAGAAACCTGTTGTTGTCGCATGCGGCGGGAGTCGGCGATGCGCTGCCTGATCCGGTGGTGCGGTTGATTCTTGCCCTCAAGGTCAATGCGCTGGCACGCGGCCATTCCGGCATCTCCCTGGGGTTGATCGAGGCGCTGCTGGCGCTCTTGCGCCACGGGGTATATCCCGTGGTTCCCGCGCAAGGGTCGGTGGGCGCCTCGGGCGATCTCGCGCCCTTGGCGCACTTGAGCGCGGTCCTGCTCGGCATCGGACAGGTGCGCGCGAGCGGCAGGATCCTGCCGGCGGCCGAGGGTCTGGCGCTGGCGGGTCTCAAGCCCTCCAAGCTTCGCGCCAAGGAAGGGCTGGCGTTGATCAACGGCACGCAGGTCTCCACCGCGCTCGCCCTGGCGGGACTGTTCGGTGCGGAGGACGTGTTGGCGGGGGCGGTGGTCGCAGGCGCCATGTCGGTCGACGCGCTGAAGGGAAGCGATGCGCCGTTCGACGATCGCATTCACCAGGCCCGCGGCCAGCCCGGTCAAATCGCCGTGGCGCACGCCTACCGCGAGTTGGTGGCGGGCAGCGCGATTCGCGCCTCGCATCGCGACTGCACCCGGGTGCAGGATCCCTACTCGTTTCGCTGCCAACCGCAGGTGATGGGTGCCTGTCTGGATCTCATCCGCCAGTGCAGCATCACGCTCAAGATCGAGGCCAACGCCGTTACCGATAATCCGCTCCTGTTCGTGGAGCAGGGCGACGTGCTCTCGGGCGGCAACTTTCACGCCGAGCCGGTGGCGTTCGCGGCCGACACCCTGGCGCTCGCGATCGCCGAGATGGGCAGCCTGGCGGAGCGCCGGATCGCGGTCCTGGTCGATCCGAAGATGAGCGGACTGCCCGCCTTCCTGGTTGAAAACAGCGGCCTGAACTCGGGCTTCATGATCGCGCAAGTGACCGCGGCCGCGCTGGTGTCCGAGAACAAGGCGATCGCCTCCCCCTGCAGCGTCGATTCCATACCGACCTCGGCCAACCAAGAGGACCACGTGAGCATGGCCACGCACGCCGCGCGCCGCCTGGGGGCCATGGTTGAAAACGCGGCCGCCGTGGTCGGCATCGAGTTGCTGGCGGCGGCCCAGGGCATCGACTTTCACCGCCCTGCCCGCTCTTCCGCGGCTTTGGAGCAGGTGCACGCGAGCATTCGCAGCGAGGTCGGTTATTATGCGGTCGACCGCTACTTCGCCCCGGACATCGAAGCGGCCAAACGTTGGGTCACGTCGGGGCGTTTCGCCCCCGTGGTCAAACATCTACTGCCTTCGCGAGCCGATACATGAAAGCCATTCGCCTGTTGCCGATCCTGGTCTTCTTAATACCCGTCGCCGGCCGCGCCGCCGAGATGAATCTCGCCGCCGTGAGTTGCGACAAGTACGAAAACGAAGTGCTGCCCGCCACCGCACCGCAAAATGCGGATCCCACTACGATCGCCTCGTCGGCGAAGAACCCCGACACCATCAATACCGTGATGTGGCTCTTTGGCTATGCGGTGGGTTGGAGAGGCGAGCACCACATGTACGGGGACGCTCTCATATCCTTCGGCTTCGCGCTCGACGCCGTGTGCAAGAACAATCCGAGCGTCAGTTTGTTGGAGGCAGTGACTTCCGTCCTGCCGAAGCGCGACAACCCGATGGACCTCACCACATTGACTTGCCAGACCTTCGAATCGCGGCACGTGGATTTGAATCGCACCGATCCCGAAAGCGCCGGCACCATCATGATGTGGGTGTTTGGTTACTCCGTCGGAAGATCCGGGAGCCACCTGTTCGACCCGGGCGGGCTCACGCATTTCACCTCGGCGCTGCAAGGACGCTGCACCCAGCATCCGGACGAAAGCCTGTTCGATGCCATCACGGCCCTCAATAAGCCCCCCGCCAAACATTAGGCCGGCCGCCCTAGCGCCTTTGGCGACACCGACCTGGGCACGTTCGATGAGCGGTTTGAGGTAGACTTCCTCCCGCTTGGGCCGTGACAGGCACCGATAGCAGGAATTGCGCTCCTATTGCCATGTCTCAGTCGGGATGAACAGCCGTTCGCGGCTGCGAGCGGCGCCATAGATCTGCCACCCGACGACCCGGACCAGACGATTACGATTGATGAGCAACCATGGAGGAATCAATCATACGAGTCATGGGGCGCTATTTTGGACGGTGCGCCGGCAACTCCTGGCTCGGCCGCATCGAAGAAATTCTTGCCGACGGGCTTGTGTTCCAATATTTCCTCGCGCGTCAGCCCCTGGATCTCGTGCGGGAACACCAGCCAGCGATCGGTAGCCTGGACGTAGTAGTCCGGTACGAGAACGCTGCGGTTTCGCGCAGGTTTGTAGTACACGGTGGCTATTCGGATATCATCCGGCAAGTTGCGTCGGGACCGGCGCGTGAGTTCCGCGATGACGGCGTCGAGGCTGCGGCCGGAATCCCACACATCGTCGACCAGCAGCAACTGGTCCTCTGCCGATAAACGCGAGACGAGATAGTCGATGGCGTGAACACGAACCGTCTTGGATTGCTCGCCGATGCCGGTATAAGAAGAGGTGCGGATCGCAATATGGTCGGCATGGATGGAGTGATACTCGAGGACCTCCTGCACCGCGATGCCGATCGGTGCGCCGCCGCGCCACATGGCCACCAGGTAAGTGGGCCGCAAGCCGCTGCGGACAATGCGCCTCGCGAGTTCCATCGAGTCGCGGAGCAGCGAATTGGCCGAAATGAAAAGCTTGTCCATGGTCTTGGTCGATCTCGTCGGTTGCGTTGCGGGTCCGCGGCGACCGGTACCGCTTGATACGGGTCGCGCCGCAGGCTTGCGCTGGCCGGCGATGCTGCGCCAAACCCGGCCCATTTGGCAATCCGAGATACGACGTGGATAGTGTAACGATTCAATGGCGGGTTGCAACGATCCGTTGACAAGAGCGCGTGCAAGGCAGGGCGAGCGAGCATGATCGTCATCTTTTTGCACGGACCTCCCGCAGCGAGCAAGTACAACGTGGGCAAAGCGCTCAGCGCGCTGCTGGGTATCCCGCTGTTCCACAATCACCTAACCTTAGATCTCGTCAAGGCGCTGTTCGACTTCGGCACGCCCGGCTTCGTGGCGTTACGGGAACAGGTCTGGCGGGTTGCCTTTGAAGCCGCAGCAGCAACGGGGCAGTCGTTCATTTTCACGTTCAATCCGGAACAGACGGTGGATCCCGACCTCATCGGACGGCTGGAGCGCATCATCGAACAGGGGGGGGCGGCGAGCTCCACTTCGTCGAACTGCGTTGCACGGACTTGGTTGTCGAGGATCGTCTGGCGAATGAATCGCGTGCGGCGAACGGCCAGCAGCTACACCATGCCGCCACCAGGCATGACGGCGGCAGAGCACCCACCTGCGGAAGTGTAAAATACCTTTGCAGTGGAGCGGCAATCAACGCCTGGTTGCGACAACAAGGGTCATACCGGCAAGTCCTGGCTCCATCCGAATTGCGAAACCTCCGGCTTGGAGTGCTGCGGATACCCACTCTGGCGAGAGCCTCAGCTTCCGATACGCGCTGACTCTTAATTGCCAGCTAGCGCCATTTCGTTCATGGAGCACATCGTGAACGTCTACATGGTCGGCGCCGTACTCGAGAAAACAGGTCAGGATTCGGTCGTTATCGCTCCTGACGGGGATAAATCGCCCAGCGCCGATCAACGGTGAGGTGTAGTCCCGGAACGTGGCGATGAACTTGCCATCCGGGCGCAGCGACTGTGCGGCAAGAGAAAATAATTTCTCGACGGACGACCGATCAGGAAGGTGAGTCAACGTGTCGCCCATGCACAAGATGATGTCGACGCTTGAGGCCACGTGCCTCTGAAACGACAACAAGTCATCTTCTGCCAGTTCAACGGGCAGCGCTTCGGCGCGCCCCCTCAACTCTTCGAGTAGCACAGCCGAGGTGTCGACGGCGAGAACGGAGCACCCGCGGCGAGCCAATGGAATGGTATGCATGCCGAAGCCTGCACCGAGATCGACCGCTGTGGTTCCACTCAATAAATTCGGGAGAATCGCTTCGATTTCGCTGTCGCCACGAGCTATCGCGGCATCCAATCCGCCCGACATCCACACGTAAACAGGAGCGAGATGTGTCTTGTAGTGATCTGCAACGCTTGTCATGAGCAATTCATGATCCTTAGCCTCCCTCATTTGACGGCAGGCACCGAGTTTTTCGATCGAATTGTCGACTTCGCCGCCGGACCTCGTGTCGCAACTCATTACAGCACACTGGTTTCGCCTCTTGCTAGACAGGATCTAGTGCCCTAATGGGGTGCATCCCAGGGACGCGATCCCGCAGGCGGCATTCAGGTAGGGATTCGAGCACGCTCCGATTTCTTTACAGTGAGATACGCCGTGTGTACTGTATCGGCCAGTAGCTGGTTTTCCATCGCGCATCGCGCGACCAGCGGAGAATACAGCTGCGCATGTTGGATCGCTTCTTCGGTCTCGACGCTCATGGCACGACGGTTCCGACCGAAGTGTTCGCCGGCCTGACCACATTTCTCACCATGGCCTACATCGTCGTCGTCAATCCCGTGATCCTGGGTGCGGCGGGCATGCCCGTGGCCGGAGTGGCGGTTGCGACCTGCCTCGCTGCAGGCATCGGCAGCATTCTCATGGGGCTGCTCTCCAATTACCCGCTGGCGCTCGCTCCGGGAATGGGCCTCAACGCGTATTTCACCTACACGGTGGTGCAGGGCATGGGCCTGCCGTGGCAGACGGCGCTGGGCTGCGTGTTCCTCTCCGGCATCGCCTTTCTGCTCTTGACGGTGGCCGGTGTGCGTCAGCTCATCATCAGCGCCGTGCCGCGCTCGCTGTTTGCGGCCGTGGGAGGCGGGATCGGCTTGTTCATCGCGTTCATCGGCTTGAGCGATGCCGGCGTGATCGTCGCCAAGCCGGGGACGATGGTGGGCCTCGGCAATCTGACGGCGCCCACGGCGGCCCTCTCCATGCTGGGCTTGCTCGTGATCGCCGCGCTGCAGGCGAAGCAGATCAAGGGAGCGATGCTGTTCGGCATCCTGCTCACGGCCATCATTGCCTGGATTCTGGGTCTCGCCCATTTCACCCCGGGCGCCTACCGCCTCTCCGATTTGTCCGCGACCGCGTTCAAGCTCGATCTACCGGCGGCGTTGAACTTGAAGGGGGGGATTGGTCTGTCGCTTCTCGAGATCGTCTTCGTGTTTTTGTTCGTCGACATGTTCGACAACGTCGGTACGTTGATGGCGGTGACCAAGAGGGCGGGATTGGTGGCCAAGGATGGCTCGATTCCGCGCTTGAATCGAATTTTGTTGGCCGATTCGGCGTCGATGTTGGTGGGCGCCTTGGCGGGCACCAGTCCTGTCACCAGCTACATCGAGAGCGCCTCAGGCGTTGCGGTGGGCGGGCGCACTGGCCTGACGAGCGTCGTGGTCGGACTCTTATTCCTCTGCACGCTGTTTTTTGCACCCTTGGTGCAGGCCATTCCGGTCGCCGCGACTGCCCCGGCCCTTGTTTTGGTGGGGGCGCTTATGATGGGTGCGCTGGGCGAAGTGGAATGGGCCGACCCCGGGGCCGCGATTCCGGCCTTCCTGACCGTGACCATCATTCCGTTGAGCTATTCCATCGCAAACGGTCTCGCGTTCGGCATCACCAGCCACGCCGTACTGAAATTGGTGCGGGGTCAGGCTCACCTGCGCGACTGGCTGGTTTACCTTCTGGCGACGCTTTGCGTGGTGCGCTTCATTTATCTTGCATGAGAGTCGCTATGCGCCGTTCCTCAACCGGAATCATTGCGGTCCGGCTGCCGGTACTGCTCTTGGTCGCGATGACCCTCGGCAGTGCAGGGTTCGCCGAACCTACGAGTCCGCCGGTTCGCACCGCACCGCTGCCGGTGAAAGTGTTCGTCGTCAATCTGTTCGGCCCGGAGGCTGCGCCTTGGATCGAAGCGTTGCGGCCAACCGAAGAGATCCGTGTGCCCGGTTTGTCTAGCGATTATCCGCTGGTCGGGTGCAACCCGAACTCGATCTGCCAGATGACCACCGGCATGGGTCATGCCAATGCCGCGGCTTCGTTGATGGCCGTGCTGTATAGCCGTTTGTTCGACCTGCATGAGACTTATTTCCTCATAGCAGGCATCGCCGGCATAGATCCTTTGCGTGGCACGCTTGGCTCGGCCGCTTGGGCCCGCTACATCGTCGACAGCGGCATTGCGCATGAAATCGATGTGCGTGAGTTGCCGCGCGGCTGGCAGGACGGCTATTTCGGCGTCCTCACGAACGCACCCGACCAGGTGCCGAAGCTCGAGTATCGGACCGAAGTGTTTCGCCTTGACGAAGCCCTGCTGCAGAACGCGCTCGCCTTGTCGCAGTCGGCCGCGCTCGAGGACAGCGAGGAGCTGCGCACGTATCGCAAACACTACCGCGAAGCTGCGGCCCGCCGACCGCCAAGCGTGATTCAGTGCGATACTCTGTCCGCCGACACGTGGTGGTCGGGTCGGCGGTTGGGCGAGCGCGCGCGCCGCTGGACCCGCCTGCTCACGGGCGGGCAGGGGGTCTATTGCACCACGCAACAAGAGGACAATGCGGTCCTCGCAGCGTTGACGCGCGCTTCGCAGTCCGGTCTCATCGATATGCGCCGCGTTGCCGTGCTGCGCAGCGGTTCTGATTTTGACCGACCCTACCCGCATCAGGGCGCGCTCGAATCACTTCGCACACAGCTAGCTCTGTCGGATGCGGTGCGCATCTCGACCGTCAATCTCGTGCACGCGGGCATGCCATTGGTCGAGGCGATCGTGCAGCATTGGGATTTATGGCAGCACGGCGCGCCCGCTTCCCTCGGCGCGCATGCGCCTACACTCCCAGATTAAGTAGTGCCGCGTTGCCACCGGTGGCCGTCGTATTCACCGTCAAGGTTCGCTCGTTGGCGAAACGCGTGAGGTAATGCGGGCCGCCCGCTTTCGGACCCGTGCCCGAAAGTCCGTTGCCGCCGAACGGTTGTACACCGACCACTGCGCCGATCATGTTGCGGTTGACATAGGTGTTGCCGATCGACGTGCCTTCGAACACCTGCCGCCAAAAAGATTCCAAGCGTGTCTGGATCCCGAGCGTCAGGCCGTAGTGTGTTTCGCGGATGGAGGCGAGCACCTTCTCGATGTCGCCCGATCGATAGCGCACCACGTGCAGGATCGGTCCGAATTCCTCGCGCTTGAGTTGCGCCGCATCGTTGAGCTCGATGAGGTGCGGCGCGACGAAGCTGCCGTGCGCGTGCGACTCATCGAGGCGGCACGCCTTGACGATGCGGGCTTCGTGGCGCATGCGCTCGATGTGCCGGTTCAAGCCGTCCCGGGCCGCAGCCGTGATGACCGGTCCCACGTCGGTGGCGAAATGGGCCGGATCGCCGATAATGAGTTCGTCCATGGCGCCCACGATCATTTCCAGAATCGTATCGGCGACCTCCTCCTGCAAAAACAACAGCCGCAGCGCCGAGCAGCGTTGGCCTGCGCTCATGAAAGCAGAACTCACCACATCGTCGACCACCTGCTCCGGCAGAGCGGTCGAATCGACCAGCATGGCGTTCAAGCCGCCGGTCTCGGCGATCAGCGGCACGATGGCGCCGCTGCGCGCCGCCAGCAAGCGGTTGATGGTGAGAGCAGTCTCGGTGGATCCCGTCATGGCGACTCCGGCGAGCGCGTCATGTGACAATGCCACCTCACCGAAAACTCGTCCCGGCGCGGGAATGAGCTGCACAGCCTCGGGCGCGATGCCCGCCTCGTGCAGCAGCCGCACGAAGCGCGCGGCAATCAACGGGGTCGGCTCGGCAGGTTTGGCGACGACGCCGTTGCCGGCGGCCAGCGCCGCGGTCACCTGCCCCGCGAATATCGCCAACGGAAAATTCCACGGGCTGATGCAGGCGAACACGCCGCGTCCGTGCAGCGACAATTCATTCAGCTCGCCGGTCGGGCCTTCGAGCCGCGTGCCGTCCACAAAATCCACGCGCGCACGGTGCGCATAGTAGCGGCAGAAATCCACCGCCTCGCGGACCTCGGCAATCGCGTCCGGCAGGGTTTTGCCGGCCTCGCGCACCAACAAGTCGTAGAAATCCGCGCGGCTTTGCTCGAGAAGATCGGCAGCCCGATCGAGACACTCCGCGCGCGCCGCACCGCCCCGATTATTCCACGAGCGTTGCGCGCTGCTCGCGGCATCGAACGCCGCCGCGATCTCGCCCGGCGCCGAATTGCGCGTATTGCCGACCTGGTCGCGGCGGTCCGCCGGATTGGTGACCGGATGCCGGCGCCCCGCCACCAAAGTTCCATTGATGATGGGCCCCGCAGCATGCTCCGACGAGCGTCGACTGGCGATCCCTGAGCGCAACGACTCGAGGACCTGCGGATCGCCGGTATCGACACCCGCGGAATTGCGCCGCTCGGCGTACAGCGCCGGCGGATTCGGCAGCCGCGGATGCGGATACGCATCCAGCCGCTCGAGCTCGGAAATCGGATCGCGCACGATCTCAGCCACCGGCACCTGTTCATCCATGAAGCGGTTCACGAACGAGGTATTGGCGCCGTTTTCAAGGAGCCGCCGCACCAGATAGGCGAGCAAATCCTTGTGCTCACCGACGGGCGCGTAAACGCGGACCTGAGGGAACCCGGACACCTGCCGCGCCGCTTCCGCGTACAGCAGCCGCCCCATCCCGTGCAGCCGCTGAAACTCGTACACGGCACCTGCCGGAGCCAATTCCAGGATCGAAGCGATGCTGTGCGCGTTGTGAGTCGCGAACTGGGGCAGGATCACATCGGCATGTTTGAACAGCCGTCCGGCACAGGCCAAGTAAGACACATCCGTGGTCACCTTGCGCGTGTAGACCGGATAACTCTCCAGCCCACGCTCCTGACCGCGTTTGATTTCACTGTCCCAATAGGCGCCCTTGACCAGCCGCACCGCCACCCGCCTGCCGTTCGAGCGTGCGATCGCGGCCACCCACTCGATGACATCCAGCGCGCGTTTGGCATACGCCTGCACCGCGAGGCCCAATCCCGGCCATTCGCGGGTGGCGGAATCGCCGGCGAGCGCCTCGATCACATCCAGCGAAAGATCCAGGCGGTCCGCCTCTTCGGCATCGATGGTGAGCTGTATGCCGTACTTCGCGGCGCGTCGCGCCAGCTCGCGCACCCTGGGCACCAGGCGTTGCATGACGCGCCCCTGCTGCAGCAGCGAATAGCGCGGCTCCAGAGCCGACAGCTTGATGGAAATGCTCGAGCGCTGGTGCGCGCCGCGACCGGGGTCGGCTGCGCCGATGACATCGATCGCGTGTTCATACGATCGCAGGTAACGCTCGGCATCGGCATGCGTACGCGCGCCCTCGCCCAGCATGTCGAACGAGCATAAACCCACCTCCGGCTCGCGCGCGCTGCGCGCCAACGCCTCCTCGATGCTGCGTCCCACGACGAATTCGCCGCCGATGATGCGCATCGCACGGCGCACGGCGAGCCTCACCAGCGGCTCACCGGCCTTGCGCCCGAACTTGCGGATCCATCCCGCGGCATCGCCCTTGATGTCGGGATCGAGTTCCAGCATGCCCCCGGTCAGCATCAGGCCCCAGGTCGATGCGTTGACGAACAGCGATTCGGATCTGCCGGCGTGCGCCGACCAGTCGCCGGTGGCGAGCTGCTCGGCAATCAACCGGTCGGCGGTCGCATCGTCGGGAATGCGCAGCAGCGCCTCGGCAATGCACATGAGGGCGATGCCCTCCTGATTCGACAAACCGAACTCCTGCAGGAAGGCGTCCAGAAAGGGCCGTTCGTCGCGGCGCGCGCGCGCGCCTTCGACCAACGCCCGGCCGACGGCCACTGCCCGGTGGCGGGCGCCGCCGGTCAATTCCAACGCATGCAGCAGCCGCTCGACCGCCCGTTCCTCGGCGCACAATCCATGCTCCCGGGCTGCGCTGCGCAGCAGCTCCGGTGCGACGCCGATTGGAGAATCATTCAAGCTGGCGGCCATAGCGAGCTTCCTTGGGAAACCGGGCCCCTCGTGTGGGCCCTTTGTGGACGATAGTATCGACAAGGGCGGCCGCCAACGCCAGCGGCTGCGCCCGGCACGAATTTACAGGGTTCCGAATCGCGTGCGCGCGGCGCCGAACGCCTCATGGGCCCGCGCGGCAGGATTTTCGGCCGCCGGCTGGCGCATGAGCGTGCTCTTGCCGAACAGCGATTCGACCAGATCGACCGCGAGCGCAGCGGTCTTGTTGCGCACGTCGAGCGCGGGATTGAGCTCGGTGATATCGAGCGAGTCCATGCGCCCGGTGTCGGCGATCATCTCCATGCACAGCTGAGCTTCGCGATAGGACATTCCGCCGGCGACCGTGGTGCCGACGCCGGGCGCGATTTCGGGGTCGAGGAAATCCACATCGAAACTGACGTGCAAGTGCGCCTCCGGATGCATGTCCGCGAGCGCGAGCTCCATCGCTTTTCTCACGCCCATCTCGTCGATGTAGCGCATGTCGAATACCGTGAGCTGCTGCTCGTGCACGAACCGCCGCTCGCCCGGATCGACGCTGCGAATCCCGACCTGCCGCACCCATTGCGGCCTGATGGCCGGCGTGACGCCGCCGATGTTTACCAGCTCGCTCGGGCCGAACCCGCACAATACCGAGACCGGCATGCCGTGCAACGAGCCGCTCGGACTCAATTCGCGGGTGTTGAAATCGGCGTGCGCATCCAACCAGATAATCCGCAGCGGCCGCGCGGTGTCGCGGCACCGTCGCGCGACGGCCGACACCGAGCCGATGCTCAGGCTATGATCGCCGCCCAACAGAATCGGCAGCCGGTCCAAGCCGAGCTCCCGGTACACGGCATCGTGCACCTCGCGATTCCAAGCCGCCACCTCGGACAGATTCCGATACCCGTCCCGCGCCGGCAGGCCGGGATTCGGCGGCCCGCTCACGTTGCCGCAATCGATGACATGCAAACCGCAACCCGTCAGCGCGCCGTGCAGTCCCGCGACTCGCAGCGCTTCGGGGCCCATGGACGCGCCGCGATGGCTGGCCCCCACGTCCGTGGGCGCTCCGATCAGGCTCGCGGCACGAGGCGCCGGCGCGCTCACGCCAAGGTCTCCTCGTTGGCGCGCGGCTGGCCGGTGCGCCGCCGATTGGCTTGCGCCGCGCAGCGCTCGCCGCGCATCAATCCGCCGAATAAATCCTTCGGATCGCCGAGCACGGGTATGAGGTCGATGACAGCCACCCCGCCGAACTCTTGGTTCACCCGGTGCAGATAGCGCAGCGAGGAAAAATCGTTCAGCGCAAAGCCGACCGAATCGAAGATCGAAACCTCGCTCGCATCGCGCCGCCCGGGCTGCTTTTGGCACAGCACATCGGCGAGTTCGGTCACCCTGACCGCTGCGTCGAGCTGCTGAATCTCGCCCTCGATGCGCGCTTGCGGTTCGAACTCGACCACGATGCGCGCGTCCTTGCGGCGCAGAATATCCACATGTAATTCGGTCTTCCCGGGGCAATCGCCGCCCACGGCGTTCAAATGCATTCCCGGTTCAATCATCTCTGGCGTCAAAATAAGCGCGTTGCGTTTATCGGCGGTCACGGTGGTGACGATGTCGGCGCCGCGCACCGCCTCGGCCGTGCTGGCACAGACCAGGATGTCGAGATCGGGCAGCTCCATGGCCTCGAGATTGAGCTTGAGCTTGGCGGTGGCGCCGGGATCGGTGTCGTACAGCCGCAGTTCGCGAATTCCGAGCATGCGGTGAAACGCGATGGCCTGAAACTCGCTCTGCGCGCCGTTGCCGATGAGCGCCATGGATCGGCTGTTGGCACGCGCCAGGTGGCGCGCCGCCAAGGCTGAGATTGCCGCCGTACGCAGCGCCGTAACGAAGGTCATCTCCGAGAGCAGCAGTGGATAGCCGGTCGCCACGTCGGCGAGCACGCCGAACGCGGTGACGGTGAGGAGACCCTCGGCCGTGTTCTTCGGATGACCGTTGACATACTTGAACGAGTAGAGCCGCCCGTCGCTGGTCGGCATCAGTTCGATCACACCCACCGCAGAATGGCTGGCATGGCGCGGCGACTTGTCGAATTCGTTCCAGCGGCGGTAGTCCGCGTCGATTTCCCCGGCCAGCGTTTCCATGAAGCGCGCGACGCCCACCTTGGACACCAACTCGCGTATCCGCCCAGTTCCAATGTAATTCACCATGATGTTCCCGCCGCTTGAGTGTTCCGCTCCGTAAGGGTTAGTCGGCCGGTGATCGGCCCCAAACCCGCCTTATGGCTAGTTTCCCGCCCGGCAGCGCTAGTTAATAGCCAGAATTTTGATCAAAAAGCATGTAAAATTAGTCAAATTGGCAGATCATTCTGTCGTTTTGACGTTTCCGTGTGCCGCCGGGGTTACGAAGCGTGGATAACACCGATCGACAACTGCTCTCTTTGTTACGCGACGACGCACGGATGTCGGTGGCCGCGATGGCCAAGGCGCTCGGGGTGGCGCGCGGCACCGTGCAAAACCGTTTGGCCCGTCTCGAAACCGATGGCGTGATCATCGGCTACACCGTTCGACTCAAGCGCGAGGCAGAGGATCAGCGCATCCGCGCCTTGATGACCGTCGCGGTCGAAGGCAATCGAACCGACGATGTGCTGAAGGCTCTGCGCGGAGATCCGGCGGTCTGCGCATTGCACACCACCAACGGGCGCTGGGATATCGTTGCCGAACTGCGCACCGACAGTCTCGAAGCCGTCGATCGCGTCTTGGGACGCATCCGTCAGATCGACGGAATCTCGACCACCGAGACCAGCCTATTGCTCTCCACCCATAAGTATTAGGGCGCATGCCGGCACATTGCCGCGCGCATCAAAGCGCCAGGTCACTCCATCGTGTTGGCGCCCCTTATGCCAGGTGCTTCGCCAGGAACTTCATCGTGCGGCCCCACGCGAGCTCCGCGGCGGCCGCATCGTGCTTCAGGTACGGCAGGTTCTTCGAGTCCGCGGTCTCGTTCGCGAATGCGTGCTTTGCATGGTATCGGTGGAATTCGAATGCGACCTTCGCATCGCGCAGTTTCTTCTCCAGCTCGTCAACCTTGGCGATCGGAAAGGCTCCGTCCTCGGTCGCCCAATGGCCCAGCAGCGGCGCCCGGATCCGGGTCGCGTCGACGTATTCGAGCGGCGGGTAGCCGTACCAAACGACCGCGGCGTCCGCCTCCGGCACATGGACCGCCGCCAGCAATGTGAGCGCGCCGCCCATGCAAAATCCGGTGATGCCCACCTTGGTGCTGCCCGTGCTCTTCAGATACTGCACGGCGCCGCGCACATCCTGGCCGGCGGCCACCGCGAAGTCGAGACCTTGCATCAGGTGCTGGGCTTCGTTGGCCTCGAGCGCGATCTTGCCGCGATATAAATCCGGTACCAGGGCGCGGTACCCGGCTGCCGCGAGTTTGTCGGCGACACCCCGAATCTGGTCGTTGAGTCCCCACCACTCCTGAATCACGACGACGCCCGGCGCGGCCGCGCCGCGCGCGCCCTCGGCAAGGTAGCCGTTCACGCTGCCTCCATCCGGGCGCTGGTAGCTGACTGTCTTACCCATCCGCGTCCCCTCCATATGTCATTGACATGCGCCAGCGCGGTAGCCGCTTTGGCGCTCCGATTATATCAACTGCAAGATCCACACGAGCAGCGCATTGAGGTCGTCATTCGGAACATCGTTCGGCGGCATGGCGCCGGCTTTCAGGCGAGCCATACATAACCCTCGCCGTTGGGATTGCCCCCAACAATTCAGTGTAAGCCCGACAACCAGGTAATTATTGTGCTCTCTAGGACGATGCGGTGATCGATTTCGATCGAGCCGTTCGCGACGCTCGCGCAGGGCGCCCAATTCGCGTGCCGCCCGCCGCGCCCGCGTGCTAACGTGGGAACGGTGCCTGAAAGCCAGCGCGATGCGGGACTAGTTCGCCAGGTAGGGCCTTGGACGCTCGCGGCCAGCATTGTCGGCATGGTGGTCGGCGCCAGTATTTTCGTGCTGCCAGCGACGCTGGCGACGACCATCGGCCCCTACGCGCCGTGGGCGTTTCTCGTATGCGCTGTCGCGGTTGGATCGGTCGCCATCTGTTTTGCCGAAGGCGGCAGCCGCATCCCCACCAGCGGCGGGGTCTATGGCTATGTGCAAGCCGCATTTGGGCCACTCACGGGCTACATTGCCGGCACCCTTCTCTGGGTGAGCGACGTCCTCGCTTGCGGCGGCATCGCCGCCGCCTTAGCCGATGTAACCGTGAGCGTGGTGCCCCCCGCTGTGGCGGGGGCGGTGCATGCCGCGGTCATCCTGGCCGCCATTGCCGGAATCGCGTTCGTCAATATCGGGGGCGTTGCCCGCGGAGCGCGCCTGGTCAATGCCACCACTGCCCTCAAGCTGATTCCGCTGGCGATTTTCATCGTCGTCGGCGCGGCGGCGGTCCATCGATCGAATTTCGTGCAAACCGCGGCGTTCAGCATCGGCGGCCTGGGCCGCGCCATGATTCTTGGCGTTTTTGCCTTTATGGGCATGGAGACCTCGCTGTGCGCGAGCGGCGAGGTCGCGCAGCCGACGCGTACTATTCCGCGGGCGCTGGCGATAGCCATAGTCTCTGTGACCCTCCTGTACGTTGCCGTTCAGATCATTGCGCAGGGCGTACTGGGTTCATCGCTGGCCAATTCCACCGTGCCGCTGGCCGATGCCATGGCGCAAGTCAATCCGACGCTGCGATTGCTAATGGTGGCGGGCGCCGGATTGTCGATGTTCGGTTACATTGCCAGCGATATCCTCGGAAGCCCACGACTGCTGTTTGCATTCGCGCGCGACGGGCTCCTGCCCCGTGCGCTCGGACGCGTCCACCCGCGAAGCCACGCTCCGCATGTCGCAATTCTCGGCTATGCGGCGCTCGCCAGCGTCCTTGCATTGACCGGCACCTTTGCCGAGCTCGCGGTGCTCTCGGCACTGTCGACCGCGGCGCTGTATGTCATTGGCTGTGCGGCGGCATGGCGGCTCAAGCGTCGCGACGTGGCGCTCGCCGGGGAGGCGCTCAACTTTCGCTGGCTAGGGCTTGCGACGGTGATTGGCGTGAGCAGCATGCTGATCGTGATCGCCCTGGCTGCACGGGCGGAAATCATCGGCCTCGCGGTACTGGTAGCGGCGAGCGCCGCGATTTATTTCCTGCAAACGCGAACTGCCCGAATCAGACGATGAGCCGCGGTGGCCAATTGACGGTCAGTGTGAATTCGGTTATTCGGCCGCTTCGGTATCCCCCGCGGGAACCGCGTCCTCCGATTCGCCGATCCCGCCGCTCACGTCCATGAAGCTGCGCCGACGGCTGTCATCCGAAGCACGGCGGCGTCGCGCGTGGTATGCAAAGCCGGTGCCCGCCGGAATGAGACGGCCGACGATGACGTTTTCCTTCAAGCCCCGCAAGTCGTCCTTGAGGCCGCGTACCGCCGCCTCGGTGAGGACGCGCGTGGTCTCCTGGAACGACGCCGCGGAAATGAACGATTCCGTCGCCAGCGACGCCTTGGTGATGCCGAGCAACAGAGGTTCCCAGGTCGACTGGTGCTTGCCCTCGGTTTTCTGCTTCGCAATGACATCGAGCAGCCGCCCGCGATCCATTTGTTCGCCCCGCAGCAGCGCCGAATCGCCCGTGTCCAACACTTCGACCTTGCGCAGCATCTGCCGCACGATGACCTCGATGTGCTTGTCGTTGATCTTCACACCTTGCAAGCGGTACACATCTTGGATTTCGCGTACCAGGTAGTTGGCCAGCGCCTCGACGCCCTGCAATCTCAGGATGTCGTGCGGATTCGGCTCGCCGTCGGCGATGACTTCACCCTTCTCCACTTGCTCGCCTTCGAACACGTTGAGATGACGCCACTTCGGAATCAGCTCCTCGTACTTCTCGCTCGCTTCGTTGGTGATGATCAGGCGCCGCTTGCCCTTGGTCTCCTTGCCGAAACTCACCGTGCCGCTGCGCTCGGCCAGAATCGCCGAATCCTTCGGCTTTCTGGCTTCGAACAAATCGGCCACTCGCGGCAAGCCGCCGGTGATGTCGCGCGTCTTGGAAGACTCCTGCGGTATGCGTGCGATGACATCGCCCACCGATACCTTGGAACCGTCTTCCAGGCTGACGATGGCGCCCGCGGGCAGCGCGTAAACCGCCGGAATGTCGGTATTGGCGAAGGTGACCTCTTTGCCCTTGGCATTGGTCAGGCGCACCACCGGACGCAAGTCCTTGCCGCCCGAACCGCGCTGCTTCGGATCCAGCACCACGGTGCTGGTGAGACCGGTGACCTCGTCCACCTGGGTCGTGACGGTGATGCCGTCGACGAAGTCGGAGAACTTGATCATGCCGGCCACTTCCGTGACCACGGGGTGCGTATGCGGATCCCAGTTCGCTACCGACTGGCCAGCGCCGACCACATCGCCGTCGTTCACCGTAATGGTGGCGCCGTACGGGATCTTGTAGCGCTCGCGCTCGCGGCCGAATTCATCCACCACACCGAGCTCGCCGGAACGCGACACCGCGACCAGGTGACCCTTCTCATGGTGCACGGTCTTGATGTTGTGCAGGCGAATGGTGCCCTTGGATTTGACCTCGACGCCGTTGGCCGCCGCCGCTCGCGAGGCTGCACCGCCGACGTGGAAGGTACGCATGGTGAGCTGGGTTCCCGGCTCGCCGATCGACTGCGCCGCGATGACACCCACGGCCTCGCCGATGTTGATGCGGTGGCCGCGGCCCAAATCGCGCCCATAACACTGGGCGCAGACGCCGTAGCGGGTTTCGCAGGTGATCGGCGAACGCACCATGATCTGATCGACGCCCATTTGCTCCAGGAGCTTGACCAACTTCTCGTCGATCAACACGCCCGACTTGACCAGCACTTCGCCGGTCGCGGCGACCACCACGTCCTCGGAGACCACGCGGCCGAGAACTCGCTCGCCCAAGCCTTCGACCACATCGCCGCCTTCGACGATCGGCGTGATCGACAGCCCGTTCGCGGTTCCGCAATCGATCTCGGTGACCACGAGGTCCTGCGCCACGTCCACCAAGCGACGCGTGAGATAGCCGGAATTGGCCGTCTTCAATGCGGTGTCGGCCAAGCCCTTGCGCGCGCCGTGAGTCGAGATGAAGTACTGCAGTACGTTCAAGCCCTCACGGAAATTCGCGGTGATCGGGGTCTCGATGATTGAGCCGTCGGGCTTGGCCATCAGGCCGCGCATGCCGGCCAGCTGGCGAATCTGCGCCGCGGAGCCGCGCGCTCCGGAATCGGCCATCATGAAGATCGAATTGAACGACTTCTGACGGACTTTGTTGCCCTTGGTGTCGGTCACCTCGTCGGTGCCGAGCTTCTCCATCATCGCCTTGGCGACCTGATCATTGGTGCGCGACCAGATGTCGACCACCTTGTTGTAGCGTTCGCCGTTGGTGACCAATCCCGAGGAGTATTGCTCCTGGATTTCCTTCACTTCGCGCTCCGCCGTAGCCAGAATCTTGGTCTTCTGCTGCGGCACCACCATGTCGTCCACGCCGATCGACACGCCTGCGCGGGTCGCGTAGTGAAAACCGGTGTACATCAGTTGGTCGGCGAAAACCACCGTTTCCTTGAGTCCCACGGTGCGGTAGCACGCGTTGATGGTCGCGGAAATGGTTTTCTTCGTCATGTCCTGGTTGATGGCGTCGAAGGACAGACCGCGCGGCAGGATCTCGGACAGCAATGCCCGGCCCGCAGTGGTGTCGACCACGCGAATCTTTTGCACCAACTGCCCTTTGGCGTCGCGGACATATTCCGCGAGCCGCACTTTCACCTTCGCCTGCAGGTCGATATTGCGGCTCTCGTAGGCCCGATGCACTTCGGCCACATCGCCGAACGCCATGCCCTCGCCCTTGGCGCCCACGCGCTCGCGCGTCATGTAGTAGAGACCGAGCACCACGTCCTGCGAGGGAACGATGATCGGATCGCCGTTGGCGGGCGAAAGGATGTTGTTGGACGACATCATCAAGGCTCGCGCCTCGAGCTGCGCCTCGATCGACAGCGGCACGTGAACGGCCATCTGGTCGCCGTCGAAGTCGGCGTTGAACGCCGTACAGACGAGCGGATGCAGCTGGATGGCCTTGCCTTCGATCAACACCGGCTCGAACGCCTGGATGCCGAGGCGGTGCAACGTCGGTGCTCGATTGAGCAGCACCGGATGCTCGCGGATCACCTCTTCGAGGATGTCCCACACCTCCGGACCCTCGCGCTCCACCAGGCGCTTCGCCGCCTTGATGGTCGAGGCTTCGCCGCGGATCTGCAGCTTGGAGAAAATGAACGGCTTGAACAACTCCAGCGCCATCTTCTTCGGCAATCCGCATTGATGCAGACGCAGCGTCGGACCCACCACGATCACCGAACGCCCGGAGTAATCCACGCGTTTGCCGAGCAGGTTCTGACGGAACCGGCCCTGCTTGCCCTTGATCATGTCCGCCAATGACTTGAGCGGGCGCTTGTTGGTGCCGGTAATCGCACGGCCGCGGCGGCCGTTGTCGAGCAGAGCATCCACCGCCTCCTGCAGCATGCGCTTTTCGTTGCGCACTATGATGTCCGGCGCATTGAGCTCCAAGAGCCGGCGCAGGCGGTTGTTGCGATTGATGACGCGGCGATACAGGTCGTTCAAATCGGAGGTCGCGAACCGGCCCCCGTCGAGCGGCACCAGCGGACGCAGATCGGGCGGCAGCACCGGCAATACGGTCAGCACCATCCACTCCGGCTTGTTGCCGGACTCCATGAACGCCTCGATGAGCTTCAAGCGCTTCGACAGGCGTTTGATCTTGGTCTCGGAGTTGGTGTTCGCCATGTCCTCGCGAACCTTCACGACCTCCGAAGGCAGGTCCATCGACTTCAGCAGCTCGTGCACCGCTTCGGCGCCCATGCGCGCATCGAACTCGTCGCCGTGCTCTTCGATCGATTCGAGATACATCTCGTCGGTGAGCAGCTGGCCGCGCTGCAGCGAGGTCATGCCCGGATCGACCACCACGAAGGCCTCGAAATACAGCACGCGCTCGATCTCGCGCAGCGTCATGTCGAGCATCAAGCCGATGCGCGACGGCAGGGACTTCAGGAACCAGATATGCGCAGTGGGGCTCGCCAGCTCGATGTGTCCCATGCGCTCGCGGCGCACCTTGGACTGGGTCACCTCGACGCCGCACTTCTCGCACACGACTCCGCGGTGCTTCAGGCGCTTGTATTTGCCGCACAGACACTCGTAGTCCTTCACCGGACCGAAGATCTTGGCGCAGAACAACCCGTCGCGCTCGGGCTTGAACGTGCGGTAGTTGATGGTCTCCGGCTTCTTCACTTCGCCGTACGACCAGGAGCGGATCATGTCCGGTGACGCGAGCCCGATCTTGATCGAATCGAAATTTTCGACCGGCACTTGCTGCTTGAACAACTTGAGTAAGTCTTTCATGGATTAGGCCTCGCTCTCGAGTTCGATGTTGATGGCCAGGGAGCGGATCTCCTTGACCAGCACATTGAACGATTCCGGCATGCCGGCTTTCATTTCATGGTTGCCGTCGACGATCGCCTTGTACATCTGCGTGCGACCGTTGACGTCGTCGGATTTGACGGTAAGCATCTCTTGCAGGGTGTACGCGGCGCCGTAGGCCTCGAGCGCCCACACTTCCATCTCGCCGAAGCGCTGTCCGCCGAACTGAGCCTTGCCTCCGAGCGGCTGCTGGGTAACCAGGCTGTACGGACCGGTGGAGCGGGCGTGCATCTTGTCGTCGACCAGGTGGTTGAGCTTCAACATGTACATGTAGCCCACCGTCACCGGTCTTTCGAACTGCTCGCCCGTGCGCCCGTCGTGCAGAACGGTCTGGCCCGAGGTCGGCAGGTCCGCCAGCGCGAGCATGCGTTTGATCTCATCCTCGCTCGCGCCGTCGAATACCGGCGTTGCCATCGGTACGCCGTGGCGCAGGTTGCCGGCCAATTCCACGACTTCGGCATCGCTCAAGGATTTGAGGTCTTCCTTTTGACCGCCGCTCTCGTTGTATACCGAATGCAGGAACTTGCGGATCTCCGCCGCCGCCTGCTGCGCTTCGAGCATCTTGCCGATCTTGGCGCCCACGCCTTTTGCGGCCCAGCCCAGGTGGGTCTCGAGAATCTGCCCGATGTTCATGCGCGACGGCACGCCCAGGGGATTCAGCACGATGTCGACCGGCGTGCCGTCCGCCATGTACGGCATGTCCTCCACCGGCACGATGGAGGAAATCACGCCCTTGTTGCCGTGGCGGCCCGCCATCTTGTCGCCCGGCTGCACGCGCCGCTTGACCGCCAAGTACACCTTGACCGTCTTGAGCACACCCGGTGCCAGATCATCGCCCGCGGTGATCTTGGTTTTCTTCTCTTCGAAGCGCTTCTCAAAGGCCTTGCGCTGGCCCTTGAGCCGCTCCGAGACAGTTTCGAGCTGCGCGTTCGCCTCCTCGTCCTTCAGACGAATCTCGAACCATTGCTCGCGCGGCAAGTCCGCCAGGTAGGCTTCGTCGATGTGCATGCCGGCCTTGAGCTTCTTCGGGCCGGCCTCCGCCGCCTTGCCCTCGATCATGCCGCGTACGCGCTGGAACAAGTCGTCCTCGAGAATGCGCTGCTGATCGGCCAAGTCCTTGCGCACCCGCTCGAGTTCCGCCTTCTCGATCGCCAGAGCCCGCGAGTCCTTCTCCACGCCGTCGCGCGTGAACACGCGCACGTCGATCACGGTGCCGTCCATGCCCGGCGGTACCCGCAGCGAGGTGTCCTTCACGTCGGAGGCCTTCTCGCCGAATATCGCCCGCAGCAGCTTCTCTTCAGGCGTCAGCTGCGTCTCGCCCTTCGGCGTGACCTTGCCGACCAGAATGTCGCCCGCGCGCACTTCGGCGCCGATGAACGCGATGCCCGCTTCATCGAGCTTCGCCAGCGCCGAGTCGCCCACGTTGGGGATGTCGGCGGTGATCTCTTCCGGTCCGAGCTTGGTGTCGCGTGCGACGCAGGTGAGCTCTTCGATGTGAATGGTGGTGAAGCGATCTTCCTCGACCACGCGCTCCGAGATGAGAATCGAGTCCTCGAAGTTGTAGCCGTTCCACGGCATGAAAGCCACCAACAGATTTTGGCCGAGCGCGAGCTCGCCCAAATGCGTCGATGGGCCGTCGGCGAGGACGTCGCCGCGCTTGATCGCATCGCCTGCTTTGACCAGCGGACGCTGGTTGATGCAGGTGTTCTGATTCGACCGGGTGTACTTGGTGAGCGAATAAATGTCGACGCCGGGTTCTCCCGCGGTCGTCTCGTTGTCGTTCACTCGCACCACGATGCGCGAGGCATCGACCGAATCGACGCTGCCGCCGCGCCGCGCCACCACGGTCACGCCGGAGTCGATCGCGACCGCCCGCTCCATCCCGGTGCCCACCAGCGGTGTTTCCGAGCGCAATGTCGGCACCGCCTGGCGTTGCATGTTCGAGCCCATGAGCGCGCGGTTCGCGTCGTCGTGTTCCAGGAACGGAATCAGGGACGCCGCCACCGAGACGATCTGCTTGGGTGATACGTCCATGAAATCGATCTTGTCCGGAGTCGACAAGGTGAATTCGTTTTGCGTCCGGCAGGAAATCAGGTCGTCGACGAATCCGCCCTTCTCGTTCAACGTGGCGTTCGCCTGCGCGATGACGTACTGGCCTTCCTCGATCGCCGACAGGTAATCGATCTTGTCGGTCACCTTGCCGTGGGATACGCGCCGATAGGGCGTTTCCAGAAACCCGTAATCGTTGGTCCGCGCATACACCGCCAGCGAATTGATCAGGCCGATGTTCGGGCCTTCCGGCGTCTCGATCGGGCAGACACGGCCGTAATGGGTGGGATGCACGTCGCGCACTTCGAAACCGGCACGCTCGCGCGTCAACCCGCCTGGGCCCAAGGCCGAAACGCGCCGCTTGTGCGTGACTTCGGACAGCGGATTGTTCTGGTCCATGAACTGAGAAAGCTGCGAGGATCCGAAGAATTCCTTCACCGCGGCCGCAACCGGCTTCGCGTTGATCATTTCCTGCGGCATGATCGGCTCGCTCTCGGCGATGGTGAGGCGCTCCTTGACCGCGCGCTCGACGCGCACCAGGCCGATGCGGAACGCGTTCTCAGCCATTTCACCGACGCTGCGCACGCGGCGATTGCCCAGGTGGTCGATGTCGTCCACGTGGCCGTTGCCGTTGCGGATGTCGATCAGGGTCTTCATCACCTCGATGATGTCTTCCTTGCTCAGCACGCCCGAGCCGGTGATTTCCTCGCGGCCCACGCGACGATTGAACTTCATGCGGCCCACGGGCGACAGATCGTAGCGCTCGCCGTTGAAGAACAGGTTCTGGAACAGGTTCTCGGCCGCATCCTTGGTCGGCGGCTCGCCCGGACGCATCATGCGGTAGATTTCCACCAGCGCTTCCAGCCGCGTCTTGGTCGGATCTATGCGAAGGGTGTCTGATATGTACGGACCCCGGTCCAGATCGTTGACGAACAAGGTCCGTATTTGCGTGATGCCGTTTTCGATCAGCTTGCCGATCGTCGGAACGGTGAGGATCTCGTTGGCCTTGCCCAGGATTTCGCCGGTTTCGGTGTTGACGATGTCGTGCGCCAGGACCTTGCCCTGCAGATACTCGACCGGTACCGGCAGACGCTTGACCTGCGCCTCTTCCAGATCGCGCACGTGGCGGGCGGTGATGCGCCGGCCCTCCTCGACGATGATCTTCTTGCCGACGCGGATTTCAAATGACGCGGTCTCGCCGCGCAGGCGCTGCGGGATGATTTCGAATTCGATTTCCTTCTTCGAAAGGTGGAACACGTTCTTCTCGAAGAACATGTCCAATACCTGCTCCTCGGTGTAGCCGAGCGCGCGCAGGATGATGGTCACCGGCAGCTTGCGGCGCCGATCGATGCGCGCGAACACGCAGTCCTTCGGGTCGAATTCGAAATCCAACCACGAACCGCGATAGGGAATGATGCGGGCGGAGAACAGCAATTTGCCCGAGGAATGAGTCTTGCCGCGGTCGTGATCGAAGAACACGCCCGGGCTGCGGTGCAGCTGCGAAACGATGACCCGCTCGGTGCCGTTGATGATGAAGGTGCCGTTCTCGGTCATGAGCGGCAATTCGCCGAGATAGACTTCTTGTTCGCGAACGTCCTTCACCGGCTTCTTGGCGCCGCTGGCCTCCTTGTCGAGCACCACCAGGCGCACTTTGACGCGCAGCGGTGCGGCATAGGTCAGGCTGCGCAGCTGGCATTCCTTGACGTCGAATACCGGCTCGCCCAGGCGGTAGCTCACGTACTCGAGCGTGGCGTTGCCGGAATAGCTGGAAATGGGGAACACGCTGTCGAAAGCGGCGTGCAAGCCGATTTCTTCGCGCTTGGATTCGGCAACGTCGGCCTGCAGGAATCGCCGGTACGAATCCAATTGGATTGCCAGCAAATACGGCGTCCCGAGGATGCTCGGACGCTTGCCGAAGTTCTTACGAATGCGCTTCTTTTCGGTGAAAGAATAAGCCATGTGCGTGTGTCTCCAGGCGCGAGCGCCTTAACCGGGCGCTTACGCGCCGAATTCGATTCATAATCAAAGGCGCAGCCGATGGTTGCCGCCGCTACGGCAACAACCATCGAACTGCGCATATCGGCTCTGATCACTACTTGATGGCAACCTTGGCGCCGGCGTCCTCGAGCTTCTTCTTGATGGTCTCGGCATCGGCTTTCGGAATGCCTTCCTTGACCGTCGAAGGAGCGCCTTCAACCAGATCCTTCGCTTCCTTCAAGCCGAGTCCGGTGATCTCGCGGATGACCTTGATGACGCCCACTTTGTTGGCGCCGAACTCGGTCATCGTCACCGTGAACTCCGTCTGCGCTTCGGCAGCCGGCGCAGCCGCAGCACCGCCGGGCGCCGCAGCCGCCGCCACCGGAGCAGCCGCCGTGACGTTGAACTTCTTCTCCATGTCGGAAATCAGCTCGACCACTTCCATGACGGACATCTTGGAAATCGCATCGAGGATTTCGTCTTTAGTAACAGCCATTTTTGTCTCCAAAACGTATTAAGGGTCCCAACGACCCGAATCAGATTAAATTCGTCGTTGCCCACTACGCCGGCGCACCGCTCTTCTCAGCCTGCAATTTTTTCGCTCCAAGAACGGCAGCCAGCGTCCTCACCAACTTGGAATTGGGGGCAGCCAACGTACCAACGAACTTCGACATCGGCGCCTTGAGGACACCCAGCAGTTGCGACACCGCCTGCGCGCGCGTGGGCAATGAAGCCACGCGATCGATATCCTGGGCCTTGAGCAATTGCCCGCCCAGAGATACGAGGGTCGTCACCAGCTTGTCGTTGTCCTTCGCGAACGCCTTGACGATGCGAGCGGCCGCGCCCGGATCGTCGTTGGAGAACGCAAGGACAATGGGTCCCTTCAGCGCCGGAGAAATGCACTCGAAAGCGGTGCCGGCAACGGCCTTGCGCGCGAGCGTATTCTTGACGATCCGCAGATAGACCCCTTCCTTGCGCGCCTTTGCGCGCAGGGCGGTCATCTGCGTCACGGTCAAGCCACGGTTCTCTGCGCCCACCACGGACAGGGCTTTCGCCGCGATCGCGTTGACCTCTGCCACCACGACTTTCTTCTCTTCTAACTTGAGTGCCATCCGGTCCTCCCGGTCAGAAGCGTCACACAAGGCAAGAGCGCCATCGCTCCTGCCCACCCTTCGAGTACGCCGCCGTACTCGTGCGGTGCGACCTTCACCAGGAAATTCCTGATTCGGGTCCCACCATCTGCGCAGGCCGATCTTTAAGGGCCCCGGTTCTTCAAATGAACCAGGCCCGCCTGCGGTCTTCGACGGTGAGCGCATGCGGCCCCGCGGCTTCACGCAACCCTCCATCAATTCTTCCCATGCGCTTCGCGCAACCTTTCCAGGCGCTTGCGCGCCACATCAACGGCGTCGATGCGACGCCGTCCGATAAATCTCTAACCCAGCCCCAGGCTGGACTGGTCGACCGTGATGCCCGGACCCATGGTCGAGGACAGCGTCAATTTCTTCAGATAAATGCCCTTCGAGGTCGCCGGCTTGATCTTCTGAAGATCCGCCACCAGCGCCAACAGGTTTTCCTTGAGCGCGGCCGGCTCGAAGCTCGCGCGGCCGATTTGCGCGTGCAGGATTCCGGCCTTGTCGGTGCGATAGCGCACCTGACCCGATTTGGCGTTCTTGACCGCACCCGCCACGTCGGGAGTCACCGTGCCGACTTTCGGATTCGGCATCAGGCCGCGGGGGCCCAAGATCTGGCCCAGCTGGCCCACGATGCGCATGGCGTCGGGACTCGCGATCACGACGTCGAAATCGATCTGACCGGCCTTGACCTTCTCGGCCAAATCCTCGAAGCCGACGATGTCGGCGCCCGCGGCCTTGGCAGCATCGGCATTCTTGCCCTGCGTGAACACGGCCACCCGCACGGTCTTGCCGGTGCCGTGCGGCATCACGGTCGAGCCGCGCACCTGCTGGTCCGACTTGGTCGCGTCCACACCCAAATTGACCGACACGTCGACCGACTCGTTGAACTTCGCCGTGGCGAATTCCTTGACGAGCTTCAGCGCGTCATCGATGGCGTAGGATTTGCCGGGAGCCAGCTTTTCCTTCCAGGTCTTGGTTCGTTTCACGGTCGCGGCCATGTTAGAGCCCCTCCACATCGACGCCCATGCTGCGGGCGCTGCCGGCAATGGTGCGCACCGCGGCCTCCAGATTGCCGGCGGTCAAATCCGGCATCTTCAACTTGGCGATATCCTCGAGCTGCTGACGCGAGACCTTGCCCACCTTGGAGGTATTCGGCGTGGCGCTGCCCTTCGCAATGCCGATCGCCTTGGCGATGAGCACCGAAGCGGGCGGCGTCTTCATGATGAAGGTGAAGCTTCGGTCGCTGTACACCGTTATCACCACCGGGGTCGGCAACCCCTTTTCCAACGACTGGGTCTGCGCGTTGAACGCCTTGCAGAATTCCATGATGTTCACGCCCTGCTGGCCGAGGGCGGGACCTACCGGCGGACTTGGGTTCGCCTGGCCTGCAGGTATCTGCAGCTTGATATACCCGGTGACTTTCTTCGCCATTTAACCGCTCCTGTGGGTTCAAGCGCTGCCCTCGCGAACAGCTCCCCTTGTTAGGCGCTTACGCGCCGGAATCTACGGGGCCGATGCGGCCCCGACCGGTAAATCAACCCTTTTCGACCTGCGAGAAATCCAGCTCCACGGGCGTCGAACGCCCCAGGATCTGCACCGCCACCTGCAGGCGGTTCTTCTCGTAATTCACCGACTCCACCACACCGTTGAAGTCGTTGAACGGGCCGTCGGTCACGCGCACCACCTCACCGGGCTCGAACAGCACCTTCGGCTTCGGTTTGTCGACGCCCTCTTCCACGCGGCGCAGAATCGACATCGCCTCTTTGTCGGTGATCGCCGCCGGCTTGTCGCTGGTGCCGCCGATGAACCCCAAGACCTTGGGCACCTCTTTGACCAAGTGCCAGGTGTCTTCGTCCATTTCCATCTGCACGAGCACGTAGCCCGGGAAGAATTTGCGGTCAGACTTGCGCTTCTGGCCGTCGCGCATTTCCACGACTTCCTCCGTGGGCACCAGAACCTCGCCGAACTTGCTTTCCAAGCCGGCGCGCTTGACCCGATCCTTGAGCGACTCGGCGACTTTGTGCTCGAAATTCGAATAGGCGTGAACCACGTACCATCGCAGAGACATAAAGTGCTCCGAATTCGTCAGGCCGACTGACCGGACAACAGCCGGGCCAGCCACGTGAGACCCCAGTCGAGTCCCCAAAAAAACAAGCCCATCACGATGGCGAAAATGAACACCACGTAAGTCGTCTTGATCGTCTCTTCGCGCTCCGGCCACACCACTTTGCGCAGCTCGATGCGGGCGGCCAGCGCGAACTGGCGAAACTCGCGGCCGTACCAGCTGAACCAGATGAACCCGGCCGCCGCCGCCAATCCCGCGATCACCATCGCGATGCGAATCGGCAGCGCCTGGTCGTCGTACCAGTAGAACGCGCCGATTCCCGCGAACAGCACGAGAATCGACAGCGTCAGGAGCGTCGTATCCTTCGCGGACGCAACCGCGGGTGTCTGCACTTCTGCCATGTTTACCGCTGCCCTACGCGCCCGCTCGAACTGGCAGGGCAGGAGGGAATCGAACCCCCAACCTGCGGTTTTGGAGACCGCCGCTCTGCCAATTGAGCTACTGCCCTAATCTATGCGCTACGCGCAGAATTCAACGGGGCCGATGCGACCCCGTCCGTTAGGCCCGCTGCGCG
>DAINPA010000015.1:0-32101 GCA_036743675.1 Steroidobacteraceae bacterium
CTCCGTCCTTCATGACGAATTGCACGCTCTTGAGCACGTTCACGTCGGCAAGCGGGTTGCCCGCGACCGCGATCAAATCGGCAATGGCCCCGGGCGCGACCACGCCCCAAGGCGCCAACATCAACACCGCGCCGGCCAAAGCGAATCTTTTCATTGCCGTACCTTGCGCCAATCGCCGCTAGCCAAATTGAAAACCCGAAATGGCCTTTCCGGCGATCGACTCGCCAAAGCTGTGGACCCCCGGATCGCCGTCGGCGGCACCCGCGGCAACCATGAGTGGAATCAAATGCTCCTCTCGCGGATGCGATTCCCGGCCTCCGGGTGCGCTGCGCCACGCGGCCAATTTTGCATCGCGAGCCTTTGGGTCCTGTACCGCTTCCTGAAGCCACGCATCGAATGCGGCAGCCGCTTCGGCACCGCGACCGGAAAACATCGCGGCCAAATTGTGGTAGCTCATACCGCTGCCGACAATGAGAATGCCCCGCTCACGAAGCGGCGCCAGCGCGCGCCCCATCGCAAGATGCGCCGCGGGGTCGAGACTCTGCAGCAGCGACAGCTGCATGATCGGTACATCGGCGCGCGGGAAGATCAACAGGAACGGCACGAAGACCCCGTGATCCAAGCCGCGCTTCGACTCCACGCCCAGCTGGAATCCGGCATCCGCCAGCAACGAGCGCACGCGCGGCTCCAAATCCGGAGCGCCGGCGACCGGATATTTCAGGCCATAGGTGTGCTCCGGAAATCCGTAATAATCGAACAGCAGTTTGGGTCTTTCCGCGATGTTGACCGTCGGCCGCGACATCTCCCAGTGCCCGGAAATGACCAGAACCGCCTTGGGCCGCATGCTCAAGCTGCCCTCGATGCCCCGTAGGTACGCCGCCAATCCATCCCACATGTGCGGATCGTTGGCCGGCGGGTCCATGAAGAAGCACGGCCCGCCACCATGCGGAATGTACAACGTCGGCAATCTCTTGATGGCGTTCACGGATGTCATCTTATCGCCGTTCCAGCCTAGCCGCGCTGGTATTGCGCGTCAATTGCACCGCGCGCCGCACCGCCCTCGGGTCAGGGTTGGCTCGCCTTGCCGGCGCCGGGCGGCGGGGTGGCGGCGGGCGTGATCACTCGCACCAGATCGATCCGGCGCCGATCGGCGCGCAGGATCCGGAATTCCAATTTGCCGATTTGGATGGTCTCGCCGCGGCGCGGCAGGCGCCCGAACTCCTGCATCAACAGGCCGCCGATGGTGGCGTATTCCTCGTCGGAAAACGCCGTGCCGAAGTAGTCGTTGAAATCGCCGATCGGCGTGAGCGCGCGCACGTTGAATTCGCGCTCGCCTTCGCGGCGAATCGCCTGATCGTCCTCGACGTCGTGTTCGTCGTCGATCTCCCCGACGATCTGCTCTATCACGTCCTCGATCGTCACCAAACCGCACACGCCGCCGTATTCATCGACCACCATCGCGATGTGGTTGTGGCTCAGGCGAAACTCCTTGAGGAGCACATTGAGCCGCTTGCTTTCGGGCACGAACACCACCGGGCGCATGTATTCGCGGATTTCGAACGGCTCTTCGCCCGCGGTCTGCAACCGCAGCAAATCCTTCGCCAGCAATATTCCGAGGATCTGATCGCGATCTTCGCCGATGACCGGGAAGCGCGAGTGCCCCGACTCCACCGCCAATTCGACCAGTTTGTCCGACGACTCGCCGCGCTCGACGAACACCATTTGCGAACGCGGCACCATGATGTCGCGGACCTGCATGTCCGCGACCGCCAACACGCCTTCGATCATCACGAGCGCGTCGCCGTTGAACAGACCGCGCTCGCTCGCCTCGCGCAGATCCTCGATGAGTTCCGCAAGATCGCGCGGCTCGCCCGACATCGACTGCGTAATGCGCCTTAACCAGCGGCCGGTGTTGCCATGGGGCGGTTCGGACATGGGCGATCAGGATACCCGATCAGGCATACGGATCCGAAAAGCCAAGCCGATCAAGGATTTGAATCTCCCTTACCTCCATCTTTTTGGCCTCGGCACGCCGTTCATGGTCGAAGCCCATGAGGTGCAGGACCCCATGGACCGCCATGTGCGCCCAGTGCGCCGCGGCGGCTTTACCTTGAGCTTTGGCTTCATGCGCCACCACCGGCGCGCAAAGCACCAGCTCGCCCAAAAAGTGCCTGCCGTCCGGGTCCATCCCGGCGCCCTTGAAGGACAACACATTGGTCGGCCGATTGCGGTTCCGGTAGCGGAAATTCAGGCTGCGGCTGCGCGCCGCGCCGACCACCAGGATGGACAGGGAGCTGCGTGTGGCGGCGTGCGCCGCTCGGCGCGGCGCCGCGCCCGCCAGCGCCGCACTCACCCAGGCGGCAAATTGCGCGCGCCGCGGTACCCACGGACGCCGCGCCGCGTAGATGACATCGAGTTCGAGCGGTCCGGGCACGGAATCAGGAGCCGTCGTCGGGGTTCTTGGCTTCGTAGGCCTGGACGATTCTCTGCACCAGCGGATGGCGAACCACATCCCGTGAGCTGAACATCGTGAATGCGATGCCGCGTACGCCGCGCAAGATGTCGATGACGGTGCGCAGTCCGGATTGTTTGGAATTCGGCAAATCGACTTGCGTAATGTCGCCGGTGACCACCGCCTTGGACCCGAAACCGATGCGCGTGAGGAACATCTTCATCTGTTCATTGGTGGTGTTTTGCGCCTCGTCGAGAATGACGAACGAATCGTTGAGCGAGCGGCCGCGCATGAATGCGAGCGGCGCCACCTCGATCATGTTGCGCTCGATCGATTTCGCGACCCGTTCGAAACCCAGCATTTCGTACAACGCGTCGTACATAGGCCGCAGGTACGGGTCGACCTTCTGCGACAAATCGCCCGGCAGAAATCCCAACCGTTCGCCGGCCTCGACCGCCGGGCGCACCAGCACGATGCGCCGCACCCTATCCGATTGCAGCGCCTCGACCGCGCACGCCACCGCCAGATAGGTCTTGCCGGTGCCCGCCGGGCCGATCCCGAACGTCAGATCGTGGGTGCGAATATTGTTCAAATACTCGGTCTGGTTGGCTCCGCGCGCGCGCACCGCGCCGCGCGAGGTCCGCACTTTGAGCTCTTCGGCCGGCTCGCCCGCGTCGGCCTCGGCATCGTTGCCGTCCATGTCCAATTCCTGGAGCGCGATGTGCACGCGCTCGGAATCCACGGGCTCGCGCTGTGCGCGGGCATACAGGTCCTGCAACACCGCTTCGGCGCGCCCGATCGCGGCCGGCGGTCCGATGATTTGAAATCGATTGCCACGCCGTCTTACCTCGACACCGAGCCGGGCCTCGATCTGATGCAGATGTTCATCGAGCGGACCGCACAGCTCGGACAGCCGCACGTTGTCGGCCGGCGCGAGCACGAGATCCCTCGACATGGGCACGGAACTCACGGCGGGTTTTCGGCCACAAGATGTCCACGCAGCGAATTGGGCATGGCCTCGGTGATGATGAGGTCCGCAAAATGATTGATGAGCCTCATCGGATCGCGCACCGGGCCGTCGAAATTGACCCAGCGATTGTTGTCGGTTCGGCCTGCGAGCTGCCGCGGATTTCGCTTGGCCGGACGCTCGATGAGCACCCGCTGCCGGCTTCCGACCATGCGCTCGGAAATGGCCCTCGCTTGAGCGTTGAGGCGCTGCTGCAGCATCTCGAGCCGCTGCTGCTTGACCGCGTGCGGCACCTCATCGGGCAGCGCGGCCGCCGGCGTCCCGGGGCGGCGGCTATAGATGAAACTGAAGGACTGATCGAATCCTGCCTCTTCCACCAGATTCAACGTGGCGGCGAAATCCTGGTCGCTCTCGCCGGGAAAGCCGACGATGATGTCGGTGGAAATGCAGATGTCGGGGCGCACCGCGCGCAGTTTGCGCAGTTTCTGCTTGTACTCGAGCACCGTGTGGCCGCGCTTCATCGCCGCCAGGATCCGGTCCGACCCGCTCTGCACCGGCAAGTGCAGGAAGTTGTTCAGCTTCGCAACGTTCGCGTAGGCCTCGATCAGACTGTCGTTGAAGTCGAGCGGGTGCGACGTGGTGAAACGGATGCGCTCCACGCCCGGCACGGCCGCGATGAAGTGAATCAGCGTGGCCAAATCCGCGAGCGTGCCGTCTTCCATCGGACCCGCATAGGCGTTGACGTTTTGCCCGAGCAGAGTCACTTCGCGCACGCCCTGCTTTGAGAGCGTCTCGACCTCGCGCAGCACCTGCGCGAACGGGCGGCTGATTTCCTCGCCGCGCGTGTACGGCACGACACAGAAGGTGCAGTACTTGCTGCAGCCTTCCATGATGGACACGAGCGCCGCGGCGCCCGCCGCACGGGCCTCGGGCAGACGATCGAATTTTTCGATTTCCGGGAAGCTGACGTCGATTTGCGCGCGTCCCGATTGCTTAAGATCCTGGAGCATCTCGGGCAGGCGGTGCAACGTCTGCGGGCCGAACACCAAATCGACGAACGGCGCGCGCGCCGTGATGCCCTCGCCCTCTTGACTGGCGACGCAGCCGCCGACGCCGATCACCACGTGCGGCCGCTGTTGCTTGTGCAGCCGCCATTCGCCCAACAGGGAAAACACTTTTTCCTGCGCCTTTTCACGCACCGAGCAGGTATTGACCAGCAGCAGGTCGGCCTGTGCCGGGTCTTCGGTGCGGGTCATTCCGTTGGCGGCTTCGAGCACATCCTGCATCTTGCTGGAATCGTATTCGTTCATTTGGCAGCCGAAGGTCTTTATGTAAACAAGGCCGGACATAGTTTCGCCGTAGGCTCACGCGGAAAAGGCCGCTAAGATACTAGGAACCATGGCAATACGCGAAGTACTCAAGATGGGCGACCCGCGCCTGCTCGCCGTCGCCCTGCCGGTACCCACCGTCGGTACTCCCGAGCTGGAACAGCTGCTTCTGGACATGCGGGACACCATGCGCGATCTCGATGGGGCCGGCCTTGCAGCACCGCAAATCGGCGTGGGCCTGCGGGTGGTGATTTTCGGGCTCGAGGCCAACCCACGCTATCCGGAGGCGGCTCCCCTGCCCTTCACCGTACTCATCAACCCGCAGCTCACGCCCCTCGGCGAGGAACTGGAGGAAGGCTGGGAGGGGTGTCTGTCGGTACCCGGGATGCGCGGGCTCGTGCCCCGGTATCGGCATTTGCGCTACACCGGCGTCGACGCCGCAGGCCAACCGCTTGACCGCACCGTGAGCGATTTTCACGCCCGCGTGGTGCAGCATGAGGTGGACCACCTCGACGGCATTTTGTATCCGCGGCGCATTCGCGATTTGACCCAGTTCGGCTTCACCGACGTGCTATTCCCGGGGCAGGCGCTCGCTGACGCATGATGCTTTGCAGCGATCAGAACGGAATATCGTCGTCGAAATCTTCTTTTCCACCCGCCGGTGCCGGCGACTGGTCGTAATCCTCTCGCGGCGGCGCACTCGCCCCCGCGCCCCGCTCCGCGCCGCCTGCACCCGATCCGGCTCCCATGGCGCCCGCGCGCCCGCCCAGCATCTGCATGTTGTCGGCGATGATCTCGGTGCTGTACCGGTCATTTCCTTGCTTATCCTGCCACTTGCGGGTGCGCAGTTTACCCTCGATGAACACCTGCGAGCCTTTGCGCAGGTATTCGGCGGCGATCTCGCCCAAACGGCCGAATAGCGCGATGCTGTGCCATTCGGTCCGCTCCTGCTGCGCGCCCGAGGCCTTGTCCTTCCAGGATTCGCTGGTGGCAATGCGGATGTTGGTGACCGTCATCCCGCTCGGCATGGAGCGGGTTTCAGGGTCAGCGCCCAAATTGCCGACCAGAATGACTTTATTGACTCCGCGCGCCATGACATGCCCCTGAAGATTGTGGATCTCACATAGTGTACACGCGCAGCCGGGCCCGAAGAGGCGGCAATTGCGCCGTGCTCATGCAGAAACTCGGCCGCTACGGCGCCCCCGAGGGGCCCCGTGTACCCCGCCTGGTGGCCGGGCGTATAGTAATTGGTTACATGCAATATATCCGCATCCGGGGTGCCCGGACCCATAACCTCAAGAACATCGATCTCGACCTGCCGCGCGATCGGCTGATCGTTTTGACCGGTCTATCCGGGTCCGGCAAGTCTTCGCTGGCGTTCGACACCATTTATGCGGAAGGGCAGCGCCGCTACGTGGAATCGCTGTCGACCTACGCGCGTCAATTCCTGTCCATGATGGAGAAGCCGGACCTCGACACCATCGAGGGCCTGTCTCCGGCCATTTCCATCGAGCAGAAGTCGGCCTCGCACAATCCCCGCTCCACGGTTGGCACGGTCACCGAGGTGTACGACTACCTGCGGCTCTTGTATGCGCGGGCCGGCACGCCCCGCTGCCCCGACCACGGCATCGACCTCGCCGCGCAGACGGTAAGCCAGATGGTCGATGCCGTGCTTCAGCATCCGGAGGGGACCGCCATGATGTTGCTCGCTCCCGCCATATCGGAGCGCAAGGGCGAGCACACGGAACTCATCGAGGAGTTGCAGGCGGGCGGCTTGGTGCGGGCGCGAATTGACGGCGCCGTGGTGGAGTTGGACCAAGCGCCGGCACTCGATGTGCGCCGCAAGCATACGGTCGAGGCGATCATCGATCGGTTCAAGGTACGTCCCGATCTCGGCCAGCGCCTGGCCGAGTCCTTTGAAACCGCCTTGCGGCTCGGGTCGGGAGTGGCGCGAGTCGCCTTCAAGGATCACCCGCAGCGCTCGGAACTCGTATTCTCCAACAAGTTCGCCTGCCCCATCTGCAATTACTCGCTGAGCGAGCTCGAGCCGCGCCTGTTTTCGTTCAACAGCCCCATCGGCGCCTGTCCGAGCTGCGACGGGCTCGGCACCCAGGAATTCTTCGACCCGGAGAAGATCGTCGCCAATCCGCACCTGTCGCTCGCCGGCGGCGCGGTGCGCGGCTGGGATCGGCGCAATGCCTACTATTTTCAGCTGATCCAATCGTTGGCGCGGCACACTCATTTCGACATCGAAGCGCCGTTCGAGACCCTGCCCCAGAAGATCAGGCAATTGGTGCTGTTCGGCAGCGGGGATGAACAAATAGAGTTCAAATATCTCGACGGCGAAGGCGGCACGGTCAAGCGCAAACACACGTTCGAAGGCATCGTCAGAAACCTCGAACGCCGCTACCGGGAGACCGAGTCGGCCACGGTGCGCGAAGAGCTGTCCAAGTACCGTTCCTCGCGCGCCTGCCCCGATTGCCATGGCACGAGGCTCAACCGCTCCGCCAGAAACGTGTTCATCGACGGACGCAGTGCGCCCGAGGTGTCGTCGTTATCCGTCAAACGCGCCATCGAATTCTTCTCACAATTGAAGCTGCTCGGCTGGCGCGGCGAGATAGCCGCGAAGATCGTCAAGGAAATCGGCAGCAGGCTCGGATTTCTCGCCAATGTCGGCCTGGGATACTTGACCCTTGACCGCAGCGCCGACACGTTGTCGGGCGGCGAGGCGCAACGCATCCGCCTCGCGAGCCAGATCGGCTCCGGTCTGGTCGGGGTCATGTACATCCTCGACGAGCCCTCCATCGGTCTGCACCAACGCGACAATCAGCGGCTGCTCGACACGTTGGTCAATCTGCGCGATCTCGGCAACACGGTGATCGTCGTGGAACACGACGAAGAGGCGATCCGGCAGGCCGACCATGTGGTCGATTTGGGGCCCGGCGCCGGCGTGCACGGCGGCGCGATCGTGGCGCAGGGCACGGCCGCGGAGGTCGCCGCCCATCCCGAATCGATCACCGGACAATTCTTGAGCGGCCGCCGCCGCATCGAGGTGCCGCGGACGCGACATGCTCCCGACCCGAGGCGCATGTTGCGGGTCACCGGCGCCACGGCCAACAACCTGAAGAACGTCACGGCGGAATTCCCGCTCGGCCTGTTGACCTGCGTCACCGGCGTGTCGGGGTCCGGCAAGTCGACCCTGGTCAACGACACGCTGTTTCGCGCGGTGGCGACCCAGCTCAACCGCGCCTCGCCCGGCTCCGCGCATTTCGAACGCATCGAAGGCCTGGAGTACGTCGATCGAGTGATCGAAATCGATCAGAACCCGATCGGCCGCACGCCGCGCTCCAATCCGGCCACCTATACCGGTCTGTTCGCACCCATTCGCGAGATTTTCGCCGAGGTACCGGAGTCGCGGGCTCGCGGCTACGAAGCCGGTCGCTTCAGCTTCAACGTCAAAGGCGGACGTTGCGAGGCCTGCCAGGGCGACGGCGTCATCAAAGTGGAGATGCACTTTCTCGCGGATGTGTACGTGCCCTGCGATGTGTGCCGAGGCAAACGCTATAACCGCGAAACCTTGGAAATTCGTTTCAAGGGTAAGAACATCGAGGAAATCCTCGACATGACGGTCGAGGATGCGCTGCCGTTTTTCTCCTCGGTACCGACCGTGCAGCCCAAGCTGCAGACTCTGCTCGATGTGGGACTCTCGTATGTCCGGTTGGGCCAGAGCGCGACCACCCTGTCGGGCGGAGAAGCGCAGCGGGTCAAGCTCGCCAAGGAGCTCGCCAAGCGCGCGACCGGACGCACGCTTTATATACTCGATGAGCCGACCACCGGTCTGCACTTCGCCGATATTGGGCAATTGCTCGTGGTATTGCACCGGCTGCGCGATGAGGGCAATACGGTGATCGTGATCGAACACAATCTCGATGTGATCAAAACCGCGGATTGGGTCGTGGATTTGGGGCCCGACGGCGGAGACGGCGGAGGCCGCATCGTCGTGGCCGGCACGCCGGAACAGGTCGCGCTGCACGACGCCTCGCACACCGGGCGCTACCTGCAAACCGCTTTGCAACGCGCGCAGCGCGACCCCGCCGCCCCCTCCGCGCAGCGCCGGCGCGCTTCCGCGGCCTGATGCGCCGCCTATCGCGGAGCGTATTTGCCCGAGCCTCGGTCGAGATGGCAACATGACCGACCGGGGCATTGCCTGGGGCGATGATATGCAGCACATACTGGTTTATTCGGATTCGGCCCCATGAGCGCTCGACGCCGGTTCACATCGGTGCGGCGGTGAGAGGACTTATTCCGCTCATCGCTCGCGGCTCGCTGCCGATACTCTCGCGCCTGGGTCCTGAACTCGCCCATGATCTGGGCCTCGCGGGCCTGCAATTGCTGCGTCCCTTTTGGCCTGCCGCCGGACCGCCGGTCGGCTTGTCGCGGTCGTGCCTTGGACTGCGTTTCGCTCATCCGCTCGGGCTCGCGGCCGGCTTCGACAAGAACGGCGATTATCTGGATGCGCTCGGCGCGCTGGGATTCAGCCACATCGAATTGGGCACCGTGACCCCTCGTCCGCAGCCGGGCAATCCGCGACCGCGCATGTTTCGTGTCCCGGGGGCCGCGGCGCTGGTGAATCGCATGGGATTCAACAATAAGGGCGTGGATCACCTCGTGTCGCGCCTGGAGCGCAGCAGCTACCGCGGTATCCGCGGCGTCAGCATCGGCAAGAACGCCGACACGCCGATCGAGAATGCCGAGGACGACTATATGGTGTGCTTGCGCAAAGTGTACCCGCACGCCGACTACGTCGCCGTGAACGTATCCTCTCCGAACACGGCCCGGCTGCGTGAGTTGCAAGATCGCGATGGCTTGGAGAGAATCTGGGGGTCGCTGCTTCGGGCACGCGCCGAACTCAAGGTGCGCCACGGCAAATTCGTTCCGCTGCTGGTCAAGGTGTCGCCGGACCTCGACCCCGGCCAGGTTTCCTCGCTGGCCGCCAACCTGCGCTCGCTCGGCATCGACGGAGTCATCGCCACGAATACCTCGACCAATCTTGCGTCCCTCGGCGCCGACTGGCCCGCCGGGCAGCGCGGGGGCTTAAGCGGAGCGCCGCTGCATTCCCGGGCGCTCGCCGTGATCTCTCAATTGCGCGCCGAACTGGGCCAGGGCTTTCCCATTGTCGGCGTAGGCGGCATCGTGAGCGCCGATCACGCATTGGCCACACTGCGCGCGGGCGCCGACCTCATTCAGGTCTATACCGGATTCGCCTACCGCGGACACGCGCTCCTCGAGGAGATTCTGGATGCGCTCATGCGCAATCGACCGGCCGCGGTTGCGGCCGCGAGCGCCGCCGCATGATCGATGCGGATCTCATCGAGCAGTTTCAGCGGGACGGCGCCGTGCGCATTCCGCAGCTGTTCACGGCGCGTGAACTCGAGGAGCTGCGTGCCGGGATCGACATGAATCTCGCGCAATTGAGTCCCCGCGCCAAGGTCGCGAGCAGCCCCACCGACCCCGGCCGCTTCGTCGAGGACTTCGGCAATTGGCAGGAGAATCCCCACTACCGGCGCATCATTTTCGAGTCGGCCCTGGCCGAGACGGCCGGCCGCCTGATGCGAAGCCAAACCGTTCGTCTGTATCACGATCACATGTTGACCAAGGAGCCCGGCACGCGCCAGCCGACGCCGTGGCACCAGGACCAGCCTTACTACAATATCGAAGGCAGGCAGAATGTGAGCTTCTGGATCCCCGTCGATCCGGTAAGCCGCACATCCACCCTGGAATTCATTGCCGGATCGCACCGCGGACCTTGGTTGATGCCGCGCTCGTTCATGGACTCGCAGGCGAAGTGGTTTCCCGAAGGGACTCTGGCCGATCTGCCGGACATCGAGGCGCGGCGCAGTGACTTTCCCATTCTCGGTTGGGCACTCGAACCCGGCGATGCCGCGTGCTTTCACATGCTCACCCTGCATGCCGCCCGCGGTGTCGAGGGCAACAGGCGCCGGCGCGTGTTTTCCGTGCGATTCCTGGGCGACGACATCGTTCACACGCCGCGGCGCTGGAAGACTTCCCCGGATTTTCCCGGTTTGGAGGACGAACTGCCGGCGGGATCGCCCATGAATCATCCGCTATTCCCGCAGCTGTGGCGGGCAACGTAAACGCCCGGCAATCGGATCCAGTAAACTTCGCTCCTTAGGATATCCAGCCGCCTCGGGGAATTTTTGCAATCATGAGCCAGACCCGCCATTCGACGGACTCCAAATCCCGCGCCGGCGCCCGGCGCGGCGAACAGGTGCTCGAGCGCCTGCGCGAGAACCCTCCCAACATCTGGTACGCCGGCGAACAGGTGCGCGACGTCACAACTCACCCGGCGCTGCGCGGCGGGGTCATGACCCTGGCGCGGCTCTACGATCTGCAGTGGCAGCACGCCGATAAGACGCTGTTCGATTCGCCCTCGAGCGGGCACAAGGTGGCACGCTCATTCATGTTGCCGAAGACCCATGAGGAGCTGCGAAGCATCTCGATCGCCATGAAGGTTTGGCAGGATCACACGCACGGCATGATGGGTCGCGTGCCCGATTACATCAACCGCGCGATGAGCGGATACGCGGCGGGCGCCGCGTTCCTCGGCGAGGCCGATCCGCGTTTCGGCTCCAATGCGATCCGCTATCACGAATATCTGCGCGAGCAGGATCTATGCCTCACGCACACGCTCGTTCCGCCGCAGGCGAACCGCGCCGTGAGTTCGGCGCGCCAGGCCGATCCTTATCTCGCGGCGCGGGTGAAGGAGGAGACGGACGCGGGTATCGTCATTCGCGGCTGCAGAATGCTGGCGACGCTGCCGGTCTCGGATGAAATCATGGTGTTTCCCTCGACGCTGCTCAAGAGCGCCGAAGAGGACGCCCCTTACGCCTTCGGCTTCTCGATTCCCAACCACACGCCCGGCCTGCGGTTCATCTGCCGCGAGAGCGTGGACTATGGGCGGTCCCATTTCGACCACCCGCTCGGCTCGCGCTTCGAGGAGATGGACGCCGTGGTGATCTTCGACGATGTGTTTGTGCCGTGGGAAAACATCCTGCTGTACCGTGACGTCAACCGCTGCAACCAGGCGTATTCGCGCACCGGTGCCGTGGTGCACATGACGCACCAGGTGGTCGTCAAGAACATTGCCAAGGCCGAGTTCATGCTGGGGCTCGCCCACCTGCTGGTGGATTCGATCGGCGCGGAAGGGTTCCAGCACATTCAAGAGAAGCTCGCGGAATTGTGGGTCAACATGGAAATCATGAAGGCATTCCTGCGCGCCGCCGAGGCCGATGCGACGCTCGACGAGTGGGGTGTCATGCGCCCGGCGTGGAATCCGCTCGACGCGGCGCGCAATCTGTTTCCGCGGCTGTATCCGCGCATGGTGGAAATCATTCAGCAGATCGGCGCCTCCGGCCTGGTTGCGATGCCGCTCGAAGCGGACCTCAAAGGCCCGCTGGTCGAGGAGATCAAACACTACTACCAGGCGGCGCGCGCCGAGGCCTTTGATCGCATCCCATTGTTTCGACTTGCTTGGGATGCCTCGTTGTCGGCGTTCGCGTCGCGTCAGGTTCTGTATGAGCGCTTTTTCTTCGGCGATCCGGTGCGCATGGCCGGCGCCCTCGTCGCCAGCCACAAATCGGAGATCCTGGAACGGGCGGAAGGCGTGCGCGCCTTCGTCCGCAAGGGTCGCGACGAGGCCTTTGCGGCGGCGGCCCGTTAGGGTGTCTACGCCCGATCCGAAGGCATTTCGCGAAGTCCTTGGACTGTTCGCCACCGGCGTTGCCGTCATCGCCACCGAGCTCGAGGGCCAGATTCACGCCATGACGGCGAATGCGGTGTCCTCGCTCTCGCTCGATCCGCTGCTGGTGCTGTTTTGCCCGGCTAAGCGCGCGCGCTTCTCGCAGCTCCTGCCGCGCGCGTCCGGCTTTTCGATCAACTTTCTGCGCGACGAACAGGAAGCGCTGTCGACCTACTTCGCCGGAAGCTGGCCCGAGACCGCGCCTCCAAAATACCGTTTCATCGAAACTGACGGGTTGCCGCGCCTCGAGGGCTGTCTCGCCTCGCTCATCTGCACCAAGCGCGACGTCTACGAAGCCGGCGATCACTGGCTCGTGACGCTCGAGGTGCGCAAACTGCACAAGGGCGTCGAGCCGCTGCGGCCGCTGCTGTTTTTCAGGGGGAAATACCGTCGGGTCGACGCCAGGGTGGGAACCACAGCTCCCGATCTCGTCAGCACCGCCGACGAGCCCGTGCAGATGTACTACCACGAGCCGTAAAACTCTCGTGAGCGATGCGCTGCGCGACCGTTCGCGTGCATCAATGCGCAGGTGTGGTCAACGCCTTGAGAAACTGATAATAAAACTCGACCCCGGTATAGAAGGAATCGATTTTCACGCGCTCGTCCCGGCCGTGCTCGCGATGGTCGTCGCGATCGATCGCCACACCGCTGATGCCGTAGCTCGGAAGCCCCTCCATCATGGTGTAGATGCTGTCCGAGGCGCCCGGCTCCATGATCGGAATCACCGGAGCGCCCGGCCAGAGCTTTGCCGAAACGCTGCGCAGCGAGTCGATGACGCCGGCCCGCAGGGGCGGCGGCGCCATGGCGTTACGATCCGAGCCGTGATCCGACAGCTCGCCGCTGTCGCTGCGGTAGCGCACGCTGAGTTCGAAATCATTGAATAGCTTCACCAGCGCCAAGCGGATTTCCTCCTGCGAATGCCCGGGGGAAATGCGGCAATTGACGTTGGCCTCGGCGCGCTGCGGCAAGGCATTGGGCGCATGGCCGCCGGTCAGCATGGTGGCGACGCAGGTGGTGCGCATGGTCGAGTTGTAGCGCGGATCTTTCGACAAGCGTTCGATGGCCGCGGGGTCGGGCGGCGTCGCCAATATGGCGCGCAGGTCGGCGGCCCGCTGAGGGGTCTCGAGCAGCGCCATTTGCTTGAAATATTCGCGCGTGACGTTGTTCAGCTCGAAGGGGAACGGCGCTCTCTCGAGCGCCTCGAGCGCATGCGCGACTTGGTAAATGGGATTGTCGGGTCTCGGCAGCGAGCTGTGTCCGCCGCGATTGGTCGCGAGCACCTGATAATCGGCATAGAGCTTTTCGGTCGCCTCGAACTCCACGGTCAGCGGCTTGCCGTGCTCGGTGACCACGCCGCCGCCGTCCGGATTCAGCACGTATTCGGCATCGATGAGCCCTCGGCGATTCTTCAGCAGCCAATCCACCCCGTTCGATTTTCCGCCCTCCTCATCGGCGGTCAGCGCGAGGATAATGTCGCGATCCGGGACGTAGCCTTCCTTTTTCAGGCGGATGAAATTCGTGACCGCGATGGCGTCGCATTCCTTCATGTCCTGGGTGCCGCGCCCATAGTAATAGCCGTCTTGCTCGACGAACTGGAACGGGTCCGTGGTCCAATCCTCGCGCCGCGCTTCCACCACGTCGAGGTGGCCGATGATGAGAATCGGCCGCAGTTTCGACCCGGCCTTGCCGCGATAGCGCGCGACTAGGTTGCCCTTGCGGTCGTTGGGTCCCACCACGGTCACGTCGGCGGCCGCAAATCCGGCGTCGAGCAAACGCCGGGCCATCGCTTGGGCCGCGACGGTGGTGCTTCCGATAGAATCCGTGGTGTTGATCTCGATCAACTGCTCGAAGATGTCGTGCGCCATGGCGCGCACCGCGGGATCGCTCATGGGAGAGGCGCCCCAGGCGGTTTGCACGCAGAGCGCGGACAGGACTGCTACGGCCGACTTGAGGGCGGTAGGGTGATTCACGGATGATCCTTCCGGAGAAAAAAGGACAGTGAGGATGTCGCTAATGCCGGCCCGAGTCAATCAAGGGCGGCGGAGATCGCCGCAGCCGCGCATGTGCCGAGATGTTATCCTTCACTTCGGCGGGAAGCGGCGCTTGTATGAAAGCGGTTAAGTAGGCAACGGGAAACAATGGCGAAAAGGAGCAACCGGGCGGTGACGCGCGACGCGGCCGAAGCCGCCGTACAAACGCTGCTGCGCTGGGCGGGCGAGGATCCCCATCGGGAAGGGCTGCGCGATACCCCGAAGCGCGTGGTTGATGCCTATCGCGACTGGTTCTCCGGCTACGCCACTGATCCGAGCGAATATCTGCGGCGGACGTTCGAGGAAGTCGAGGGCTACGACGAAATGGTGGTGTTGCGCGATATCGCGTTCGAATCGTTTTGCGAACATCACATGGCGCCCATCATCGGCCGTGCGCACGTCGGCTATCTGCCCACCGACAGAGTCGTCGGCATCAGCAAGCTCGCACGCGTCGTTGACGGCTTCTCGCGCCGTTTCCAAGTTCAGGAAAAGCTCACGGCGCAAATCGCGGCATGCATCAACGAAGTGCTCAAGCCGCGCGGCGTCGGCGTCGTCATCGACGCCGTGCATCAATGCATGACCACGCGCGGGGTGCATAAGCGCGGTGTGTCGATGATCACCAGCAAAATGGTCGGCACGTTTCGCGCGGATGCCAGTACCCGCGCGGAATTTCTGCGCTTCATCGACATCGAGGGCAGCGGGCTGCGCTGAGCGGCCGTTCGGCCGGTCAGTTGCGCTTGCGCTCGGCGGCGGTGCCGGCAGGGCCGGGGCGCGCCGCCGCGCCGGTGCGCGCCGGAATGAGATCCACCGAAAAACTGTACTTGTGGCGTTCGCCTGGCTGCAGCGCACCTACGCCGACCACTTGCCGGGCGATCTTCTCGCCCTGTTCATTGGTGATCGATACGACGACACAGTATTCGCAAGCCTCGCCGCGGCCCGGGTGATGAATCGAGCCTTCGACACGCATGGCCGGCACCCCGTCGGACTGGGGCTCGGAATTTGCGGCGCTGAATCTCAGGTGATGCTGGCAGCCGGGGCAAATATTGGCGCTTTGCAGAACAGTCGCCTTGCAGTGCGGGCATGTTCGCGTTGCGCCAAGAGTGCCCTGACGAACGACACTCATTACGGGTCTCCTAGCTGCCGCCGGTCGCAGAACCCGCGAGCTTCACCGTCTTCTCGTCGCCCCAACCGAATTCGACGTGGCCGCGCATGCGCGAGCCGGCCGCCACCGTGATCGATCCGGCCTTGACGTCGCCGACGATGACTCCGCCTTCCAGCACGTCCACGCGCTTGGCCGACTCGATATTGCCCTGCAACTCGCCGCCGACCACGACGATGCCCGCCAATATCTGGCCCGTCAAATGGGCGCCGGCATCGATGCTGAAATTGCCGTCGATACGTACGTCGCCCTTGAAGCGGCCGGCCATGCGCACGTTGCCGGATCCCTCGATCTTGCCCTCGATCGACAGGTTGGCGGCAATCACGGATTCGCCGCCCTCGCCGCGTTCCCGGGGCACGGACCGGTGCGATGCCCCGCCCACCGTCGCTTCGTTCGCGCTGCGCTCCGCCGCCGGTGTCACCGAGGGCTGAACACCGCCCACCGGTGCGGGGGTCATTGGATCCTTGCGACCCGCTGGCGCAGGTGTCGGTTTCTCATTCCAAAGTGCCATAGCTGGATATCTCCTGCGTTTGAGGTGCGTAAATCGTACACGCTAACGCCGGAAAATGGCATCGGGCCATTGTCTTTGATTAGAGACGGTCGGCCCCCGTCAAATACCCCTACCGGCGTCCCGAACCGGGTCCTTGCGAGTATCCAGGATACCAATTCCAGCGGCCGGCAACGCTCATGAACGCGGGAACCACGAATGCCCGGATCACGCTGGCATCGACCAAGACCGCAACGCACAGACCGACGCCGATCATTTTCAACGCCGGCAGGCTGGCACTGACAAACGCGCCGAATACCGCGGTCATGATCAAGCCGGCGCCGGTGATGACCGGACCGACGGCTGCCAGGCCCTCGGCCGTCGCACGGTCATTGTCGCCATGCAGCGCGAACTGGCGCTGAATGCGGAACAGCAGGAACAGCTCGTAGTCCATGGAAAGCCCGAAGCTCAAACAGAATATCATCAGCGGCACTTCGAGCGGTATCGAGGAGAAGGGCCGTTCCAGACCGACCAGTCCGTGCAGCCAGCCGAATTGGAATATGGCGACCACGGCGCCGTAGCCGGCGGCTACGGCGAGCAGATTCGCGATCACCGCCTTGAGCGGCAAAAGATACGAACGGAAGGCGGCGAACAGCAGCAGCAGCGTCGTGACGATGACGAAGCCGAACACCTTGGGGAAGCTCTTCCACATGTAGTCGCTGAAATCATTGTAGAAGGCCGGAGTACCGCCGATCGTGACCGTGAACGGCCCCACTGGCACGATGCGCCGCAGGTCCCGCGCCAGCTGTTGAACCTGCCGCATCGACGAGCCGTTCGCCGGGGTAATCTCGATCAACGCGGAATGCCCGTCGCGACTCGAGTAAAGATGCGCCGCATCGCCGCGCGCGGCGAGCGGCGATGCGACCTCCGCCACGCGCGCATCGCGTTCGAGCCGCGTGAGATAGCCCTTCAGGGCGGCATCGTGGTCGGCGGCGAGCACCGGCTGTCCGTCGGTCGTGCGCAGCAATGCGCGCACCGTCAGCGCGGTATCGGCCGCGCCCTGGTGGGACAATAGATCGGCGCCGATGCGCGACTCCAACTCCCTCGGCATGAACCACGCTTCATTGCTGAATCCGCTGTGCGCGCCGGATACGGGCAACGCGAGCAGCACCACCGCCCCGGTGGCGGCCGCCAGCGTGCGCAGCGGGCGCCGCACGATCCATTCGGCGAGCCGGGCCCATCCGCTCTTGCCGTCCGGCGCCGCCGCGGAAGGCCTTCGCCAGGGCCACAGTTCGATCCGGTTGCCGAGCAGCGCCAGGCATGCCGGCAACAAAGTCACGGCGGCGAGCACGGATACCAGCACCACCAGGGCCCCGCCGATGCCGACACTGCGGGTCTCCAAGATGGGACTGAACAGCAGTCCCAGCAGCCCGATGGCAACGGTCGAACCCGACCACAGGATAGTGGTGCCCGCCTCGGCCACCGTCTGCGCCACCGCCTCGAGCACCGGTGAATGCTGCAGTCGCTCGCGATAATCCTTGACCATCAGCAGCGAGTAGTCGATGCCGATCGCGAGTCCGACCATGGTGACCACATTACCCAGGAGATTCGACACCGGCATCAAACGCGCCAGCACGAACGCGAGTCCCAACGACACCGTCGTCGTGGCAAGGCCCATCAGAAACGGCAGGGCGGCTGCGATTACGGTACCGAAAACGACGACCAGTATGGCGAGCGTGAGCGGCAGGGCCCGCTTCTCGGCGCGATCCCCGCCTTGCGCACTCGAGGTATTGATGTCGTAGTCGGCTGCCGGCCCCCCGGTCACCGCGACCCGCGCCTCAGGATCGAGCGCCGTCAATTGCGCGCGCAGCGGCGCCAGCGCCGCACGCACGATGGGGACGGCGCGCTGCTGCCCCGGCACGTCGGTAGCGGCGAGCTCGACCAGCAACAGCCCCTGGTGGCCGTTCGGCGCGCGCAAATGCGGATCGCGGGAGTCCGAGTAGGCGGCAACGCGTTTGACGGCAGGGAGACCGCGCAGCGCCCGCGCCGCATCGCGGTCCCAGGCCAATAGCGCGGCATCATCGGCCGAAAGCATCGGGGTCGAAACGGCGACCACGAGCGGCTCGAGGAACGGCACGCTGAAATCGGAGCGCAATGTCTCGGCCACGTCATGCGAGGGGCTGCCGTACAGGTCCGATGTGCCGTTTTGCGCCGCGAGCTCGAATTTGCCCGATCCCCAGACGCCGAGCGCAATGGCGACGGCCCAGGCGGCAAACACGCCTCGCGGGTGCCTGCCGACGCAAGCGCCGAATCGGTGGAAAACATGGCTCATCGGTTGTGGGTCGGCCGGGCTGATGCTCAGAAAGGATAGTTGATTCCGGTGAACACGGCGGCCCCCTCGGAGCCATACCCGACATCCACGAATCCCACGACGAAGGGGCTTGCGATCCCACGAAAGCCGAGCCCGCCGACATGGTGCAGATGCGTCACGGGGGAGTCCCTCGAGTGCTGGAAAACATCGCCCACATCCACGAAGGGCGTTAACTCGATGTTGAGATGGGTGGACATCGCATCGACGCTGAGCACTCTCTTGCGGTATTCCATGCTGGCGGAAAATGAATTGCGCCCGTAAAAGCGCCCCTCGCCATAGCCGCGCAGCGGCTGGTTCTGCGCCAGGACGCTTTGTTCGCCGCCGATATTCGACAGACTCCAGAACGGCACGTCGGACGCCCCCGGCATGTAGCGCAATGCCATGTGGGCAATGATGATATTGCCGGGCGCCGGCGACCACAGCTGCCGCGCATCGACTCCGGTCACGCTGTACAACGAGGACTCGAATACTCCGTCCTGGGCGGCAACACCACCGAACACGACGTATTGACCGCCGCGCGTCGGGATCGTCGTATCGTCGCGCGTGTCGTAGATGATATCAACCCGGTTCAGCGTTTCGTGAATGGTTCCGACACCCAGGATTGGCCCGAAGCGACCTTGAAGGGATTCGATGCCGGCGAGCGTTCCCGGCTGTACTTGGACGTCTCGAACACGCAGCGTATGGGCAATCTGCCATACATGGCTCAAGTTCCAACCGACCGTGGTCTGCAGGTATTTCTGTTGCAGCGTGTAGTTGGTGACATCGTACACCGGCGAGTTGTTGCCGATGCCGTAAAAGCGCGGAGTGCCGCTGCGGTCGTACACGACGCTGGCATCGAAGGATAACGCGGTGTCGCGCAGACGCCCCGTTTGATATTCGTAGTCGAATGCGCTTTCCACGCGCTGCTTCACCCCCGCGGCCAAAGACCACTGCGTATCGTCCGACAGAAATGCAAAGATAGTGCCGCTGACGCCGACACCGAAATACGGGTTGTAGTTGACGTCCGGCGCGATGATCTTGCGGATTTGCCCTTGATCGTCGGTCACCAACCGTGTGGGGAACAATCCAAGCGTGGTGCCGCTATTCGGGTCGTGGTCGATATCCGGCACGGGAATGAACGACGCGGTCGCCGGGTTGAACCAGCTCGCGATCCCCTTCGGCGGCGCCTGATCCTCGGCACGCGCGAGCCCGCCGCCGGCGGCCGCGAGCGCCACGGCGAGCGCCGCGCCGGCACACAGCGGGATCGGACTCAACGCTCTGGCCCGCACGGTTTAACTCGTTCCCGCCGGGTCCAAGCGCGAAGGCACGGACCAAGCGCGGCCGATGTCCGCGATGGCATGGCCTATAATGTGGTCTGCAAAAATATGGGACATAAACACTTGTTTCAACATCTCGACCGCTTGAACCCCGATGCCATCCTCGGATTGATGGCGAAATTTCGCGCCGATACATTCTCTCAAAAAGTCGATCTCGGTGTCGGGGTCTATCGCGACCTGAGCGGCAACACCCCGATACTCGAGTGCGTGCGCCGCGCGGAGCAGATCGTGTTCGGGTCCCAAACCACGAAATCCTACGTGGCCGCCGCCGGCAGAGAGGAATTCAACAGCGCCGTCGAAGAGATGGTTCTCGGCGCCTCGCATGCCGCGCGTCGCGAGCGGCGCGCGCGCACCGTCCAGGCACCCGGCGGCTGCGGAGCCCTGCGCGTCGGCGCCGAACTCATCCGCGCCGCCTCGCCGTCGGCCACGGTGCACGTCAGCGATCCGACCTGGGGTAACCACACGCCCCTGCTCGGCAGCTCCGGGCTCAAGCTCGCGCGTTATCCCTATTACGATGCAAAAACCCATCAACTGCGTTTCGATGCGATGCTTGAGCGCCTGGAGCTTGCGCGCGAGGGCGATGTGGTCCTGGTGCACGCCTGCTGCCACAACCCTTCCGGCGCGGATCTTGACGCGGCCCAATGGCGGATCCTGGGGGACTTGCTGCAGCGGCGGCGGCTCACCCCGTTCCTCGATCTGGCCTATCAGGGATTCGGGGTGGACCTCGAGGCCGATGCGGCCGGGATTCGTCTGCTCGCGCAGATGCTGCCCGAGGCCCTCATCGCCGTATCGCACTCCAAGAATTTGGGCCTGTACCGCGAACGCGTCGGCGCGCTGATCGTGATCGGCGAGAGTGAATCCCGCGCGGACGCCGTTTTAAGCCATGTGCTGCAAATCGCCCGCGGCATATATTCGATGCCGCCCGACCATGGCGCGGGGATCGCCGCATGCATCTTCGCCGATCCGCAGCTGCGCCGCTCCTGGGTGACCGAATTGGCGAGCATGCGCAGCCGGATCCAGGACATGCGCAGGTTGTTGGCGACTCACCTACGGGCGGTCACCCACGGTGACTCCTTCGATTTCATCGAAATGCAGCACGGCATGTTCTCGCTGCTTGGCGTGCCCGGCGAGGCGGTTGAAGCGCTGCGCGACAAGCACCACATCTATATGACCGCCGACAGCCGCATGAATCTTGCCGGGCTCATGCCGCACAACGTGGCCTACGTGGCCGAGTCGATCGCGGCGGTGCGCTAAACGCCGCTCAGCGCTTGACCGAAAGTCTGCTGGTGAAGCGGTGCCGCACTTCGCCGTCGTGCGTGCGTTCGATAAATCGGCCGCCGCAATAAGCCGAAACCACCCGCCGCCAAAACGCCACGGCGCCCGGATTTCGCTGATATTCGACGATGTCCCAATCGCCGGCGAAACGGTCGAAGATCAGGGTCGCGGCATCTCGGCCGACGCCGTGCCGGCGGTATTGCTTGCGCACGAAGAACTCGGACATGTGGTAATTCACGGCGCCTTCGCCGGCGGTCGCGATACGCGGACGTGTGACCAGCGCAAAGCCCACGGGCTCGGGTCCCTTGAGTATCACCAGGGGATGGGATTGGTCGTTCGAGAACCAGTTCGCGAAGATCTCGTCTTCACGCGGATTGCCCGCGCCGAGCACCGGAAACAGCCCGGTGTTCAGATCGGCCAAGGCATCGATATACTCAGCGTAGACGTTCTGGATCCATTGGCGATCCTTCTTCGAGTGTCTACAGTCGCGAATGTTGACGAGCAACTACGCTGTTTCCCCAAGGCCACAAAAAAACACCGCCCGGGCGGGCGGCATTGGCCACCCGCCCGGGCAAGTGATCTGTGCGAATCGATTACGGCTTGGAAGCCGGTGCAGCAGGTGCTGCGGGTTCCGCTGAAGGCGCTGCACCAGCAGCGCCGGCGGCAGCGCCAGCATCAGCAGCGGGAGCAGCAGGAGCGGGGGCCGGAGTAGTGGCTTCGGCGGTCGGTGCGGGAGCGGGAGCCTCGGTCTTGCTGCCGCAGGCACTCAGCACAAACGCAGCCACAAGAGCGCTTAAAGGAAGTTTGGTCTTCATCTATCGATACCCCAGAAATTTAATGATAAAAGTTAAAGCTGAGCATGTTGTTTTGGGCTTCCACCCAACTGTGCCGGTTAATTTTAGAGTGTTTCAGCCCAATTTCATATCTCTTTCGCGTTAACCGAGCGTCTTTGGCCACATTAAAGTCCGCTGAGGGCCGCCCCCCTGGCGATCGCGATGGCCGGCGCGTACTTTAGGACCGATCAACAGCATGTAGGTTCAATGGCATATGAGGGAATCGAAGTGAGCGAAGCCAGTCTGGATCAGCTCTACGCGCAGCATTTGCAGACTTTGATGAGCCGGGCGGACCGATCGCTTGCAGCGGCCGGATTCGATGCCTTGGTCATTCACTCCGGACGGCCGCTAATCCAGTTCCTGGACGACCAAGACTATCCCTACAAGGTGAATCCGCATTTCAAGGCCTGGGTACCCATTGTGGACAATCCGCAATGCTTCGCCGTTTATGCCCCAGGGTCGCGGCTGCGGGTACTGTTCCATCAATCCAACGATTTTTGGCACAAGCCGGCGAGCCTGCCTCAGGAACCATGGTCGGCGGCCATCGAGATTACCCCAATGCCGGACCCTGCCGGTGCCGCCGTGCACTGGGCCAAGCTCGGGCGGGTGGCCTTCATCGGTCCCAGCGACTGCTTCCCAGACGCCGAACCGCAATCCGTGAATCCCGCTGAGCTGCTCGCAAGCCTGCACTTCGATCGGGCCGTAAAGACCGGCTACGAGCTCGAGTGCATGCGCCGGGCGAGCGCGCTGGGTGTCCGTGGCCATGCTGCCGCACTTGCGGCATTTCGTCGCGGAGCTTCGGAATACGAGGCCCACATGGCCTATTTGGCCGCCGGCGCGCAGCGTGAGGAGGAGATGCCCTACAACAACATCGTGGCCTACAATGAACACGCGGCGGTGCTGCATTACCAGCATCTCGATAGGCGTCCTCCCTCATCCCTGCGCTCCTTTTTGATCGACGCCGGCGCCCAGTTTCGCGGCTACGCATCGGACATCACGCGCACCTACGCGGCCGCGCCCGGGCTGTTTGCGGATCTGCTCGAGGGTACCGAGGCCGCCCAACGGCGGCTGTGCCAGGAGGTTGCCGCGGGGCGGGATTTCAGAGAGATCCACTTGTCCGCGCACCGCATATTGGGCGATGTGCTGCAGCAGATCGGATTGACGAAGCTACCGGGTCAGTCCGCTCTGGAACTGGGTGTAACCAGTGTGTTCTTCCCCCATGGAATCGGTCACCTGCTCGGACTGCAGGTGCATGACGTGGGCGGGATCATGGGTGACCTGCGGGGCCACGAGCGAAAACGCCCCGAAGGCCACCCGTACTTGCGCCTCACGCGCATGCTCGAACCCGGCGTGGTGGTGACCATCGAACCTGGAATCTATTTTATCGATTCGCTGCTCTGCGCGGCGCACGCGGATGAGCGGCGCGCGCATATCGACTGGTCGATGGTGCACGCCCTGCGCCCCTACGGCGGCATCCGTATCGAAGACAATGTGGCCACAACCGCAGCGGCGCCCGAGAATTTGACCCGCGACGCGTTCGCCAAACTGGCCGCGTGACTTAGCGTCCCTGGCGGCGATCAGGCCGCGACTTTGGCTTTGCGGCGCTTCGGCGCCGCCTTCTCCGGCTTCTCTTCCGTAGCAGCGGCCTTTTTCGATTTCCTCGGAGCCTTGCCGCCCTTGGCCTCGGCCTTATCGGCGTCGCCCGCGGTCTTTGCCTCCACCTTGCTCGTTTCGACCAGCTGCATCAGAGCCATATCGGCGGAGTCACCCGGCCGCGGTTCCATCTTGAGAATCCGCGTATACCCGCCGGCGCGCGCCTTGAAGCGCGGCCCCAGATCGACAAACAACTTTTCAACGACGGCAACGTCGCGCAACCGCGAATAAGCCAGCCGCCGCTTGGACGCCGAATCGATCTTGGCGAGCGTGATCAACGGCTCGACCACACGGCGCAACTCCTTCGCCTTCGGTACGGTGGTGCGGATGGTCTCATGACGCAGCAGCGAGGTCGCCATGTTGCGCATGAGCGCATGGCGGTGGGATGAATTGCGCGAGAGCTGACGCCCGCTGTGTCTGTGACGCATTTTCTAAAGCCTTACTGTGTCAATGATCCGCTCGAGTGCCCGGGATCCCGTTAAATGCTGTCGCGCTCTTCGTCGCGCTTCAAACCCGGCGGCGGCCAGTTGTCGATCCGCATGCCGAGGGTCAAGCCGTGGCTCTCGAGCACTTCCTTGATTTCAGTGAGCGATTTCTTGCCGAGATTCGGCGTGCGCAGCAGCTCCACTTCCGTCCGCTGCACCAAATCGCCGATATAGTGAATATTCTCGGCCTTGAGACAATTCGCGCTGCGAACCGTGAGCTCCAGTTCGTCGACCGGCCGCAGCAATATCGGATCGAACTGGGTCTCGGTCGCCTTGGTGGTCGACTCGTCCTGGCCCTGCAGATCCACGAATACCGACAACTGATCCTTGAGGATCCCGCCGGCGCGGCGAATCGCCTCTTCCGGGTCGATGGTGCCGTTGGTTTCGATGTCCAGAATCAGCTTGTCGAGGTCGGTGCGCTGTTCGACGCGCGCACTCTCCACGTTGTAGGTCACCTTGTGAACCGGGCTGAACGAGGCATCGAGTTGCAGTCGCCCGATCGCCCGGGTTTGCTCCTCGAATGCCATGCGCTGCGCGGCCGGCCGGTAGCCGCGCCCGCGCTCCACTTTCAACGACATGGAAAGCTCGCCGGCCTTGGTCAAATTGGCGATCACCAACTCGGGATTCAGGATCTCGAGGTCGTGGTCACCGGCAATGTCGCCGGCCAGAACCGGTCCGGGACCCTTCTTGTGCAGGCGAACCTCCGCGACGTCGCGGGTGTGCATGCGAATCGCCACCGCCTTGAGATTGAGCAGAATATCGACCACGTCCTCTTGCACGCCTTCGATGGCCGTGTACTCGTGCAGCACGCCATCGATCTCGATCTCGGTGATCGCCGCACCCGGCAACGACGACAGCAGCACCCGGCGCAGGGCATTGCCCAGCGTGTGGCCGAATCCCCGTTCGAACGGCTCGATCACGATGCGCGCATGGCGCAGCGACACCGGCTGGACCTTGACGACCCGGGGCTTCAAAAATTCGTTGATCGATCCCTGCATGGATACATCCTCGTTAACTGACCGCGGACAACGCAGCACCGGCTGCGACGCGTTACTTGCCAATTCCTATTTGGAATACAACTCGACGACGAGACTTTCGTTGATGTCCGGCAGTATTTCCTGCCGATCGGGAACCGATTTCAGGACACCCGAAAACTTCTTGTCGTCCACCTCGACCCAATCCGGAAGGCCTACCTGGGTCGCAATCGTGAGCGCGGCCTGCACGCGCGTCTGCTTCTTGGCCTTCTCGCGCAAGTTGATGACATCGCCGGCCTTGCACTGGTAAGAGGCGATATTGACCAGTTTGTCGTTCACCGAAACGCCCTTGTGGCTCACCAGCTGGCGTGCTTCCGCCCGAGTCGCGGCGAAGCCCATCCGGTAGACCACATTGTCGAGCCGGCATTCCAAAAATTGCAGCAACGTTTCGCCGGTCGCGCCCGGTCGGCCGGCGGCCTTTTGATAATAGTTGCGGAATTGCCGCTCGAGTACGCCGTACATACGACGCAGCTTCTGCTTCTCGCGCAGCTGCAGGCCGTACTCCGACAGACGCTGCTTGCGTTCGCTCTTCACGCCGCCGGGCGGAACTTCGAGCTTGCACTTCGATTCGAGCGGCTTCACACCGCTTTTCAGGAACAAGTCGGTTCCCTCGCGGCGAGAAAGCTTGCACTTCGGACCAGTATACTTTGCCATTAGGAACCCTTGATCTAAATTCGGACGAACCCTTTCAAACGAACCGGGGGCGGCTCTCGAACTAGACGCGACGCTTCTTCGGTGGTCGGCAACCGTTGTGCGGAATCGGCGTCACATCTTCGATGTTCGTTATCTTGAGACCGCAGCCGTTCAAGGCGCGCACCGCGGATTCGCGGCCCGGTCCCGGACCCATGACGCGGACTTCGACGTTCTTCACGCCATGCTCCTGCGCCGCGGTACCCGCCCGCTCGGCAGCCACTTGAGCCGCGAACGGCGTCGATTTGCGCGAACCGCGAAAGCCGCAGCCGCCCGAAGTCGCCCAGGACAGCGTATTACCCTGGCGATCGGTGATCGTGATGATGGTGTTGTTGAAGGAGGCATGCACGTGCGCGATCGCCTCGAGCACGTTCTTGCGCACCTTCTTGCGCGCCGGCTTGTTGGCCTGCGCGCCGCTTTGCCCGGCATTTTGCTTCTGTTCAGCCATTCTATTTAGTTTCCGACGGCGTCGCAGCGACGCCGTCCGTTAGTGGCTCGCTTCGCGAGCAATTAAGAAAATACCGCCCGCACCAAGTTGCCTAGACCTTGCCCGGAGGCGCGTTCATTTTCACGGCCTGCTTGCGCGGACCCTTGCGGGTTCGAGCATTGGTGCGGGTGCGCTGACCGCGCATCGGCAAGCCCTTGCGATGACGGATGCCGCGGTAGCAGCCCAAGTCCATCAGACGCTTGATGTTCATCGACACTTCGCGGCGCAGATCGCCTTCGACCGCAAACTTCGCGACTTGCGAGCGCAGCGACGCGACTTCCGCGTCCGTCAAATCCTTCACTTTGACGCTGTACTTCACGCCCGCTGCATCGCAAATACGCGTTGCACGGCTGTTGCCGACGCCGAAAATGTGGGTCAAGCCGATGACGACGTGCTTGTTCATCGGTATGTTGATGCCGGCGATACGCGCCATCTATTTCTCCCCTATGCGGACAACAATAGCGCACGCGAAAAAGCGTGCCAGTATATTAGAAAAATCTCTAAAGATCAATTCACTAGGCATCTTCACGCCGGTCGAGCCTCAGCCTTGCCGCTGCTTGTGCCGGGGATCCGACGAACAAATGATGTAAACGATGCCGCGGCGCCGCACGACTTTGCAGTTTTTGCAGATCTTCTTGACCGATGGACGAACTTTCATTTCTTACTCCCGATGCCCCGCAGGCTGGCCTTCTTCATCAGGCCCTCGTATTGGTGCGACATCAAATGCGACTGCGTCTGGGCCACGAAATCCATGACGCCCACGACGATGATCAACAACGAGGTGCCGCCGAACTGGAACGGAATGCTCGGGTTCACCATGCGAATGATTTCCGGCAGCAAGCACACCGCCATGATGTACAGTCCGCCCCACAGCGTCAGCCGGGTCAGCACCTTGTCCAGATATTCCCCGGTTTGCTGGCCGGGCCGGATGCCCGGAATGAAGGCGCCCGCCTTCTTCAGATTCTCGGCGGTATCGCGCGCGTCGTACACCAGCGCCACGTAGAAGAACGCGAAGCCGACGATCAGGACCGCGAACAACAACACGTGCAGCGGCTGGCCGTAACCGAGGATAGCCGCAATCTTTTGCAGCATGCGCTGGATCAGATTGGGATTGGGGCTGTTGCCGAAGAACTGCGCGATGGTCGCCGGGAACACCAGCAAGCTCGAGGCGAAGATCGGCGGGATCACGCCCGACATGTTCAACTTGAATGGCAGGTGCGTGCTCTGACCCTGCATCATTCGCCGTCCAACCTGCCGCTTGGCGTAGTTCACCTGAATCTTGCGCTGTGCGCGCTCGACGAACACGCAGAACAGGGTGACCAGCACGACCACCACCAGGATCAACAGCACGATCAGCGGGTTCATTTCGCCGGATCGCACCATTTCCAGCGTATTGCCTATGGCGCGCGGCAGTCCGGCGACGATGCCCGCCACGATGATCATGGTGATGCCGTTGCCGATGCCGCGCTCGGTGATCTGCTCGCCCAGCCACATGACGAATATGGTGCCGGTGCTGATCGACAGCGTGGCGACGAACAGAAACTGCGGGCCCGGATAGACAACGAGATGGCCGCCGGAGTTCTGAATCGCCAGGGCCGCGCCGAATCCCTGGAAGCCGGCGAGGAACACCGTCCCGTAGCGCGTGTATTGCATCAATTTGCGCCGCCCGGACTCGCCGTCCTTGCGGATTTGCGCCCAAGGCGGGTACACCATCGAGGCCATTTGCACGATGATCGAGGCGGTGATGTACGGCATCACGTTGAGGGCGAAAATACTGAATCGCTGCAGCGCTCCGCCGGAAAACATGTTGAATATGCCAAGCAAGGTGCCCTGCTGCGTCGAGAAAAACGCCGCAAAGCGCGCGGCATCGATGCCGGGCACCGGAATGAAGGTGCCCACCCGGTACACGACCAGCGCACCCAACAGGAACCACAGCCGCTTGCGCATTTCGGCGAAGCGAGTCATGTCTCCTAGTGCCGCGGCGGCATTGGTGCTGGAAGTGGCCACTTTACAAAGGTCTCTTAATTCTCAAAGCGGCCGCCGGCGGATTCGACCGCGGTCTTGGCGCCCTTGGTTGCCGTGACAGCCGCGCCCCTGACGACATAGGGCTTGGTGACGGCGCCCGACAAAATGATCTTCACGAGCTTGGTCTGTTCAGGCACCAGGTTCGCCGCGATCAATCCCGCGAGGGTGACTTCGCCCCCGGCGACGCGCATCAAATCATCGAGCGTGAGCTCGGCACGCGAGGCCTTCATGGCCGAGCGAAAGCCGGTCTTCGGCAAACGCCGCTGCAGCGGCATCTGGCCGCCTTCGAATCCGACCTTGTGATAGCCGCCCTTGCGGGCACGCTGTCCCTTGACTCCGCGGCCGCAGGTCTTGCCCTGACCGGCGGAGGCGCCCCGCCCCACGCGCAAATGCTCCCGCTTGGAGCCGGCGCCGGGCTTGATGGTGTTTAAGCGCATATTAGACTCTCTTCTCCGATTCCGAATCCGCGGCTTCGACCTTGAGCATGTGGCTCGCCGCGTTCACCATGCCGCGATTCGACGGCGTATCCGCGACCACCACGCTATGCCCGATCCGGCGCAACCCCAAGCCGCGCGCCGAGTTGCGGATGGAGGCCAGCTGGCCGGCCATGCTCTTGATCAACGTCACTTTGATTGATTTGCCGGTCATGACCTTAGCCCGTGATTTCCGCGACGCTCTTGCCGCGCTTGGCCGCAATGTCATCCGGCGTGCGCAGCTTGCCCAGCGCGTCCATGGTGGCGCGCACCACATTGATGGGGTTGCGCGAGCCATAGCTCTTGGCGAGCACATTGCGCACCCCGGCGCATTCGAACACCGCGCGCATGCCGCCGCCGGCGATCACGCCGGTGCCGTCCGCCGCCGGCTGCATATAGACGCGAGTGGTCCCATGCCGTCCTTTGACCGCGTAGAACAGGGTATCGTTCTTCAACGATACGGTGACCAGGCTCTTGCGCGCCTGCATCATTGCCTTGGAAATCGCCACCGGCACTTCGCGCGCCTTGCCGTAGCCGAAACCGACCCGGCCGGCGCCGTCGCCCACCACCGTGAGCGCGGTGAAGCCGAACTGTTTGCCGCCCTTGACCACCTTTGCAACACGGTTCACTGCGACCAGCTTTTCGAGCAGGTCGTCGCCGGACATCGGTTTTTCTACTCTCGCCATTGCCCTCTGCCCTCCGGTTAGAACTCGAGCCCCGCTTCGCGCGCGGCCTCGGCCAGCGCTTTTACGCGCCCGTGATACATGAACCCGGAACGATCGAACGCCACCTTGGCGATGCCCTTGGCCTTGGCGCGCTCCGCGATGGCGCGGCCGACGGCCTTGGCGGCCTCGATGTTGCCGGTCGTTTTCAATGCGCCGCGCACGTCCTTTTGCAAGGTCGAGGCGGCGACCAGAACCTTGTCGCCCTCGGGCGCGAAGATCTGCGCATAGATGTGCCGGGGCGTGCGGTGCACCGAGAGGCGCAGGGCCGCGAGCTCCTTGATCTTCACGCGGCTCCGCGTTGCGCGCCGCAGGCGGGTGTCTCGTTTGTCCAGCTTCATGTCCTTACTTCTTCTTCGCTTCTTTCAGCGAAATCTTCTCGTCCGAATACTTCACGCCCTTACCCTTGTACGGCTCCGGCGGCCGGAAGCCGCGGATCTCGGCCGCCGTCTGCCCGACCCGCTGCCGATCGATGCCCTTGACGACGATTTCCGTCTGGCTCGGCGCCTCGATCGTCACGCCCTCCGGGATCGCGTAATTGATCAGGTGCGAATAACCAAGCGTCAAAGTCAGGGTCTTGGCCTGCACCGCGGCGCGATAACCGACGCCGACCAGCTCGAGCTTCTTCTCGTAGCCCTTGGTCACGCCCGTGACCATGTTGGCGAGGTGCGCCCGGGTCGAGCCGGCGATGGCATTCAGCCCTTCCGCGCTCGAAGCGGCCTCCACCGCCAGGTGCTTGTCCTTGAGCTCGACCTTGATGCCGCTCTTGATCGCGAGAGTGAGCGAACCCTTCGCACCCTTCACCGTGACGCCGTCCGCACCGATCGTGGCACTCACACCCTGCGGCAGATCTACCGGCTTTTTTGCGACTCGAGACATAAGGAAATCCTAAATGAATGCCTACGCGGCTCTATGGAACGACCTACTGGACCACGAACAGCACTTCGCCGCCCGTGCCCGCGGCGCGTGCCTGGGCATCGGACATGATGCCCTTCGGCGTGGAGACGACCGCGACTCCCAAACCACCGAGCACCTTGGGCAATTCGTCCTTGCCGCGATAGATGCGCAGCCCCGGACGGCTGATGCGCTCGATGCGGTCGATGACCGGCCGGCCGTCGTGATATTTCAATTCGATGGATACGGTGTGCTTCGCACCGCTCGTATCGACACCAAAGGCGCCGATATACCCCTCGTCCTTCAATACCTTGAGTATGGCGAGTTTCAGCTTCGAGGCACCCACGCCGACCGTGGGCTTGCCCGCGGACTGCGCGTTGCGGATGCGGGTCAGAAGATCGGCGATCGGATCAGTCATGCTCATTGTGCGCGCCTCACCAGCTGGCCTTGGACAGACCCGGAATCTCGCCGCGATTGGCGGCCTCGCGCAACTTGGTGCGCGCCAGTCCGAACTTGCGGTAAACACCGCGCGGCCGGCCGGTAATGGAGCATCGATTGCGCTGGCGCGTCGCGGCCGCATCGCGCGGCTGCTGCTGCAGCTCGACCTGCGCGGCGGCGCGCTCTTCCGGCCCGGTCTTCGGTTCGCGGATCAGCTCTTTGAGCTCGGCGCGTCGGGCAGCGTATTTCTTGGCTACCTTGAGGCGGCGCTTCTCGCGCATGAGCATGTTCGTCTTGGCCATGGGCTATTACCCTACTTGCGAAACGGAAAGTTGAAAGCTCCTAGCAGCGCGCGTCCATGCTTGTCGTCCGCGGCCGACGTGGAGATGGTGATGTCCATGCCACGAATTTGATCGATCTGGTCGTATTGAATTTCCGGAAAAATGATTTGTTCCTTGACGCCCAGGCTGTAATTGCCGCGGCCGTCGAAAGATCGGGTGCTGATGCCGCGAAAATCGCGAATTCGCGGAATCGCGATGTTGACCAGCCGGTCCAGGAATTCGTACATGCGCGCGCCGCGCAAGGTCACCTTGCAGCCGATCGCCTGCCCGTCGCGCACCTTGAAGGTGGCCACCGACTTCTTCGCCTTGGTCACAGCCGGCTTCTGACCGGTGATCTTGGCCATGTCGGCGGTGGCGGCGTCCATGACCTTCTTGTCGGCCACGGCCTCGCCCACGCCCATGTTGACCGTGATCTTGAGAATGCGCGGAACCTGCATCGTGTTCTTGAGCCCCAAGCTCTGCTTGAGCTCCGGCACGATCTTCTCGCGATAAATTTTTTGCAGTCTTGCCATCTGTTTCACTCGTTTATCTGGAGTCGACCATTTCTTTGTTCGACTTGAACACGCGCACCTTGCGCCCATCCTCGAGCGACTTGAAGCCCACGCGATCGCCCTTTTTCGTCGCCGGATTCACGATCTGCACGTTCGAGGCGTGCAGCGGCGCTTCGCGCTCGATGATGCCGCCCTGAACGCCCATTTGCGGGTTCGGCCGCTGGTGCTTTTTGGCCATGTTGAGGCCCTCGACCCGCACACGATCCCCAGCCAGCACTTCGATGACGGCGCCGCGTCGTCCCTTGTCTCGACCGGCGATCAGAATCACCGT
>DAINPA010000015.1:32201-35104 GCA_036743675.1 Steroidobacteraceae bacterium
TTCACAGTACCTCGGGCGCGAGCGAAATAATCTTCATGAACTGCACGTTTCGAAGCTCGCGCGTTACGGGCCCGAAAATGCGCGTGCCGATCGGTTCGAGCTTGTTGGTGAGCAGCACCGCGGCGTTGGTATCGAAGCGAATCAGCGATCCGTCCGAGCGGCGCACGCCGCTGCGCGTGCGCACCACGACCGCGTCGTACACTTCGCCCTTCTTGACCTTGCCGCGCGGAATCGCATCCTTGACGCTCACCTTGATGACGTCGCCGACGGCCGCATAGCGCCGCTTCGAGCCGCCGAGCACCTTGATGCACATCAAGCGCTTGGCGCCGCTGTTGTCGGCCACATTGAGCATGGTTCGAAGCTGGATCATTGGGGTTATCTCTTATTCCGGCCGCGCGCGCTCTACGACGCGCACCAGCATCCACGATTTGCGGCGCGACATGGGCCGGCACGGCTTGATCGACACCACGTCGCCCTCTTTACACTCGTTGTTCGCGTCATGCGCGAGCAGCTTGGTGGTGCGGCGAATGTACTTGCCGTAGGTCGGGTGCTTGACCAGACGCTCGACGGACACGGCGATGGTCTTGTCCATTTTGTTGCTGACGACCTTGCCAGTGAGCAATCGCTGGCCGGTAATTCGCGCTTCGGTCGGAGCCGCGCCGGACTCCTGCACAGCGGCTTGTGGTGTCGTCGACATCAAACCTTACCTCCGCGTGCGCTCACCTGCGCAAGCACCGTCTTCACCCGCGCAATGTTCTTGCGCACCTTCGCAAATTGATCGGGCTTGGCGGCCTGACCGGTAGCGCGCGCCATGCGCAAATTGAACTGTTCGCGGCGCAGCTTGAGCAGATCCTCACCGAGGACGTTAGGCGCTTTAGCGCGCAAATCTTTGGCCTTCATGGGCGCACCTTCATGTTCGAATCTGGCGTTTGACGAATGCCGTCGACACCGAAAGCTTGGCGGAGGCGAGTCGGAACGCCTCGCGCGCGATTTCCTCGCTCATGCCCTCGATCTCGAACAGCACCTTGCCGGGCAGCACCCGGGCCACCCAATACTCCACGTTGCCCTTGCCGCTGCCCATGCGTACCTCGAGCGGCTTCTGCGTGATCGGCACGTCCGGGAACACCCGGATCCAAATACGGCCGCCGCGCTTCACGTAACGCGAAATGGCGCGCCGCGCCGCCTCGATTTCGCGCGCGGTCATGCGGCAGCGGTCGGTCGCCTTGAGGCCGTATTCGCCGAACGCGACAAAGTTGCCGCGCTGCGCGCTGCCCCCGATCCGGCCCTTGAATTGTTTGCGGAACTTGGTCCGCTTCGGCTGCATCATGTGTGATTACTTTGCGCAGGCGCTGCGGTCTCGGCCGGCTTGGCGCCCGGCGCCGCAGCCGCGGCTGCCGCCTCGGTCTCGGCGTCCAATACCTCGCCTTCCGGCTTGTCGAACACTTCGCCCTTGAATATCCATACCTTGATGCCGATCACGCCGTACGTGGTCTGCGCTTCGGCAAGCCCGTAATCGATGTCGGCACGGAAAGTGTGCAGAGGTACGCGCCCCTCGCGATTGCTTTCCGTCCGGGCGATTTCCGATCCGTTCAAGCGGCCCGAAATGCGCACCTTGATGCCCAGCGCGCCAGAGCGCATGGTGTTGGTCACGGCGCGCTTCATGGCGCGGCGGAACATCACGCGCTTCTCGAGCTGCTGCGATATGCCCTCGGCAACCAACTTGGCGTCGAGTTCTGGCTTGCGTATCTCGGCGATGTTGAGCCGTACATCCTGCATGGTCATACCCAGGATCTTGGCGACCGCGGTGCGCAGCTTCTCGATGTCCTCGCCCTTCTTGCCGATCACGATTCCCGGCCGCGCCGTGTGTATCGTGATGTTGGCGCGCCGCGCCGCACGCTCGATGTGAATGCGGCTGACCGAGGCGTCGGCGAGCTTCTTGCCCAAATACTGCCGCACCAGGTGATCGGTGTGGATGTTCGAGGCAAACGACTTGGTGCCGGCATACCATTTCGACGTCCAGTCGCGCGTAATGCCGAGACGAATGCCAATCGGATTAACTTTCTGACCCATTAAGCTTCTCGCTTGCCGTCGGACACTTGAACCAGGATATGGCTGTTGCGCTTGGCGATACGCACGCCGCGCCCCTTGGCGCGCGCGTGAAAGCGCTTGAGCACCGGCGCCGGATCGACTTCGACCCGCGTCACCTTCAGATCATCGACATCCGCGTTGAAATTGTTGTAGGCATTGGCAATCGCCGAATCGAGCACCTTCAGCACGATCTTGGCGCCCTTCTTCGGCATGAACTTCAAGGTGTTCACCGCGAGCGTCGCGGACTTGCCGCGAATCGTGTCGACCACCAGTCGGCATTTCTGCGGGGAAATGCGCGCGTACCTCAATACAGCCTTGGTCTGCATGCCTTACTCCGCCGCCGACACTTTCTTGTCGCCCGAATGCGCCTTGAAGGTGCGCGTCGGGGCAAATTCGCCGAGCTTGTGGCCGACCATGTTCTCCGACACCAGCACCGGCACGTGCAAACGGCCGTTGTGCACGGCGAGGGTCAATCCGACCATGTCGGGGATGACCATCGAACGACGCGACCAGGTCTTGATCGGACGGCGATCGTTCTTCTGACTCGCGGTCTGTACCTTCTTGGCCAGATGCAAATCGACGAACGGACCTTTCTTGAGCGAACGAGGCACTTAAATATCTCCTAGGAGCCTGTATGAATATTCCGCGTGAGCCGCTTAGAGTCGTTTGTTCTTGCGCCGCTGAACGATCATTCCGTCCGTGCGCTTGTTGTGACGCGTCTTCTTGCCCTTGGTCTGCAGTCCCCAAGGGCTCACCGGGTGCGGGTTGCCCTGGCCGGACTTGCCTTCGCCGCCGCCGTGCGGGTGATCGACCGG
>DAINPA010000016.1:0-14036 GCA_036743675.1 Steroidobacteraceae bacterium
GCCGACCCACACGATGTGACTTCGGCTTAGCGTCGAGATCGTGCGCTACGCCCGCATCCGGCGGCACCCGCTCAAACCTGGTTTATGATTTTCGCCTTCAGAGTCTCGTACTCGCTGTCGGAGATCAGACCGGCATCGAGCATCGACTTGGCTTTTTGCAGGCGTTGGGTGGCATCACCCATGGCGCCATCGGCAGCGGTCCCGGCGAGGTTGCCCACCTGGATTCCGCCCGCGCGTGCCCGCATCTCCTCAAGGTCCCGCACCCGGCGCTTTTCGCGCCAGGCCTGGTCGTGGCCCTGCGCTATGCGGTAGAGCGCTTCAGCCTGATCCTTGCGCAGCCCTTCGTAAACGAAGCGGGTCGTTTGCGCCGAAGCTGAAGCCAGGTCCGGACTCGAGAACGCCTCGAGCGTCAGGCGCGCCCCGATAATGCCGACATCGATCTTGACGATTTTTAGATCCTGCCAGCGGATGTCGGTCAAGGTGAAGCCGCCGAACAATGCGCGCTCAAGTGCCAGGAATCGTCCGCTGGTCGCCGCTACGACTCGGCGGCGGTGCTTCAGCGCGAACAGGCGCTTTTGGATCGCCCAAGCTTCGAGCGTCTCGTTCGTCGTCAGTACCGAGTTGAGATGCTCGAGCGCGCGACGTGCGCCGCCATCCTCGCCGGCCGTTGTATCCATGGTGCGTGCTCCCATTGCCTGTGCCTTGCAGCCGCCGCGATCGCGGCGGCGGCCGGCAGGCTTCTATGGTGGCACAGTGCGCGCGCCGGTGCGATGCGGCAGGCCATACGGGCAACGAGCAGGAGGCCGGTAGCAGGCCATCGTGCTCATTGGCTCCGCGGTATCGCAGACGGTTGATCTGCAGCAGGGGTCGGGGATTCGTCGACTGCGCGATCGATTTCCCGACCGTCGACAGCGTAGTCAGCATCGCATATCAGGCCGCATGCGGCCGGTCGCCGCCGGGTTCCGGCACCGGCCGCGGGTACAGTTTCAGCGCCAGGATGAGCGCCGCGGCACCGACGAGCGCCGCCGAGATAACGCGAAATCCCCCGCTGAAGCTCCCGGTCTTGGTGGCCATCGAGCCAATGGCCGACAGGCCAAAGTAGGCGCCTAAGCTGCCGACGGAATTGATGAACGCGAAGCCGCAGGCGGCGGAGCGGCCAGTCAGGAACGCTCCCGGAAACGCCCAAAACGGTCCGAGGTAGCTGTCGAGCCCGGCGGCAGTGCGGGCAGCATATGCGAGGGGACATGCCCGAAAGCAGTCGACTACGACTGTCCGTTTCGGGTCTATTTCGTTGCTATGTTATAATCCGCGGCCGCCCGCTCCTTGGTCGATTACCGAGAGCCTGCGGAGACATTACAAGACAGGGGGACAGCGATGAAGTTCAGGTCATATGTGGCCGCCAGCCTGCTGGCGCTCGGGGTTCTCTGCGCGGCGGCTCCAGCGTTCGCAGCGGATGTGCACATGTTTGTTCGTCACGAAGTCACGGATTACGCCACATGGAAGAAGGCGTACGATGGGTTTCGCGCGACGCAGAAGAAAATGGGCGTCGTTGCCCAGGCCGTGTACCAGTCGGTCGACAATCCAAATGATGTCACGGTCACTCATGGCTTCCACAGTCTCGAGCAAGCCAAAGCGTTTGCCGCATCGCCGGAGTTGAAGAGCGCGATGGAGAAGGCGGGCGTCAAAGGAGCGCCGCAGATTTGGTACACAACGAAGGGTGCAAAGTAGAAAGCGACGCGCTTGATTCGCACACAGAACCCCGGCCACGCGTCGGGGTTTTGTTTGAGGCCGGCGCGATACGAAACCGGTCGGCGCCTATATTCAGACACGGTAATAGCCCGCCGGACAGCGGACGCTCGCGACCGCTGCTGCTGTCAGCCTTCGTCACTCTCTGGTCCCTGCAGGCCACCGCCGGCCCGACCGAGCTTCGAGCGCTCGCACACCGATACTATGAGTGGCACGACGAGGCCTATCCGGTCGCGACCAGCAGCGCTGGGGAACATCGCTTCGACTCCCGACTCACCGACTATCGCCTGACCGCCGTACTTGAGCGCCGACGTCACGTGAGCGAGCTGCTCGCGCAGGTCAGCGCCATGAACGATGAGGGCTGGGACAAGGACGATCGCGTCGATCGCTTGCTGTTCCAATCGCAGCTCGCCTCCGCGGATTTCTTCGGCCGCGAGCTCAAGCCCGAAGTCTCGGATCCGCAGCTGTACGTCAACGAATGCTCGAACTCCATCTTCAGCCTGCTGCAGAAGGACTACGCCTCGAGCCGCACGCGGGCTCTTGCCGCCACGGCACGACTCGAACAGATGCCGGCGCTGCTAATGACCGCCCGCGCGAATCTTACGCAGCCAGTGAAGCTGTATGCCTCGCTCGCCATTGAGGCCGCCCGCGGAGGCGATGAGTTGTATACCGTGAGTCTGATGACCCTCGCCGATCGGTTCTCCGACAGGGAACGCTGGCGGCTCATCAAGGCACGCGATGCCGCGCTCAAGGCTCTGCACGCGTATGCCGACTGGCTCGATGCGGGACGCCCCCAGATGCCGGACTGGCAGCCCATGGGCGAGGCGAAATACAACTATCTGCTTAAGCACGTGCTGCTGTTGCCGTTCGATGCGCACGACCTCGCGCATCTCGGCGAAGTGGAGCTCGCGCGCTATCGCGCGCTCGAAGCCATGCTCAAGGATCCGAGCCTCGCCTCGCCCGATCCCGCTCGCGCAGCGCACGTGCCGAAGGATCAGGCGGAGTTCCTAGCCGCCTACCAGGCGCGACTCCAGGAAATCATCGACTTCCTACAGGCACATCGGCTGGTTACGATCCCCTCTTACATCGGTCCGTTTCAGATCCGGCAGCTTCCCGAGGCGTTCAAACCGACCTCGCCGGGTGGCTTCATGAATCCGCCGGGGATCTACGACAGGGACCCGGCGGGCTTCTACTACATCCCGACTTACAACCCGAAGAGCGGCAACTTCTATATTCGCGCAGCAATCGAGGATCCGCGCCCGATCCTCGGCCACGAAGGTATTCCTGGGCATTTTCTGCAGATCTCGATCGCCAATCATCTGCCGGATGAGATCCGTCGCCATCACGATGACACGGTATTCGTCGAGGGATGGGCACTGTATGGCGAGGAGATGCTGCTTCGAGAGGGGTTATATCCCGACAAATCCGCGGGCGAGGGTCAGGTGCTGCGGCTGAGCCGCTATCGTGCCGCTCGCATCGGTGTGGATGTGGGGCTGCAGACCGGCCGCTGGAGCTTCGAGCAGGCGGTCCGCTACTTCATAGAGGCGGGCGGCCTCGACCGTGAAGCCGCTGAAGGTGAGGCGGCCGGAGCGGCCTCCAACCCCTCACAGAAGATCTCGTACATCACCGGCAAATGGCAGATTATGCGTCTGCTCGGCCGCTATCGCGACCGCCAGGGCGCAGACTTTCGCCTCGGCGCCTTTCATGACCAGTTAATCAGCTACGGCTCCCTGCCGTTGTCGGTGATCGAATGGCTCCTGTTCGACGATGACAGCTCCGTTCGCGCAGCGCTGAATTAACGCGTGGGTGCGTATCCTGCGTGATACCGGGGCGCAATCGCCGCAGCTATTCACATCACCGTCGCCGAAGGAAACCCATACGCGGTGCCGCCCAAGTCGGGAGCCTTGAAAGGCAGCGCTCATCCCAGGTTGGTGCGAGCGGGTTCGGTCGCGGCCAAACCTCCCTTCAAGACGTACGCTTCGAAGCCGCGTTCGCTCAAAATGTAGGCTGCTGCCGAACTGCGGCGCCCGGTGTCGCAACAGACGATGTACGGCGTGTTCTTGTCGAGCGCATTGAGTTTCAGTCGAATGAAATACAGGGGTATGTTGACGGCGCCGTCGATGCGAAAATTCTGGAATTCGCTCGGCAGTCTCACATCGAGCCATTTGCCGCCCTTGGCGACGATCTCCTTGGCCTGATCCTGGGTGATCCATTGCAGCAGCGGTTCGTTCAGCAGTGTCTGAAAATCTTGTTTGCCGAGCCGCATCAAAGTGCCTTCCGTCGCCATGGTCACGGTGGCGTTGCGCTTGGCCTCGGCGATCAAGGCCTCTTCGCCGAAACTATCGCCCGGGCCGAGTTCGGCGAGCTTGATGCCTTCTTTATTCAGGGGAGTCTCGCGGGTCACTATGCACTTGCCGGAGACCACCACGTAGAAATAATCGCCCTCGGTGCCTTGCTTGATCACGACGTCGCCGGCGATGTAATTGATGCGCTGCATGCGCATGAAGATGGCCTGAATATTGGCCGGCGGTATTCGGTGAAAGGCCTTGGTCTGCAGCAATGTGGTCATCCAGTCGTCGGTCACGTCGAGACCGTCGCTGTTCAGCTCCGACACCTCGTACTGACCGGTTTGATCCCAGGTCAACAGCACGTCGAGCAGGTCGCTGTCGATCATGATGTATTCGAGGTCGGTGGCTGCGCGCGCCGTGAATTTGCGCGGCACGCCGGGCGCAAGCGCCGCGCGAGCCTCGGGACTGCCGGCGCGCACGGTCCCGATAAGGCGGTCATTGGCGCGTAATTCCACGCTGCCGCTTACAAGGTAAAAGGTGCGTTTCTCGGTGTCGCCTTCCTTGAACAGCGCACGCCCGGGTCCCAATTTGCGCAATTGCGTCTTGCGCGCGAGCGCATTCAAGTTCTCCGCCTTCAATCCGTCGAGGGGCGAGAATGCTCTTAAGATCACGAGATTGATCGGTCGTTCACTCATTCAGAAATGTGCCGGCGCCTGCGGTTACAACCCTATGATTTTGGTTGCGAATCCTATCATACGTGGACCCATGTGCGACCACGTATTGGATCACATCGGTGGCTGTGTCGAGGCGCTCAGATTGCGCCATCCCGCATCGGGGCGAAAGCGCTCGCCATGGCGCTGTTCCAGGTCGGTGAGGCGCAGCGTCACCTTATCGACCCCGCGTTCCTTGGCGTAGTTCAGCGGACCGCCGCGAAAAGGCGCGAAGCCCGTCGCAAAAATCGCACCTGCATCCAACAAATCGGCGTCTTCGATGACACCTGCCCGGAGACATGCCGCGGCTTCGTTTAGCATCGGCAAGATCAATCGGTCCTCGAGTTCGGGCGGAATCTCGGCAATCTGCGCCCGCGTACGCACCGCTTTGCCGTCCCGCCAGACGTAGAACCCTTCTCCGCTCTTGCGACCGAACTTCCTTTGCTCCACCAGTTTGAGCAGCACCTCAGGCAGCGGCCGCCGGAAGGCTTCGGCCAGAACGCGGCCCACGTGCAACGCGACGTCCAATCCGATCATGTCGGCGAGTTCGATTGGACCCACGGGCATGCCGAATCGAGTGGCGGCCTGATCGATGACCGCGGCGGGGATGCCGTCCGCGAGCGCAAACAGCGCTTCGTTGATGTAAGGCATCAATATTCGATTCACGACGAAACCCGGCGCGCTTTTGCACGGCAACGGCAGCTTGTCGAGTTTGCGAGCGAATGAGGCCGCAATTCGCGCGACCTCGGCCCGAGTGCCGGGGCCTTGCACGATCTCCACCAACTGCATTTGAGCCACGGGATTGAAGAAGTGAATCCCGACCAGCCGACCCGGGTCCTTCAGCCCTTCGGCCAGGGTTTCGATATTGATGCTGGAAGTGTTGGTGGCGAATATCGCGTTCGGCTTGAGCCGCGGCTCGATTTGCGCATACAAGGCGCGTTTGGCTTCGGCGTTCTCGACGATGGCCTCGATGACGACATCCGCATCCGCCACCCCGGAGCCGGCGACATCCGTGCGCAGGCGGGCAAGTGCCTCGGCGGCGGCTCCTGGTGCGTTCAAGCGCTTCTCGAAGTAAGCCTTGGCGCGTGCCAACGCCGGTTGGATCAGTTCTGCGCTGCGGTCCTGCAGCGTGACGTTCAAACCGCGCAGTGCCGCCCATGCCGCGATGTCGCCGCCCATGACACCGGCACCGACGACATGCACGTGCCGAAAATCAATTTGCGGCTTGCCGCCGAGCCCCTTGAGTCGATCCTGCAGCAGAAACACCCGGACCAGATTGCGCGACGTCGGGCTGCACATGAGCGTGCCGATTGATCGCGCCTCGGCCTCGTAGCTTTCGGCACCGGCGGCGCCGTAGTGTTGCCACAATTCGAGAATCGCATAGGGAGCGGGGTAGTGTTCGCGCGGTACCTTCTCCCGCAATGAGGCAGCGGCCTTGCGTGCGACGAAGGGCCGCACCGCCTCGAGGTTCAAGAGCTTTTCGACGAACGGCGCGCTCTTGATCGCCGGGGGCTGCAGCAGCAGGCGTTTGGCATGGGTCTTGAGTTCGGCCGGCGCCACGAGTTCATCGAGCAGACCGACCTCGAGCGCGCGCGCGCCCTTGAACGGCTTGCCTTTGAGCATCAACTCCAAAGCGGGACGGACACCCATGAGCCGAACGGCGCGCACGGTGCCGCCGAATCCGGGATGTATGCCGAGCAGAACCTCCGGAAGCCCCAGGGACAATTTCGCATCATCGGCGCCGATTCGATAGCGACAGGCCAGGGCAAGCTCCAGACCGCCGCCCAGTGCGAATCCATGCACGGCAGCGACGGTGGGGCAGGGCAGACTCTCCAGGCGATCGAGCACACTTTGGCCGGCGCGCACCAGTGCATAGCCGCCCTGCGGGGTCCTGACGCCCAAGAATTCCTTGATGTCGGCGCCCGCGACGAAGCCATTGGCTTTGGCGGATCCCACCACCACACCTGCCGGCCGCATCTCGGAAAGCTGATTCAAGGCAGTCGCCAAATCGCGAAGCACCGCCGCGGACAAGACATTGGTCGAGGTCCCGGGGGCGTCGCATGTCAGCCAGGCGATGCGTTCGGCGTCCATGTCCAAGCGCCAGCTGCCGATTTGCGTCATGGCTTAGGCGGCCTTGAGAGCATGTTCGTGAATCGTGAAATCGCAGATCAGCGGCAAATGATCGGAAAGCTGAACGCCCGGCATTTCGAATCGAGTCACCTCTATCTGCGCGCTGTGCAGAATGAAGTCGAGCTCCTTGCGGGGACTTCTGCTCGGATAGGAGGGCAGTCCGCGCGCATTGGCGTTGGTGAGGCCTGCCGCCTGCATGAACAAGTAGATCTCGTTGTCCCCCCAGTATGTGTTGAAATCCCCGGCGACGATCACGGGTTTACGAGTCTTGCGCACCAGGTCGTACAGCGAACGCAGCTGGTACTGCCGGTGTCGGTATTTGAGCGACAGATGCACCAGGAAGATCGCCACGTCGTCCAACTCGAGCTCTATGATGAGCCGCTTGATGCCGGTGTCGAAATAATGGAATCGTTCGTTGCGGACCCGGGGCGCGGCGAGAAACGCATTCGCTTGCTTGCGCACGATGGGCACCAGCTGATTCAGCGAAGATACCCCGTACTTGCACTCGAAGGTGGAGTAATGGCCGAGCGAGCGGGCAATGAATTCCGCCTGATTGACCATTCCCGTGCGGATGGAGCCGGTATCGACCTCGATGAGGCCCACCACATCCGGATCCTGACGCTTGATGAACTCGGTGATCTTGGACAGCACCTGGGGGTTCGAGCGCAAATACCCGGCCCCCGGCACCGGAAGGTGGAACGCCGGGCCGGTGCCGGTCGCGTAGCGGATGTTATAGAGCAGCAATCGCACTTCCGGCATTGTATCGGCGCGCGATGTTTCGCGCATGACCATCGTCGAGCTACACTAGGGGCCATGTCGAGCCGTGTAAACCCGATTCGCCTGTTCGTCACCCACAACTGGGAAGAGAACGACGACTACACACGCGTGTTCGAATATCTGGAGGCGCCGGGCACTTTTTACTACGTCAATACCAGTCAGCCCCACGCGAAGCGGCCCATCGACAAGGAAAGCCAGCGCGAGGATTTGCGCCGGGAAATAACGCCTTGCGAGGTGATCATTGTGTTGCCCACGGTCTACCGGGCCGCGCCCGATATGGTGCTGTTCCAAATGAATTTTGCCAAGGCGGCCGATCGGCCGATCATCGCCATGGAGAATTTCGGATCGACAGAACCGCTTGCCAAGGCCATCAAGGATTTGGCGGACGAGGTCAGCGCATGGACCGCGCGCAGCCTAATCGATGCATTGCGCCGCCAAGCGCGCCATCAGGAGACGACGCGCTGGGACACGATTGAATTCAAGCTCGATTGACGGCCTGGTTGGCGTCGCTGGTGGCGTTCTGCCGGTCAGCTGGGGTCAGCTGGCGGCCGTGAACACGGAGTATTCGAGGTCGGTGGCGGGGCCGTCGACGCTGCGCAGCTGGACCACGGATGCGCTCTGACGCGGTGTTTCCGCCTCAGCCCGGCAAATCAGCCCGAAGATTTCCACGATGAGCGCCGCACAGTCGTCGGCGTCTTGATTCGACATCTTGCGCACCGAAGCGGCAACCGCGTCCTCTCCGCGCAAGGGTTGCACGCCCGCTAAAGTGCGCATGACCTGTGAAAACGATGCGCGCGCTGCATGCGGAAGCTGATCCTCCGCCACGCAGGTCAGATGGCGGCGATAGGTTGAAATCAATCGTTGCTTGATCGGGGTCGAGCGGACCAATTCCAAGGTCGCCAAGTGAAGATTCTCCCACGCACTCGTCATGTTAACCCCACGGACGCAAACTAGAAGTTAAAGTAATTTCGAGGTTCGTGTATTTCTCGGAATCTTGTTAAATCAATGTGCTGCAGTTGGAATATACAAGACATTCGATAAAACGCAACGCGGACTTTGTCATGGTTTTGAGATATGCCGAGCGTGGAACTGTCGACTTTGCACGGGGCCGATGCGTGAACCGGATAGGCGATTCATTTTACTTAAGATTAGATAAGTCTCGTAATTGATTGAATGTAAGAGATAAATATCCGATCACTCGGGCGGCAGGTCGCCGCCCTCCGGGGAATGCGTGGCGCCGATCAGCATGTACACCGCCGGGACCACGAACAGCGTGAACAGCGTACCGATCGCCAGGCCGCTGCAGATCACGAGCCCGATCGCATAGCGCGACTCGGCACCGGCGCCCCGCGCCAACACCAAGGGGATCACGCCGAGCACCATGGCCGCCGTGGTCATCAAGATGGGGCGCAGCCGCACGCTCGCCGCCCTCACAATGGCCGCGCGTTTGGACTTGCCGCTTTGCTGCTCTTCGTTCGCGACCTCGACGATCAAAATGCCGTGCTTGCTGATCAGACCGATCAAGGTCACCAAACCGACCTGCGTGTAGATGTTCAAGGTGGCGCCGCCCACACCGATGGCGATAAAGATCAGCGCGCCCGCGATGGACAGGGGCACGGAGATCAGAATGACGAGCGGATCGCGGAAGCTTTCATACAGCGCGGCCAGCGTCAGGAACGCGATGATGATCGCGAATGCGAATGTGGCCATGACGCCGCCGGATTCTTGAACGAACTGGCGCGTCTGGCCGCCGAAATCGATGCTGTAACCGGCGGGCAGCGTGCGTGCGGCGAGATCGCGCAGGTAATTGAGCGCCTCGGCCTGCGATACGCCGAGAGCGGCCACGCCCGACAAGGTGGCCGCGTTCAATTGTTGAAAATGATTCAATGTTTCGGGCACGGTCTCGGTGCGGATCCGCGCGACCGTCGATAGCGGCACGGGCACGCCGCCGATATTGGCGATCGGATACTCGAGCAACTGGCTCGCATTCAGGCGCGACACCCGTTCGACCTGCGGAATGACCTTGTACGAGCGGGTCTGCATGCTGAAGTAGTTGACGTAGCCGCCGCCGAGCAGGCTGCCGAGCGACGAGCCGATCTGAGTCATGTTCAAACCGATCTGCGCCGCCTTGTCGCGGTCGATTTCGATGACCGACTGCGGCAGATCGTATTTGAGATCGGTGTCGAGGAACATGAACGTGCCGCTCTTGTTCGCCGCGTCGAGAAATGCCCGAGACACCTCGTTCAGACGCAGCGGCGGCTCGGTGGTCTTGATCGCGAATTGCACCGGATATCCGAACGCGCCCGGCAGCGGGGGCAGCTGAAAGACCGCGATTTTCGCCCCGGCAATCGCGTTCAAGCTCTGTTGCGCGGCGCCTTGGATCGCGGTCGCGCCCAAGCGTTGATCGATCGGGGTGAGCAGCAGGCCGGTGAACGAGCGGCCCGGCGTTTCGAACTGGAAGACCTGCCGGACGCCCTTTTGGGCCTGCAATATCTTGAACGCCTCGGCGCCGTACAGAAGTTTCCGCTGCAGCGTCGCATCCGGTGCGTAGGTCGATTGCGCCAACACGAAGCTGGTGTCTTCCTGCGGTGCAAGCTCGCTCTTGGCGCTGCGATACATGAGCGCAATGCTGATCAGAACGATGACCACGAACACGGCCGTCACCGGCGTGAAATCGAGACTGCGCTCGAGCCGGCGTTGGTAGCCGTTGCGCAAGCGCTCGAACTGCGTGTCGATGAATGCGACGATGCGGTTCTCCCAGCCGCTCTGATCGGCGTGATGCGGCCTCAGCAGCTTCGAGCACATCATGGGCGAGAGCGTGAGCGCGATGATCGCCGACACGGTGACCGCACCGGCGAGCGAAAATACGAATTCGGTGAACAGGGCGCCCGTGAGGCCGCCTTGAAGTCCGATCGGAATATAGACCGCGAGCAACACCACCGTCATGGCGATGATCGCCGTGCCCAATTCGCGCGCCGCCTGCATGGCGGCGGCCAGCGGCGACATGCCTTCCTCCAAGTGACGGTTGACGTTCTCGACCACGATGATGGCATCGTCGACCACCAGACCGATCGCCAGCACGAGCGCCAACAGCGTCAGCAGATTGATCGAAAATTTCAGGGCCAGCATGATCGCCAGGGCGCCGATCAGGGACAGCGGAATGGCGATGACGGGGATCAGCACCGAACGCGGCGAGCCCAGGAAGGCGAATATGACCAGCATGACGATGATGAGCGCCTCGACCAGAGTGACGACAACCTCATGGATGGACGCGTTCACGAAATCGGTCGAGTCGTAGACGATGCGCCCTTCCAGGCCCTGCGGCAACTGGGATTGAATTTCCGGAAATACGGCCCGGACGCCCTTGATCACGGTCAGCAGGTTCGCCGAAGGCGCTATCTGGATGCCGATGAATACCCCGGTGTTGCCGTTGAACAGGACCCGCGACTCGTAGCTGTCGGCCCCCAAAGTGACTTGGGCCACGTCGCTCAAGCGGACGTTGGCGCCGTTGACCGATTTGACGACGAGATCGCGAAATTCGGCAAGGGAGTGCAGGCTGGTGGTGGAAGTCAGGGTCACCTGAATCATCTGACCCTTGGTGTTGCCGACCGCCGAAATATAGTCGTTGGCGGCCAGCGCCGCCGCCACATCGCTCGCCGTCAAACCGAGCGCGGCCAATTTCTTCGGGTCGAGCCAGGCGCGCAACGAAAAGGTCTGGCCGCCGAGGATTTCCGCCGTCTGCACCCCTTCGACCGCCTGCAGCTTCGGCTGCACGACGCGCGTCAGATAATCGGTGATCTGATTCGCGGCGAGCGTGCTGCTGGTGAACCCCATGTACATCGCATCGATGCTTTGTCCGATCTGGATGGTGATGGTGGGCAGCAACGAGCCGGTCGGCAGCTGGTTCAGGACCGAATTGACCTTGATGTTGATCTCGGCCGCCGCTTTCGAAGTGTCGTAGTTTTGGCGCAGATTCACCGTGATCGTGCTGGTGCTGTTCTGGCTCTCCGAGGTCATGTAGTCGATGCCGTTCGCCTGGGCGACGGCCGTCTCGATCGGCGTGGTGATGAAGCCCGCAATCGCCTCCGGATCCGCGCCCGGAAAGCTGGTCGTTATCGTCACTACGCCATTTTCCGTTTTCGGATACTGGAGAACCTGCAATGCGCTGAATGAGCGCAGCCCGAGCACCAGAATGAATAGACTCACCACCGAGGCGAGCACCGGTCGGCGAATGAAGAGGTCGGTGAATTTCATGCGGCGGCGCCGGTGCTATTCGTTCGGCGGCATCGGATTGGCCTCATCCGTGGGCTGCACCGAGTTGCTGATGACGACCGAGGAGCCGTTGCGCAGCTTCATTTGGCCGGCGGACACCACCACTTCACCCTCCTTGACGCCGCTCTCGACCGCCACCTGGTCGCCGCGCGTATCGCCGAGCGTAACGAAGCGCTGCTGGACCGTGTCTTTGCCGCCGCCGGCGTGTTTCACCACATAGACCGTATTACCGTAAGGGTTATAGGTAATGGTCGTTTGCGGCAGGGTGATTCGACTCATCGCATCGCCGGCATCGACCGCGACGGTGGCGAACATGCCGGGCACCAGCCGCCTATCGGGATTGTGGAAGGAAGCGCGCACTTGAATGTTGCGGCTCGCGTTGTCGACCTTGGAGTTGATCGCCTCGATGACTCCGCTGAAGCGGACCCCGGGATAGGTATCCACCGTGGCGGCGACCGCATCGCCGACTTTGATTCGCTTGAGCACCTGCTGGGGAAGGTAGAAATCGATCAAAATGGGATCGAGCGCTTGCAAAGTGACGACCGGCGCGCCGGCAGATAAATACTGACCGAGATCGACCTGGCGGATGCCGAGACGCCCGGCGAACGGCGCCTTGACGATCTTTTCCTCGATCAGCGCCTGCTGCGCCGCCACTTGCGCGCGGGCGGACTTCAGAGTCGATACATCCGTATCGAGAGTCGCCTGACTGATCGCCTGCGCGGCGAATTGCTCCTGGTCGCGCTTGTAGGTTTGCGCGGCGAGTTCGGCTGCCGCTTCCAATTGCTGCAGTTTGGCGAAATCATCGTTCGGCTTGAGCCGCAGCAGCACCTTCCCGGCCGGTACTTCGTTGCCGGAATCGAATTCTATGTCATCGACCACGCCGGAAGCCTGGGCGGATAAATCGGCGCCGCGCACGGCGCGCAACGTGCCCACCGCTTGCATCTGCGCCTGCCACTTGGTCGCCGTGGCCGTGACCGTGGAGACGGTCACGGGCGCGCTCGCGCCCGCCCGCATGCCTTTCTTGATCATCGAGCCGATGAATGCCTGCCAGCCGAAGATTCCGCCGAGCACGACCGCCACGGCCAGAATCATGATGACGAGGGGTTTGATCATTCCCTGAAACTTGACGGGCGTGCCGTCCTGAGGCATGGCGGATTGCATGATGTTGGCGGAGATCCTTAAGGAGAAGCGGTTGAATTGGCGGCGATGTCGGCGCGGTTCCACCAACCGCCGCCCAAGGCCTGAAACAGCGCCGCGGTGTCGGCGTAGCGCTGCGCACGCGCCTTGACCAAGGCTACGGCGGCCGACTGATAGGTTTGTTCGGCGGCCAGCACCTGCAGAAAGCTCGCGCCGCCAGCCTTGAATTGCGCCTGCACCAGCTCGAGGCTGCCCGCCGCCGATCGCTCTGCGGTCGCCTCTGCGGCGAGCGCGTCGGCATCGCCCTGCAAGGCGTACAGGGTGTCGGAAACATTTTGAAACGCGACCAGCACGGTGGCTTTATAGTTGGCGGCCGCTTCCTGCGCGGCGGCCACGGCCGCGCGGCGCTGGTGCACCAGCTGTCCGCCCTTGAATATCGGCTGCGTCACCGATGCGGCCAGGCTCCACACGATCGAGCTGGGCGAAAATATATCCGCGAATTTGACGGCGGCGCTACCGTAGCTGCCGGTAAGGGACAGCTGGGGCAGCAGGTTGGCCGTTGCGACGCCGATCTGCGCCGTGGCCTGGTGCAGCAATGCCGAATACTGGCGCACGTCGGGGCGCTGCTCGACGAATTTGGACGGCAGGCTTACCGGCAATTGCGTGGGCAGGCTCAACGAATCCAAATGAAACTCGGCGCCCGTGTAGTCGGCGGGCAGCGAACCCACGTAGGTCGAGAGGAGATTACGCTGCTGGGCGAGAGCGGTGCGCAGCGGCGGCAGGCTCGCAAGAGTCGACTGCAGGGTTGCCTGCTGCTGCAGCACGTCGGCGCGAGAAGCGCCGCCCGCATTGACGCGGCGCTGCGTGATGTCGAGCTGCGCTTGCTGCGCGCGCGCGATGGTCTCGGTGGCGCCGATCTGAGCCCGCAGCGAAGCCTCGGCGATCGCGGCCGTGACCACATTGGCGGTGAGGCTCA
>DAINPA010000016.1:14136-24205 GCA_036743675.1 Steroidobacteraceae bacterium
GCCCGCAGCGAAGCCTCGGCGATCGCGGCCGTGACCACATTGGCGGTGAGGCTCAAATAGCTTGCCTCCAACGCGAATCGCGCATAGTCGGCTTGCGCCTGCACGGCCTCGATCTGACGGCGGACGCCGCCGAAGGCATCGAGCGTATACGACACGTTCACCGAGGCGCTGTTCAAGGTGTACAGATATCCCGAGCCTTGTTGCGGCAAGCCGAATTCCGCCGCCGAACTCCTGGCACGCTGGGCTTGGTAATTCGCGGAAACGCTCGGAAAGAGCGTTCCGCGTTGGGCAGCCAGATTCTCATTCGCCTGGCGCAAAGAGGCTTGCGCGGCCTGCAAAGTCGGGTTGTTCTTCAGGGCGCGATCGATGAGCTGGTTGAGCTCCGCGGATTGGAACAGCGTCCACCATTGACCCGGAATGTCCAAACCATCGACGAAATGCTGCGCATCGCCGTCGGGCATCGGCGCCGAGGCGGTGTGCTCGGGAAGCTGACCCGCGGCGACAAAGCCGGGGCCCTCGGGCGCCGGCGGCGCTTTGAAATCAGGGCCTGCCGCACATCCGAGGAGTGCGCAGACCGAAAGGCCGGCGAGGCGGCGGTTGGCTCGCTGGATCATGAGTTGCCGGCCACCATCGGATTTAAGCGTCGACGCGGGTCGCCGCGCCGTGAATGAGAATCTCTATCACCTGACTCAGGCAAGGGCGAAAAATGACATGTGTCGTTTTCCTTTGCAAGAACTATTTGCGGAATGTATATTATCAATATAAACGATTGTTTATGCAAGTATTAGAGGTCTAATGAATAATCAACCTCTTTGCCAGTTCAACATGCTGGAGGCGAGCTTGGGGCGCCTGCGGGCACGGATGCCCGAAGCGCCCATGGCGGAGATCATGCTCACCCGACTGCTGCTGCACATCGGTCGCGGCATGTCCGGGATGCTGGAACAGCAGATTCGTCCCTTCGGGCTGGCGGAGGCGGAGTTTCGGGTGCTGACCGCGCTGTTCTCCCAGCCTGAGGGTGTCGCGCATCCGAGTGACTTGTGCGCGCGAACCTCGCAAAGCCCGGCCAATATGTCGCGCATCAGCGATGCATTGGTGAGCCGGGAACTCATTACGCGCGTATCGAGCGTCCAAGACCGGCGGCGCATAGTGCTGCGCATTACCGAACAGGGCGAAGCGGTGGTGCGGCGGCTGCTGCCTCTGCTGCATGCACCGCTCAAAGAGATGTGCGGCGAATTCTCGGAAGCGGAGCTGCAGCAGTTGATCGTGCAGCTCAAGCGCTTGGGCATGAAGCTCGATCAAGTGATGGCGCGGGAAGCATCCGCGTGAGCCGCGCGCGCGGTTTGTGCCGGGCGGCATTGTTGCTGTCGGCCTCGATCGCAGGATGTGCCGGGCTTCCACCGAAGCCCGCTCCGGTGGTGCTGTCCACCGAGGCGCCATTGTCGGACATGAGCGGCGCAGGCAGCTGGCCCGCGCAAGAGTGGTGGAAGCGGTACCAGGATCCGACGCTCGATCGGCTGATCCAGATGGCGTTGCGCTATTCGCCGACGCTCGCTACGGCTCATGCGCGCTTCGAATCGGCGCGCCAATCGGTGCGCATCGCAAGCACCGCGACCGGCGCGCACCTGCAGGCGAACGGAGATATGTCGCGCCAGCGCCTCAGCGACAACGGGCTGTTCCCGCCGCAACTGCTGGGTTTCACCTGGTACAACCAGATGGACCTCGGCCTGCAGGCAAGCTACACCTTTGATTGGTGGGGTAAGCAGCGCGATGCGGTCGAGGCGGCCATGGATGAAGCGCACGCGAGCCAAGCGGATCGCAGCGCCGCGGCGCTGATGTTGGCGAGTTCCATTGCCGATACCTACTTTGGCTGGCAGGCGGATCAGAGCCGCCTCGCACTCGCCCGCGAGCGCGAGATAACCGTGCAAAGCGAGGCGGCGGTCACCGCGGCGCGGATCGGCGCGGAGCTCGATTCGGGGGACGAATCGCAGCGCGCCGCCGCCGCGCTTGCCTCGGCACGCGAACAGATCGCGGTGCTCGAGGGTTCCGCGGCGCTGCGCCTGGTGGCACTCGCGGCGCTCGTGGGTCGAGCCCCGGCCGAGTTGCCGACGCTGACCCCGAAACCCCTGCCCTCGGTCGATGGCGCGCTGCCCGATGAGGTGCGGATCGATCTGATCGCGCGCCGGGCGGATGTCACGGCCAGCCGCTGGCGCGTGGAAGCGGCGGAAAGTAGCCGCGAGTCGGCGCGCGCCGAATTCTTTCCGGACGTGAGCCTCAATGCGTTGATCGGCATCCAAAGCATCCAAATGTCGACGCTTCTCGAATACGGCAGTCGCGTGCCGAGCGCTGCGGCGGCGGTCCATTTGCCGCTGTTCGACGCCGGCCGCCTCAAGGCGCGCTATGGGGCGACTCAGGCGGCGGTCGATGCGGCGGTCGCGGTCTACCAGGATGCGGTGGTGAACGCCGCGCGCGACGTGGCGACACAGGCATCGACCCTCGCGCAAATCTCGGCGCAAAGAACTCAGCGCGCGATCGAGCTGGATGCAGCCCTCAAGCTCAAACTCAGCGCCGCGGCGCGCGTGCGCCAGGGTCTCACGGATTCCAGATCCGAATTGAGCGCCACCGATGCGTGGATCGCGCAGCAAGATGCCCTGTTGGAGCTCGATGCGGCCGCCGTTTCGGCGGACATCGGGCTGACGCGCGCGCTCGGCGGCGGCTATGAAAGGACGAGAGCAACGCCATGAATGCGAATGTCGAACCCGCGGTCGAAACTTCGGACAACGGCAAGCGGCGCAGGATTCTGTTGCGCATCGCGGCGGTGTTCATCGTCATCGGCGTGTTGTGGGCGCTTTACTGGCTGTTGGTGCTGACGAAACGCGAGCGCACCGATGATGCCTACGTCAACGGCAATAAGGTGGTCATATCGGCCCAGGTGCCGGGCACGGTGGTGTCGGTCCTAACCGATGACACGCAGCTGGTGCAAGCCGGGCAGGTCTTGGTGAGGCTCGATCCGGTCGATGCGCAAATCAGCCTGGCGCGCAGCGCCAGCGCACTGGCGCAGGCCGTGCGGCAGGTACGTCAGGCGACCTCGACCGCCGAGCAATACGATTCGCTGATCGCGACACGCAAGATCGAACTCGCGCGTGCGCAGGCCGACCTCGCCAAGCGCGAGCCGCTATTGGCGGCCAACGCCATCGCGCCCGAAGAGGTGCGGCATGCTCGCGAGTCGGTGGATCTGGCCAAAGCCGCTCTGACGCAGGCTGTGCGCCAAGCGAATGCGTCGCACGCCCTGGTCGACGGCACCCAGGTGCAGAACAATCCGGCCGTGCTCGAGGCCAAGAGCGCCTTTCGCGACGCGTGGATTGCCGCGCAGCGCAATGCCGTCGTCGCGCCGGTCACGGGCTACGTGGCCGAGAGAAGCGTGCAACTCGGCCAGCATATTCAGGCCGGGCAGGCGCTCATGACGGTGATCCCGCTGCATGCGCTGTGGGTCGACGCCAATTTCAAGGAAGTGCAGTTGCGCAATTTGCGCATCGGTCAGCCGGTCGAAGTGCGCAGCGACCTGTACGGCGGGGCATTTATCTTCCACGGACGTGTCACGGGCATGTCGGCGGGGACCGGTGCCGCATTCGCGCTGCTGCCGCCGCAGAATGCGTCGGGCAACTGGATCAAGGTGGTGCAGCGCGTACCGGTGAGGATCGAGATCGACGATCGGGAACTCGCGAAGTCGCCGCTGCGCGTGGGCCTCTCGGCGACCGTGACCGTGGACACGACGAACCGAGATGGCCCGGTTCTGGCCGGTAAGGCAGCCGATAGACCGGTGGGCGAAACCGCGGTTTACTCGCAGGATCTGGAGCGGGCTAACGCCGAGGCCGAGGCGATTGTGAGCCGCAATCTCGGCGCAGAATACTAAGCGCGCGGATCCGGCGCCCACTGACCTGCGATCCAGGCGGGGTGTGCAACGTCCCGCCAACCATACAGGTTCCTCATTCGGGGCGCGAGATGAGGGCGGTTTCAGGCTAAGTCTCAAGAAAACGGGCGTAATTGTGAACTTGGCTCCAGTTTTATGCGTCACGGGCCGATATGCTCGTCTCGATGAATACCCAAGCGCCCACAGCGCCTCGTCAGCGGGAGAGGCCATCGAATGTCTAGTCCGAACGCCTCTGCCCACCGGATCTTGCTGATCGACGACAATGCGGCGATTCATGGGGATTTTCGCAAGGTGCTCGGCGCCGGGGCCGATGATTCGGCGCAGGCGGCGCTTGCGGTACTCGAAGCCGATTTGTTCGGGGAGGCCCGCAGCGTCTCGACGCGTCCGAACTTCGAGATCGACTCCGCCTATCAGGGGCAGGAAGGAGTCGAAATGGCTCGTGCTGCCCTCGCGGCGGGGCGTTCATACGCCATGGCGTTCGTCGACATGCGTATGCCGCCGGGCTGGGATGGTTTGCAAACCATCGAGGCGTTATGGGCGGCAGATCCCGACGTGCAAGTGGTCATTTGTTCGGCGCACACCGACTATGATTGGTCCGAGGTCGTGGAACGGCTGCAACACTCGGACAAACTTTTGGTGCTCAGGAAGCCCGCCGAACCGATCGAGGTGCTGCAGTGCGCCACCGCGCTCAGCCGCAAGTGGCAGAACGAGCGCTTGATGCGCGAGCAAATGGAGCGCCTGGAGCACGTGATCACGGTGCGCACCAGTGGGTTGGAGGCTGCAAACCGGCAGCTGCGTCACCTGGCGACTCACGATGCGCTCACGGGCCTGCCGAACCGCGTGTTGCTCGACGACCGACTGACACAGGCCGTTGCGCACGCCGATCGCGATGGCCGCTCATTCGCGTTGATGGTATGCGACTTGGATCGCTTCAAGCTCGTCAACGATTCTTTGGGGCATGCGGCGGGCGATCAGCTTCTGCAGGAGGTGGCCCGCCGCTTGACCGGCTTGGTGCGCAGCGTCGATACCGTGGCGCGCCTCGGCGGGGACGAGTTCGTACTGTTGATCACTTCCATCCAGGATTCCGAGGACGCGCGGCGCGTGGCGGCCCAGGCAATCGAAGTGCTGCAAACGCCGGTGCGAATCGCAGGCATCGACGTGCATACCTCGCCGAGCATCGGGATCGCGTTTTATCCGGCCGATGGCCGCACGATCGAGGCATTGACGGCGCATGCGGACGCGGCCATGTATTGCGCGAAGCAACGCGGCCGGGGCAATGTTCAGTGCTACGAGGGAGGAATGAATGCCGGCTCGGAAGATCGCGTTCAGCTGGAGAGCGACTTGCACAATGCCATTGCCTTGAAGCAATTCGAACTCTACTACCAGCCGAAGGTGAACACCGCCACCGGTACGGTGCGCAGCGCCGAAGCCCTGATCCGCTGGATTCATCCCGAACGCGGTTTGATTCCTCCGGACGGCTTCATTCCTTTGGCGGAGGAGTGCGGGTTGATCGGTGCCATCGGCGATTGGGTGGTGCGCGAAGCCTGCCGCCAAGCGCGCGCTTGGCAGGACAGCGGCATGGCGCCGCTGCGGGTCTCGGTGAATCTTTCGCCGTCGCAGTTTCGAGGCAGCGGCCTGACTCAATCGATACGCACTGCGCTCGAAGCGGCAAATCTACATCCGCAGTATCTCGAAGTGGAGTTGACCGAGAGCGCCGTGATGAGCAATCCCGAGGAGTCGATCGCGATTCTCGAGCAATTGAGCACCATGGGTGTGCTCGTTTCGGTGGATGATTTCGGATCCGGCTATTCGAGCATGAGTTATCTACGGCGATTTCCCATCGACAAGCTCAAAATTGATCGCGTATTCATCAATGAAATCGCGAGCCGCCCGGAGGATGCATCGATCGTGCGTGCAATAGTCTCGCTGGCGCATAGTCTGCGGCTCAAGGTGGTGGCCGAAGGCGTCGAGACTCCGGCACAGCTTGATTTCTTGAAGAACGTGGGTTGCGACGAGTATCAGGGATTTCACTTCAGCCGCCCGGTGCCCGCAATCGAGTTCGAACGTATTGTCCGGGAGAACTCGACCAAAACCAAAACCGGGTCGATGAAGCCCGAGGACTTGATTCGAACCCATAGCAAGCTCGCGGCATACCAGAGGGCGTAGCGATCAGGCTGCATGAGTCAGGCTTGCGGAGGATCCAAGGAAACACAAGACGACGATTGCCAACCCCAAAGGACGGTCCGAGCCGCGGCTTGGCGGCTGCCTTAAGCGCAAGTACCGTACAATGGCGGCGGCGTCCTGCAAGCGCCGTACGGGGAGGTTGTCCTGAAAGCGCTGATGGGTTTGACGGCTCGGCGACTACAACGATATCGGGGGTACCCGCGCCCTGCTGCGATCTCACGCCGGGGCGGTCACATAGAGGGGAATCGTCTGGAGCGCCGGCACGTTATTTCGTTTCCCGATATGCAGCACAGCGATGTCCGACCGCGATTCTGAGCCCGAGCCGCCCTTGCTCGCCGGCCCGCCCAAAGGCATTTGCCTCATCCGGCTATCTGCAATCGGTGACACCTTTCACGCGGTACCGCTCATCCGCTCGTTGCAGCGCCGGTGGCCCGAATGCCGGATCACGTGGATCATCGGCCGCATCGAGGCGAAGCTGATGTCGCTGCTGCCGGAGATCGAATTCCTCACGGTCGATAAGCGGCATCTTCTCTCGGAGTGGGCGCGTTTGCGGCCGCAACTCGCCGCACGGCGATTCGATTTGGTTCTGCATCTGCATGCGAGTTTCCGTGCGAACCTGCTGTGCACCCTGGTGCGCGCGCCGATCAAATTGGGGTTCGATCGGGCGAGGGCGCGCGATCTGCAGTGGTTTTTCACCAATCGCCGGATTCGGCCGCGCCGCCACGAACATGTGCTCGATAGCTTTTGGGGCTTCGCCGAGGCGCTCGGCATTGTCGAACGCCGGCTCGAATGGAACATCCCATTGCCGGCGGAGGCGGTCGCGTATGCGCGACGGATCATTCCCGATTCGCGGGCCACTTTGCTGATCAGTCCGTGCTCGAGCCGTGCGGTGCGTAACTGGCGGCCCGAGTTCTATGCGCAAGTGGCGGATCACGCGGCGCGGCGCTGGGATATGCGCGTGGTGCTTTGCGGAGGCCCGACTCGCATCGAACGCGAAATGGGCGATCGCGTCATCGGCGCGGCGGCCTGTGCGCCCATTGACCAGATCGGCCGCGACACACTGCCGCAAATGCTGGCCTTGCTAAGCGAGGCGACCGTGCTTCTGACGCCCGATTCGGGGCCCGCTCACATGGCGACCGCGGTCGCCACACCGGTCATTGGTCTGTATGCGGCGACCAATCCGGCCCGCAGCGGCCCCTACTTGAGCCAACAGTGGTGCGTCAACCGCTTTCCCGAGGCGGCCAGAACCTTCATGGGCCGGGAACCCGAACAACTGCCGTGGTGGGTGAAAATCGAGCGCCCGGGTGTCATGGATCTGATCCAGCCGCTCGATGTGATCGAGCGGCTGGATCAATTCATGCAGCGCAAGCCGCTAACGCCGTGATTCGTTAGAACGGCAGTCCATGCGACTGGCCGCCCATGCACATCAGCATGGGCAACGATAGGATAAAGTTGATGCGCGACGCCCGGCCGGCGGTCTTGCGCGCCGCTGCCTTCTCATCGTCCGTCGCCGGCACCAGTCCGAGGATTTTCTTCTGGTTCGGCCAGATGAAAACCCACACATTGAACAACATGATCGTTCCGAGCCACGCGCCGACGCCTATCGTCCGAAATCCAGGCTGCAAGGTAAAGGCATTGTGGATGCCGCTCCGATTGTCGGTTCCATATCCGCCCAGCAGGTAGATCGCTCCGGTCACCCAGGTGGCTACCGCCGCCCACCGGAACCACAGCAGCGCCCGCGGTGCGATGTACTTCGTTATGCCGGCGCCGCCCGGACCGCCTTTGTCGGCGGCCGCGGCCGCAAGCCCCGGCGTCTGCACGACATTGAAGTAATACAACAGGCCGATCCACATGACGCCCGAGAGGATGTGCAACCACCGATCGATGCGCACCGGATAGAAATCGGTACCTAATCCTGCCCAGGCGGTGAGGCCGAGGCCGATAACCACGGCGAGTACGGCGCCGGTCGTGATGGCGCCCTTGACGGTATTGAGCGGATGCATATTAAACAGCTCCCATGATTGTCGATTCTGATTCGCGTTTCGGCTTGCGCTAGTGTATCGCGGGGCGGGGCCGACCCCAAGCGATCCGTACGGGCAGGTGCGCCGGCTAGTGCTTCGCCAGCGGCTCTACGTCGTGAAACTTGCCGTAATCTATGAACAGCGTGCCGTCCTCGGCCACTTCCAGGATGTCGCGGAACGCTTCGCTCCAGCGGATGGCGGCGCTCGGATACTCGGCGTGCGCCATCAGCATCTGGCCGGTTGTTTCATCGGTGCCGCTCACGCTCAATATGAACAAGGCCGCCGATCGATGCAGCGTCTCCGGCGTCTGCGCCCATAGCGGACTCGTCTCGTCGATGACGTGCATGATGTTCCAGCCGAGGGCGAACACCGGATGCTGCGAACGTACCAGCGGCAGATCGATGATGCGACGAATGCGAAAGCCCTCTTGGGTCACATGGTTGCGCAGCATCCGCAGCTGTGCCGAGGCTTCCTGTACGACGTTCTGGCGCGCGTTGGCGGCCCGGAACATCAGTGTGGGCTTGCCGTCGATCGGACGCACCACCGCGTGCCTCGCGAACAGGAAGCGCGCCCGCGGCCGCGAGAAGCGAGCAAACATGAGGCCGGTGATCAGCGCAAGCATCATGAGCCCGATGAAGATCTCGATCATGGCAATCACGTGGCCATACAGGGTTTGTGGGTGCATGTCCCCGTAGCCGACGGTGGCCAGGGTCTCGACGCTGAAGAAGAACGCACCGACGAAGCCGGGCGGATTCAGATTGGCGATGCATCCCGGCACCAGATTGTAAAGCCAGCCAAACAAAACATCGAAGGTCAGGAACAGCACGCCGATGGTGCCGAACATCTGCGGCCAGCTGACCGTCATGAAGTAGTGGTACAGATCCTGCAGGACCGGGCGGGTGAATCCCTGCGTGATGACTTCGCGCTGGCCGACCCTGATGCGCCGCATCCCGCTCGGTAGCGCGTGAGTGGGGCTTGCGTGCCCGTGAGGATGCTTATCGGCTGGGTGCTTGTCGGCGGTCATGAGGTGAATCGTAGGCGGATGTCGGCTATCGCGCTCGATTTTGTCACAGTTGGGCGCGACGGACGTCACGGCGGGCGCCCGGCCGGTGCAATCGCTTATAGTGCTGCGCCGATTCTCGATCCGGGTATGACGAGCGTTGGAGGAACACAGTGAGTTGGCGCAGTTGGTTGGCGTCATGAAGCGAAGCTGCCCGCGGATGTGACATAAACTGATTTCACAGTGTTTGTCGCAGCTAAGCGACGCTCGTCACGGTTTCATTCGGCCAGCTTGGCCAATATCTTGCTCAATTCCGCAACCCTTCGTGGAAAGACAACTATGGCGAGGCCATTGAGCAGGGATATCTGGCACTTGAGCATCGACGACCTCCTGGCGCCCTTGCCGGAATCGCCTCGGCTCGGTGGCCCGGGCCCATTCGTGATCAACTTGAGTGCGTCCACGGCCCCGATTAGCCAACCCATCAAAAGTGTGATCGGCTGTCCGGATGCACACGTCTATCAGATTCAACGTACCGAGGACCGTCGCTTGCGCTACCGCCTGCGGCTCGGTCTCTTTGCGACCGAAGACGAAGCGTGCGCGGTCCTCGAGAAAGTGCGCGATATCTATCCCGGCGCTTTGACGGCGACTGCGGACGCGGAGGATCTTCGCGTGCTGGAAGCTATCCAGGCGAAGGTCACTGCGAAAACCAAAGCCACTTCGCAGCCCAAGGTTGACGTGCAGCCCAAAGGGAGTGCGCCGACAGCGATCGATGTAAAGCAGCCGCCGCTGGACTCCATACCCGTGCTCTCTGAGGCTGTGTCGTTAGATCGGCCCGCGTCGGTACCCCCGCCGGTGTCCCGCGAAATGCCGCCGCTGGAACCGGAAGATCTAGGAGCATCGCGCTGGTTTGTGATTCAGTTGTCGATTGCGGATCAA
>DAINPA010000016.1:24305-29223 GCA_036743675.1 Steroidobacteraceae bacterium
GGAAGATCTAGGAGCATCGCGCTGGTTTGTGATTCAGTTGTCGATTGCGGATCAAACCTTCGATCCGGACAGTTTACCCAATCTTGATATTTTCAGCGTGTACCGCTTGTACTCCGTGGCGGGACTCGATCAGGGACGAATCAAGCATGCGTTACGTCTGGGATTCTTCAGCGATGAAATCGCCGCGGGTGCGGTGGCGAGCTATCTGACGGCCTTTTACCAAAGCTCGACCGTGAAGCGGGTGAGCGCGGCCGAACGCGATCGATTTGCCGATCAATGCTTCGAAGCACGCAAGGATGTTGGCGCCACGGGCCAACATGCGGCGATCGAGATCACCGGCGACCGGGTGGTGCGCGAAAGTCGAATCGCGACCGCCGCGACCCCGCAAAAGTCCGTGGACCGGCCGAGCGCATCGCGATTGGTCGCGCAAAAGAGCCGCCGGTTCTGATCCCTTCGGCGAGGCCGCGGCCAAGGCGGCCTTCTGTCGCTGGCACAAGACCTGGGTAACGAAGTCGCGCGGCGAGGAGTGGACGATCCCCTGGCGGGACGACGAATGAGCGCGGCGAGTAATCGTGCGATCGTTCAATAGGCATTGTACGGAGCCGTCCGCCAAGGCATAGTGAGCGCCCTGCGCGGGCAATCCGCGCACCAATGGCCGCGAGCCACAGCGAGGACACCGTGAACGACCATCCAGCAGCGCCGCGCCGCGGCCGCGAATCGCGCCTGGCGCGCGCCCGCACCCAGGCGGCCAAATATCCGTACATCCGTCGTACGCTGCCGGTGGTCGAGCTTCTCAGTACCGAAGCGGTCGAGATCATCGAGGACAACGCCGACACCATCCTCGAGGAGATCGGCATCGAATTCCGGCGCGACCCTGAATCCTTGCGCCTGTGGAAAGGCGCCGGCGCCGATGTCGAAGGCGAGCGCGTGCACATCCCGCGCGGCCTTGCCCGGCATTTGCTGAAGACGGCGCCGCGGGAATTCACGCTGCATGCGCGCAATCCGGCGCGCAACGTGCGCTTCGGCGGCGATGCGACGGTTTTCTCGCCGGTGGGCGGACCGCCGTTCGTCTATGACCTCGATCGCGGACGCCGCTACGGCACGCTCGAGGATCTGCAGAATTTCATCAAGCTCGCGCACATGGCGCCCGCCATCCATTTTTCGGGGGGATGCATGTGCGAGCCGATGGAAATTCCGCCGAACAAGCGCCACCTCGATGTGCAGTACTCGTTCTTCCGCTACAGCGATCAGGGCTGCGAGGCGACTCCGGAGACGCCGGGGCACGCGCGCGACGCGATCGAGCTCGCGCGGGTGCTGTTCGGCGCGGATTATCTCGAGACGCATCCGGTGGTGCTCGGCAACATCAACTCGAATTCCCCGCTGGTCTTCGACGGCCGAATGCTCGGATCTCTGCGCGAATTCGCCGGCGCCAATCAGGGGACCATCATCGTGCCCGCGGTGCTCGCCGGAGCGATGGGGCCGGTGACCGCGGCCGGCTGTCTGGCGGAGATTCTCGCCGAGACCCTCGCCGGAATGGCGCTCACGCAGATTGTGAGGCCGGGCGCGCCGGTCATTCTCGGATCCTTCGTCGGAGCGATCTCGATGCGCACCGGTGCGCCCACCTTCGGCACGCCGGAGGCGACCCAGATGATTTTCGCGACCGCGCAGCTTGCGCGCCGCGTCGGCGTGCCGTGCCGCAGCGGCGGCTCGCTTTGTTCCTCGAAGGTCGCCGATGCGCAGGCGGCCTACGAGAGCGCGCATACGCTGTTGCCGACGCTGCTCGCCGGCGTGAACCTCGTCACCCACGCGGCGGGATGGCTCGAGGGCGGTTTGGTCGCCGGCTACGAGAAGTTCGTCATGGATGCGGATCAGTTGGCGATGATGCAGGTGCTGTCGCAGGGGATGGACCTGTCGGCGCGCGGGCAGGCGCTCGATGCCCTGCGCGAAGTGGGCCCCGGGAGCCATTTTCTCGGCTGCGCGCATACGCAGGCGAACTTCGAAACCGCGTTCTATCAATCGACGATCGCGGATTACTCCTCGTACGAGCAGTGGTCGATGGAGGGGCGGCTGAGCGCGGAGCAGCGCGCCAACGCGGTGTGGAAGAAAATGCTGGCCGAGTATCAGGATCCGGGCATCGATCCCGCGGCCGACGAGGCCATGCTCGCGTTCATGGCCGCGCGCAAGGCGCTGCTCACGGACTCCGTGGAGGAGGAGTAGATTGGGAACGATAGGGGGCCTTCGATGATCGACAAGCGGGGGACGACCGAGGCGCTCGTGGCGGCCGCAGGCGCGCCTCGAGGATACCACTACAATGATTGCGGCAGCGGGGCTAGGATGGATGTCCGGAGGCCCGAGAATTGTGAAAGCGACGTCCATAGTGCAAGTCAAGAACGAGCGGGTCATCGTCACCGAATGGCGCTTCGCTCCCGGTGCGGAAACCGGATATCACGTGCATGCTAACGACTACGTCGTCGTGCCATTGACCAGCGGCAGGTTGCGGTTGCAGGAGCCGAGCGGCGCCAGAGAGGTGAGTTTGGAGGCCGGCGCATCGTACGCGCGTACGGCGGGCGTTGCGCACAACGTGGTGAACCCCAATACACACGAATTTCGCTTCGTGGAGATCGAACTGATCTAGGGGTATTTCTTCTCCACGGCGCCGCGCACCGGCCGCTTATCCCATCGCCGCCAATGCGGCCAACGCGAGCGGTAATCCAATCGACATCCGTCCCAACATGCGCGTCTCGCACCCTTGGGCGGTTATTTCGCAAGGCTTGCGCAGTTGCTCGGGCTCGGTTTGCCGGCCAACCGATCGCGAACCCAGGCAAGTTGATCGGGGGTGGATTTGTCCATCATCGGGGCGTGATCGAGGCCCGGATAGGAGCGGAAGGTGAGCGCCGAACCGTTGCGGCAGGCTCGCTCGGCTACCGCACGCAGCGGCGCAAAGGGCACTGATTCGTCAGCCTCGCCCGCAATCACCAGCAGCGGTCCAGCGGCGGGTGCCTGAGCCAATTCACCCTCCTTGATAAGGCGGATCGCCGCCGGCAACTGGTCCCAACCCGGCTTCAGCACCGCTTCGGCCGGCGCGTTGATGAAGGCGGCATAGGCGTAATTCCAGCAGCCCTTGGTCGTGACGTCCGCATAGCGTTTCAGCGCTTCACCGGTCAGCATGTCGGATGGTTTGAACGACGGTGTGCGCACGTGCATACCATAGGCCATGTACCCGAGGTAGTAGGCGGCGCTGCTGCCGGGCTTGCCCATGCCCATTATGATGGATGTAAGGTCGGCGGCAGGGGCGACCGAGATGGCGCCGCGGTAATAGGGATCGTGCAGCTTCGCCTGCATTTCAGCGACGCTCCATGCGGCGAGGCCGCCTTGAGAGTGGCCAATGACGACCCATGGTCGCGCGAGCGAGGGCACGGCGGCGTGCGCGGCGGGAATTGAATAGATCACGTCGCGACCTTGTGCGGTCTTGTTGAGGTACTCGTGGGGACTTTGCGTGCCGAGCCCGTGGTAATCGGTGGCGATGACGGCAAACCGTGCCCTGACCATGGGCATGAGTCCTTCTTCCCCGTATTCCATATCCTTTTGCAGCGAGGGCGCGCATTGCCTGGCAACGCCGCTCGTGCCATGGGCCCACACGATCACCGGCCATCCGTCCGCCGGGGGGCTGCCGGCGGGGATCAGTACGACGCCGGAAGTGGCGACATCGGCGCCATCGGCGCTTAGCGAGTGATAAAGAATGCGCACCGCGGTGGCGCCGCTCGGCAATGCGAAACCGATGCCAGGCTCCTGACGCAACAGGTCCCCGGGCTTGCTCGAAGCGAGCGAAGGCGTGTCGTAGAAGGCCGTGCGCGGCAATGCATCGGCACGCTCCATGGCGATTGCCTCGTCGAGGGACTTCGGCATCGCCGGTTCATCCGCCGCCGAAAGCATCGAGCCGAATACGCACAGACCGACCGCGGCCACGGCCGCGATACGCAATGTGGTCGATATCCGATGTTTTGGTTGATGCATGCGCAGGCTCCCGGTTGGCATGATGAGCACCTGCGCAGTGTAACCGGGCAGCTCGCCATTCGTCTTGGTTCAGGTCCGCAGGTAGCTCGCCCCATTGACGTCGATCACGCCTCCGGTCATTGCGGCAGGCGCATCGAGCGCGCAGTAGACAATCGCTGCCGCAACTTCGTCGGCGCGGTTCACGCGCCCGAGCGGGTGCTGTTCGAGGATCGCAGGCCCATCGGGTCCGGACAAATGGCTTTCGGCCATCTCGGTGGCCACCCAGCCCGGCGCCACGCAGTAGACGTAAATCGCCCGCGGCGCGAGCGCCTTGGCGAGAGATTGCGAGAGGGCATTGAGGCCCGCCTTGCTCGCCCCATAGGCGGGTGCGTCGGGTTCGCCGCGAAATGCGCCGCGCGAGGAGACGTTGACGATCCGTCCCCGGCCGAACCCGGTATCGACGGGATCCGGGCGGGCGGCCATGCTTTGCGCGGCAAGCAGCGACAGGTTGGCGGGAGCATGGAGATTGGTCGCAATTGTGCGCTGCCATGCGGACTGCCAGGATGCATAGTCTGTGTTTAGAGGCGGGTGCATGAGGTACTCGCCGGCGTTGTTGATGAGTACATCGACGCGCCCCTGAGTCTCGATGACGCGCTGCCAAAGGCGGGTCGTTGCGGCCGGATCGGCAAGGTCCGCATCGAAGAGCGCGTGTCCGGACCCTGCGAGACGGGCGAGAGCCGATTCGGCGGCGTTGCGGTTATTGCGGTAGTGAAGCGCGATGCGCACGCCGCGTTGCGCCAGCTGCATCGCGACGACGACGCCGATCCCGCGCGATGCGCCGGTGACGAGCGCGACCAGGTTCGAAGATTGTTGTTGTTGGGGCATTGGGTGCTCTGTTCAGGGCTCGCTTGGGACTACACGCGCA
>DAINPA010000016.1:29323-33480 GCA_036743675.1 Steroidobacteraceae bacterium
ACACTCGCCAACCAAGGCTGCTGTTCGCGCGGCAATCCGGTGGGTCGATAATAATGCTCGAGCTCCGTGAAGCCGGCATGCGACAGGTAACGACGCCACGCGCCCAAGTCATGGTAAGCGCCGTAGCGCTCGCCGTTCCAACCTTCCTCGTTCTGGCCATGCGGATTCGAGCTGAACAGCACACCCGCGGGTTTCAGTGCGGCATGCAGCTGTCGCAATACGCGCGGCAGTTCTTGCGACGGCACATGGAACAGCGACGCGTTGGCGAAGATGCCGTCAAAACGCTCACCTGGAAGGTCAAGCGCAGAGAAGTCTTGCTGCCAAACGACGCACCCGGTGTCGGCACGCGCCATGGCAACAAAGGCGGCCGCTCCGTCTAGTCCGATTGCCGTGTGGCCGAGCGCCGCGAATGTCTTGAGATCGCGTCCCGGTCCGCAGCCAAAATCCAGAATTGTGAAGGGCGACTCGCCTTGGATATGCCTCAGTAGTGCCGCGATGTTTTGGCTGACATCATGATCCCGAGTACCGGCGCGAAACTCCTCGGCGCGTTGCTCGTAGTATGCGAGCGTGCGAGAGGTAATCTCGCTCGCGTGGTGCGGGTCAGGCTGTTTGCGATGTATCAATGGGATCCTCGCCGGATGCCTACTCAGCGCTCGGCTCTCTATAAGAGAATTTCTCGCCAGCGATATTGGCGGCGTACATGAGGCCGCCTTTCGCAATGGTGAAGACGGCCATGCCGGTTTGATAGTCGCCATTTGTGGTTGCATCGGTCGCCGCGCGACTCGCTTCCGAGGAGAGGCGATCGGTACCGACGCTCGCCGACGCGCTTGCGGTAATGGCGACGGCGCTAGCACTGGCGTTAAATTCGAATTTACCGGATTCGAATTCATCCAGATCACGCTTGTTCTGGAAAAAGATTATCTCGCTATACGCTTGGCCGCCGGCCTGCAATCCGATACTCAACTGCGTCATCGTCGCGTCACCGACGAGTCGGTCATGCACATACACATGACCCTTACCTCGCGCACCGCCGACAATAAAGCCGCCGGCGCCTATCGTCGGGAATACTGCATACGCATAGCAATCCTTGAAGAATGCGGCACTATCTCCCGCATGCTTAAAAAGCTCGATGGTCTCATCGTATTTGCCGGCGTATGCCGCGCCTGTTCCAAGGGCTAGTGCAAGGGTCACGCCGAAGAATCGAGTAGTCATCATTCTCATGTTAAATGCCTTTGGTTGATTGGGGGACCCATACCCGAGGGCTACAGGTTTGCGGTAAGCCCGCTACGGCGCTGCGCTGTCGGGGCGATCGACCGGCGAGGCGCCAGTGGATTTTGACTCGGGCATGGCAGTCTCTGTCAGATATTGTAGGTTACCATCTGTAGCCGCTGCGCGGGGGGTAAGTCAGAACGCGAATCAATCTTCCTTGGACCAATTGGCTGCGTAGATTTTCACTGTCATTTGTGGCAAGCACACGCGCAGTGCACCTGCAAACGTGCTACATGTGGCGCACCTTTTTGAGCCTGTTGGTTAGTTCCGCTCCGCAACGTCTTTTCCGCATACTTCCGAGCAAGACCGCACTTCATGCTGAAACACCTCCGCGGTCATTTTTCCAATGACCTGTCGATCGATCTTGGGACCGCCAATACCTTGATTTACGTCAAGGCGCGCGGAATCGTACTCAACGAACCCTCCGTCGTCGCCGTGCAACACGAACCGAGTCGCGGCGGCAAGGTTGTTATTGCTGTCGGTGCAGAAGCAAAGAAGATGCTCGGACGAACGCCTATGCACATCACAGCGGTGCGACCCATGAAGGATGGCGTCATCGCCGATTTTACGTATACCGAAAAAATGCTTCAATACTTCATCAAAAAAGTTCATGGCGATCGCTTTTTACGTGCGAGTCCGCGCGTACTCGTATGTGTGCCATTCGGCTCAACCCAAGTCGAACGCCGTGCTATCAAAGAATCCGCCGAGAGCGCCGGTGCGCGCAGTGTCGATATAGTGTCCGAGCCCATGGCTGCTGCAGTTGGTGCAGGCTTGCCGGTGCACGAGGCGCGCGGCTCGATGGTTCTCGACATTGGTGCGGGCACATCCGAAGTCGCTGTGGTGTCATTGAACGGAATTGTCTACGCGGCAAGCGTGCGCATGGGCGGGGACAAGTTCGACGAAGCGATCACGCAGTACGTCCGGCGCAACTACGGCATCTTGATCGGGGAGGCCACCGCAGAACGCATCAAGATTGAAATCGGTTCGGCGTATCCCGGCGAGCAAGTGCGTGAGATCTCCGTTAGGGGAAGAAATCTTGCAGAAGGTGCCCCACGCGCCATCACGTTGAACTCGAATGAAATACTGGAGGCCCTCGAGGAGCCATTGGGGACTATCGTCAGCGCGGTGAGACAAGCGCTTGAGAAGACGCCGCCGGATCTCGGCAGCGACGTGGCGGAACGCGGTGTTGTACTCACCGGTGGCGGCGCATTGCTGCGCGACATGGATAAATTGATCATCCAACAGATCGGTCTACCGGTGGTCATCGCCGACGATCCGCTGACTTGCGTGGTTCGCGGCGGCGGACGAATCCTCGAACTCACGGAAGAGCACGAGCGCGGAGACTTTGGCCTGCAGTAGCCGTTTGCCCTCATCGTGCAGGGCTGTGCGGAAGCTCTACCGTTCCGCGACGGCAGCTTTGACGCAGTCCTCGGCTATTGACCGTCGCAGCCGAATAGTCGGAATAGCAGTTTCTTGAGGATTTCCTCGTTGGCCTTCCAGTAGATCGAATGTTCGCGTTGTTGATCGGGTATGTCGGCATGGGCGGCTCTCAGTGAATCGGACGAATCAAGTCTGGGTCGTCCGGCGCGGTGGAGTTAATCCGCGGACTGACCGCGTATGCCTGCATCCAATTCGGCCTGTAGGGTTGTAAAGTAGCTTTCGCCTCGACGGGCGTTCCGCGCAGCCAGGTCTGGTAATCCCTGCGCCTCAAGATTGCAGGCATCCGAGAGTTGGCAATGTCCGTCATGAGCTCGTTCGCCGGAAGGCGAATGAGGGAGCAACTCTCAATGACATCATCATCCTCGCCGACCGAGCGATCCCAGACCCCTGCGAGGCCAAATACGGTTCGCTCGAGCAAACGCACAAAGAATGGTTGCCGGTACTTCGCGTCCGTGAGTTGCCACGCATAGAATCCCGCGACCGGTAGGATGCACCGCTGACTGTTGAGCCAGGAGGCCTTATACGTCGGTGAACTTTGGATCTCGTCGATCTCGACGCACGCTGGCGGAGTTCCGACCCACTTGCCTTCCGCCCACGACGGAATGAGGCCCCAGCGCATCATGACGGCTTCGGACTCACCGTCATGCCAGCGGATGGCCGGCACATATTGCTGCGCCGCGACATTAAATCTTGCCGTGAAGCTCCACCATGCTTGCGCTGGCAAGAACTCTCGTTCCGCGGTGACTTGGTCCGGAAGCACGTAACGCTCACACATAGCATGCGAGATTAGGGCGGAACCGGCTGCAAAGCTATGACGGACGTTGGGTCCTGCAATGGCATACCGGGTGCGCAGTAGACCGCGGCGCCCTTTGGCGACGCCTTGACACCCTTAGCGATTTTGAGCATCGGTTTTGGCGATCTGGTTGGGCGTGGCCGGAGGTTGCGAGTTTTGGGGCATGGGGCCGGCCGTGGACCCGATGTTGACCAGGTTAGGCAGCCTAGAATAATCAATGGGTTACAAAGATCGGGTGCGCTCTAGATGAGAAGGCGGCACTGCAGAAGAAGCTCGATGATGCCGGCGAGCAACTCGCGGCCGCGAAGCGCAAGATGGAACAAGGCTCCCAACAGCTGCAAAGCGAAGTGCGCGAATCCGAGAAGAATGTCACGATCCAGTGCTGGGCTCGCCGCGAAAAGCAACTGCAGGCCGGTGTAAATCAGCTGCTGGGCATCGGCGGACAAATACAGGGGCTGGCCCAAGACGCGCAACCTTTACTCGACATGGAAAATCCGCAACTCGAGGACCTCGGTCCATGAGGCCAGCCGTTCGATACCGCCTTGATACCGTTATTTATTTACAGTGCCTAAGCACATTCGGCGCACCACCCGCCACCTACGAAGATGTCCAACTATGCAATTTCCCGGAGCCGACAACAATGCGCATCGATAAA
>DAINPA010000017.1:0-11231 GCA_036743675.1 Steroidobacteraceae bacterium
GCGGCGATTCGGCGCTGCAACTCGCCGTGCAGGGAATCCGAGTAAGCCGGCGCGATGGCCATCCTCATCGCCGCGATCGCATCCGCGGTCTCTGCGCAAACGGCGGCGCGCATCCGCGCCTTCCTCGGTCAGCCGCGCCAGGTGCGCAGCGCGCCGGTATCCAGGTGCACGAAATCGGATCTGCGGTAGTAGCCGACGCCGCCGCGGCTCAAGGCCAGCGCTCCGTTGGCAAGATCCGCGCAATCGACGCCCTCGAGGCGCACATCGATGGCGCGCCCTTCCAAGTGCAGACTGTGGCGCGCCACCCCGTCGCTGCGTTCGCGCAGCCGTTCGTTGGTCTGCGGCGACCGATAGCCTGATATCACGCCAAACACGGGGTCGACGCCCAGGCGCCGCGCCACCTCGTAAAGGTAATCGAACAACGGCGGGTCGATGGGGTGTTGCTCGCCGTTGCGATAATCGCGCAGAAATACTTGGGCGGCCGCGAGCGCACTGGGGATGTAGGCGTCGCCCCGAAAAAACTCCAGCTCGATCGACTCCGGCGTGTGCAAGTTGCGCAATGCCAGCCGCTTGACCAGCGGCGACTCCTGCGCCCGGGCCCGCGGCGCCCACACTGCGACCGCGGATGCGCCGGCCAGCAGCGCGCCGGCTTTAAGCACCCGTCGGCGGCTCCAAGCCACGAGCTGGGTCACCGCTCGACCCCCTCCCGCCATAGCCGGCCGCCATCGAGCGTCAGCACCGTGGGGCGGGGAAAGAAGTTGAATTCGGAGGAGCAGGCCCAGGTGTAGGCGCCCATCGAACGCCCGACGATGAGATCGCCGTTCTTGAGCTTCGGCAGCTGCATATGCTCATTGATGACGTCGATGCCGTCGCAGGTCGGTCCGGCGAGCACCGAGGGGTGGGTGGGCCCGGCCGGCACCAGGCACTCGATCGGATAGGATGCATGATCGTACATCTGGCCGCTGTAGCTCCCGTACACGCCGTCGTCGAGATAGTACCACCAGCGCCCGTCGCGCAACGCGCATCCCATGACCGAGGACACCGCCGCCGCGGCCGGCGCCGCGATATAGCGTCCCGGTTCGGCGATGATGCGCATGGGCGGCTCGAGCGAGCTCAGGGCACGGCAGATTGGCGCGCAAAAATCCTCGATGGGGATCGAGCGCTTAAGGTAATCGACCGGAAATCCGCCGCCGATGTCGAGCGTCTCGAGCTTGTGCCCGCGCTGTGCCGCTTGCCCGATCAGGTCGCGGCACACCTCGATGGCCTCGACATGCATGGCGGGCCCGGACGCCTGCGAACCGGCGTGAAACGACAATCCCTCGACCTTGATGTGCAACTTGGCGGCGAGCGTCAGCAGATCCGCAACAGCATCGGGGTCGCAGCCGAATTTACGCGAAAAGTCGCACACCGCATCGCCGCGGAACGCGACCCGAATCAGCAATGAGGCGCGAGTTCTGAATTTGGTGAATTTGCGCAACTCGTCCGGGTTGTCGACGACGAATCGGCTCACGCCGAACGACAATGCGGTGCGGATGTCGCCGTCGCGCTTGATCGGGTGCGTATGAATGCAGCGCTCGGCCGGCACCCCGAGACGGCGTACCAGGTCGACTTCGCCGTTGGTCGCGAGATCGAAATAGGCGCCCGCCGCGCGCAGCGAGTCGACGACCGACGCGTGCGGCAAAGACTTGACTGCGTAGTGCAGGTCCACGCCGGGCAGTGCCGCCGCGAGGCGCTGGTATTGGGCGCGCACACGGCCCGCATCGATGATGAAAAGGGGCGACCCGTATCGGGCCACCAGATGCCTGATCGAGTCGGGCGCGAGCGGATCGGCCGCCGGGTCGAGTTCCTGCGAATCGACCGCGCGCAATATGGTAATTCCGGGCGCCTTGGCCATCTGATCAGCTCTCAACCCGCGCTCAATTCGAGCGGATCTTCGCGCATCCCGCTGGCGTGCTGCAAGCGGTCCAGAATTGCGGCCCAGCGTTCGTCCTGCGGCAATTCCTGCACCAAAATCCCCACGCAGCCGGCACGGTCCAGGGTGCGCAAATGATTGTAAAGATTATGAGCGTACGCGCCTGGCTTTTTGCCCGCATTGATCCACGTCATGAAACGCGTGGTATGCAGCGGCGGGCGCATCGCCAGAACCGCCACCTTTTCCTGGCGCGCCACCATCTCGCCGGCCCGCGCCTCCAAGTCGTCGGCCGGCACGATCTCGAGCGGAGTCGACGGGGCATAATGCAGCGCCCGGTCGCCGGGAGCGCGCGGCGCAGTGCCGCCGACCGCCAATTCTCCAACCACCGCTTCGATCTGTGAGCGGGTGATGGACCCGGGGCGCAGCAAACGCAGTTCGTCGTTGATGCACGACACGATCGTCGACTCGAGACCGATCGGCGAGTCCCCGCCATCCAGAAGCACCCGGACGGCATCGCCGAACTCGTCTCGCACGTGCTCGGGTTTGGTCGGACTCAGGTGGCCGTAACGATTGGCGGACGGCGCCGCGATGCCGCCGCCGAAGGCGGTCAGGAGCTGCTGCGCAATCGGATGTGAGGGAATCCGAATGCCGATGCTGTCTTGTCCGCCGGTGACGATGTCGTTGACGTGGTCCGCCTTCGGCAGGATCAAGGTGAGGGGACCGGGCCAAAACATGCCCGCCAAGCATTCCGCCGCCGGCGGCACGTCCGCCACCCACCGGTGCAGGTAGCGCGGGTTGTCCAGGTGCACGATCACCGGGTGGTCCGGTGGACGGCCTTTCACCTCGAAGATTTTGCGCACCGCCGCCGGATTGGAGGCATTGGCTCCGAGCCCGTAGACGGTCTCGGTCGGGAATGCCACCAGGTCGCCGGCGCGCAGCGTTTCGACGGCTTCGTCGATATCGGTCTGCGTCGCTCTTACCACAGGCTCATGATATCAAATGCGCCGTTGCAGGAACTTCAGGTCGAGCCAGTGCCCGAACTTGAACCCGACTTCTTGCAAATGGCCCACCACCTGGAAGCCGAGGCTCCGGTGCAGACCGATGGACACCGCGTTGTCCGCGTCGATGCCGCCGATCATGACGTGCCTGTGCATTCCGGACGCCGCCTCGAGCAGCGCGAGAATGAGCGCCCGGCCGATACCGCGGCCGCGGCAATCGGCGCGCACATGGACGCTGTGTTCGACGCTATACCGATAACAAGGCCATGCGCGAAACTCCCCAAAGCTGCCGAATCCGAGCACGCCCGAATCGTCGTGCGCAACCAGCACCGGGAAGCCGCCGGCGGCTTTCGTCTCGAACCAGGCCTCGCGGTTCGATAACGTGACCTCCTGGTCCGAATACACGGCGGTGGTATTGCGAATCACCTCGTTGTAAATGGCCAATATTTCTGCAAGCTGCGTTCGGGCGGCGGTGGATATGGCGAAGCTCGCGCTCAAGGTGCGCGTGCCACGGCCACGGCGGTGGGCTCGAGGGCGGTGCGCGTCCAGCTGCCGTCGCTGCCGCGAACCAGCTCATAGGCCGGCCAATAATGATTGTCGAGCTTGAGCGTTATGACGTCGGTTTGCCCGTTCCACGCGACGGTTTTCAGCCGCAATGAGGCCCGGTCGGGTTTGCCGCGAACCGCCTTGATGAAGGCATCGAGATCCGCGGTCGGCTGCCCGTCGACTTCGGTGATGCGCCTGCCGGCATACAGCCCATAGCGTGTGGCGGGCGAGCCGTAAAAGAAGAACGAGACGAATACGCCGTACGGCGCGATGCCGCGCTGCGCCGCCATCGCCCGGTGCGGAGCCTGCAGGGTCGCTCCCGCCCAGATCAGCACCCGATCGATGTCGCGGCCGTCCAGTTCGCTCGACTTGAGGGGCAGAATCTTCTCCGCGCCGTCGCGCCACACCGTGACCGACACCTCCGGTCTTTGAACGGCGCGCTCCACCTCGCGGAAGCGATTGACGACCTTGCCGTCGATCGCGAGCAACAGATCGCCCGGCTCGAGCAGTGCCGCGGCGGCCGATCCGGCGACCAGCCGATCGATACCGAGCACCTGGCGGCGCTGCGGGTCGTGCTCCTGGAACCGGCGCACCCATTCGTCGGGCAGGCCGAGCTTGCGCGCGCTGGCGAGCGACTGCACGTTGAACTCCGCGTCGAAGGAATAGAGAGGCCGTCCGCCGGCGACGACATCGATCATTTGCGCGACCAGGTCGGCAGGAATGCCGCGATTGACCTGCTCGAGCTCGTGCTGTGTTTCGAAGGCGAAACTCGACCACAGCGCCAGCACTTCGCCTTTGTCGTTGGCCAAAACCCCGTCCATATCCCCGGGTGCGTTGACCAGATTCACCACCTCCAGATTGCTGTCCCGGAAGCGCAGGGTGCGCGACAACGGCAAGGCAACCGCATCGACGCTCGACACCTGCGTGCGCTGCGAAACGATTTTCGAGTCGTTGCGCTGACCGACCACCCACACGTCTTCGCCGGGACTTAGATCCTTGCTGATGAACGTCGCGGCCCGCACCGGCGTGTCGCCGATCGACTTCGGCTCGTAGGAGACGATCGCCAGATTGTGAAGCGGGTGTATGAATTCGACCTTGCCCGGCACCTCGACCGTACCGTTGAACGTCAGGCGCACGTCGCCCATCGCCAGCGGCACCGTATTGCGGTCGATCGCCACCAAACCGCGCCTCACGTCCACGATCACACCGGTGCCGTGGTAGTTCTTTTCGGTCACGCCGGACACCGAATACGGCATATCGAAGGTCACCATGACCAATGACGGCGCCAGGCGATCGATGCGCGGATCGCCGCTCTTCGGGAATTGTGTCGATGCCGGTTTGAGCGGCGCCGCCGCGGGCCCCGCGCTCAAGTCCACGCAGGGCCAGATGCCGAGCGCATCGTCACGCTGGCAGTGACGCGCGGGAAACCAGCGCCGATCCATGCGCACCACCTTGAGTTGCGTGGAGCGCGGATCCTCGAGGGTCACATAACGCACGGCCGCCCGTTCGCCGTCCGCAAGATCGGCCAATGCGGCTTCGAAATCGGCGAGCGTCTGCGTTTTTCTGCCGTTGAACGAACTGATCAGCGCACCGTGCGGAATGCCCGCGCTGGCGAATACATAGCCCGGATTGGCGACGTACACGCCCTTGATCGGCAAATTGTAGTGGCGCGCCTGTTGATAGGAGAGCGTGTGCACGACCGCCTCGCCGAATTCCAGGTACTCGTCGGCGGTAATGGCGCTCAGGGACTGCACCTCGAGCGCGTGCCGCAGGCTTTGGTCGCCGCGTTGAATCTCGACTTTGACCTCTTGACCGACATGATTGTCGAGCACGTCTTCCAAGGCGAAGAACTCCGGCACCGGTTTGCCGTCGATCGCGACCAGAATGTCGCCGGGCGACAATACGCCGTCCGCCGCGGATCCCGGCTGCACCTCATCGACCACCAGCATCCCGGTGAGCTTTGGGTAGACGCCGCGCATGCGTGCTTCGGTCGCCGCATTGAGTCCCAGGCGCCGCAATTCGTCGTAGGGCGTGTATTTGAATACCGTCTCCAAGGTGCCACGCGGCACCGGCTTGCCGGCGTCGATGTATTTCAGCGCGCGCGCAACGGCGGGCAGCGGCAGGTAGAAGCTCGACTGCGCGCCGGTTGCGCCGCCGGCGTTGAGCGCCACCACCCGCCCCTCGATATCGATGACCGGCGACCCCGAAGAGCCGCCGGAGGTGCCGGACGCGGCCTGGTAATAGAACGTATTGAAATCGTTGTACTTGCCGTAGCCGTACTCCGGGGCCTGGCGGTCCAGACGCGCGAGCGTGCCGGCGAGAATCGACAGCTGCTCGCCGGCATCGTTCCCCACCACGCGAATTTCGCGGCCGATCACCGCGCCCGCGGGATACAGCGGCAATTCCGCCGGCTTGATGAAACGCAATTTCTCCGGGTCGTAGCGATAGATGCCGAAGTCGTGAATCGGGTCGCGGTACACGGGGTAGAGCTGCACTTCCTCGCGATTCTGGAAAATGGCCTGCGCCGTCACCGGGCCCGGCGTCACCACGTGCCGGTTCGTCAATATGAGGCCGCGCTTCGCATCGATGACGAATCCGGTCGCCTGCGCCGTCGTATTCCATTCGGTGTCGAAAGCGCGCGTGCTGTCGATTTGAATGGTCACCACTCCCGAGGCGATGCGCTCGAGTGTCTGCGCCCAATTGGCGTTGTTGACCACTGCGCCCGGCAGCGGCCCGGGCGCATCCGGCGCGGCGGCACCCATAACCCGGCCGGCCAGCAATAAAAGCGAGAACACTAACGACGTACGGAACATGCCGATCCTTGTAATGAGATGAAGTTCAATGTCCGTGATCGGACAAGATCAGGAGCCACACGGTTCCCAGCATCGCGAAACTGAGCATGACGGCTGCCGACCCCATGTCCTTGGCCATGCCGGCGAGCGCGTTGCGCTCCGTGCCGCTGCGATCCACGGCCGCCTCGACCGCGCTGTTCAAGATTTCGATCACCAGAATCTGCAGCATCGGGCAAATCAGGAGGGCCCGTTGGACGCCGGAATGGCCCAAGAACAGGCCGAGGGGAATGACCAACGCCGCCAGGCACACCTCCTGACGAAACGCGGCCTCTTCCCGCCAAGCGTGGCGGAAACCTTGCGCAGAATACCCGAAGGCGGGCAGCAGGCGCACCATTCCGGTGGGTTTGGCTCGTTCAGTCATTCAAGCGGCAGGCTTCCACGCCAAATCGAGTTGTTTAACGGCTCGCACGTCGTCCAGCCGCCGGACCGGCAGTGTATGCGGTGCGGAGCGCAATTGCTCGGGCTCGCGTTCCATTTCCCGCCGAATGACCGCCATGGCGTCGCAAAAATGGTCGAGCTCTTCCTTGGTTTCGGTTTCCGTCGGCTCGATCAGCAGGCATTCGGGCACCAGCAGCGGAAAATAGGTGGTCGGCGCGTGGAACCCGAGATCCAGAAGCCGCTTCGCCACATCCATCGCGGTGACCTGATAGCGCCGGTTTTCCTGCTTCAGGGTGATGATGAATTCATGGCTGGCGCGGCGCATCGGGTATGCCGCTTCGTAGCCGGTTTGAATCAAGCGCTTCATGAGATAGTTGGCATTGAGTGCGGCGAATTCGGCGACCCGCACCATGCCTTCGCGGCCCAACATCCGCATGTAGACATAGGCGCGCAAGTTGACGCCGGCATTGCCCATGAACCCCGACAGGCGGCCGATGGAGTGCGGCACGTCGCGCTCCGTCAACCATTGATACCGTTCCTCGACCCTGCCCACCAGCGGAATCGGCACAAAGGGCGCGAGGCGCGGGCCGACCCCCACCGCGCCGGAACCGGGGCCGCCGCCGCCGTGCGGTGTCGAGAAGGTCTTGTGCAAATTCATGTGAATGACGTCGAAGCCCATGTCGCCCGGGCGAACCTTGCCGAGAATGGCGTTCAGATTCGCGCCATCGTAGTACAACAGCCCGCCCGCATCGTGAACGATGCGCGCGACCTCCTCGATTCTGTGCTCGAACACGCCCAAGGTGGACGGATTGGTGAGCATGATCGCGGCCGTTTCATCGCTCACCGCCGCCTTCAACGCTTCGATATCGATATCGCCGTTGCGGTCGCACGGAATCTCCGTGACGCTGCAGCCGCACATCGCGGCGCTGGCCGGATTCGTGCCGTGCGCGGCCTGAGGCACGATGATCTGGCGGCGCGCCGCCTCATGACGCACGCGGTGATAGGCCCGAATCATCGCGACGCCGGCAAATTCGCCTTGCGCGCCGGCCATGGGCGTGAGACTGACCCGCTGCATGCCGGTGATGTCCTTGAGCATTTCCTGCAGCTCGTACAGGCAGGCGAGGAAGCCCTGGGGCTCGGGCGCGAGCGGATGGCGCGTCAAGAATTCCGGCAACATGGCGAAGCTGTTGCAGGCCTTGGGGTTGTACTTCATGGTGCAGGAGCCCAAGGGATAAAAGTGCGTATCGATCGAAAAGTTGAGCTGCGACAAGCGCGTGTAGTGCCGCACCGCCTGCAGCTCGGAGACTTCGGGCAGCGGCGGCGGCGCCCCGCGGCGCAGGTGCTCGGGAATCTCCAAGGTTGCCGCCGGTTCCGCCGCCGTGCCCGCCGGCGGAAATTGGCTCCTGGCTTGACGGCCCGGCTTGCTCAATTCGAATATCAGCGGTTCGCGTAACTTCAGATCGGCCATACTCGTCCCCTCAATTTGAACCGCGCACAACGTACGGCGGCTGCATCAGATCGGCCAGCGCGCGCGCATACGCGTCGATGTCGGCATCGGTCTTGGTTTCGGTCGCACACACCAGCAGCGCGTGCCCGAGTTCCGGGTGACTGGCGTGAAGATCGAGCCCGCCCGAGATCCCGCGCTCGGCGAGCGCGGCCAGCACCGGCGCCACCGGGCGGTTCAAGAGCAGCACCGCCTCGTGAAACCGCGGGCTGTCAAAAGCCACGGAAACACCGCCGATTTGGCTGAGCGCGCGCACCAACTGCGCGGTGCGCTGCGCGCTCGCCGCCGCAACGCGCTTGAGGCCGGCGGCGCCGAGCAGCGCCAGGTAGATGGTCGCCGCGGTCACCAGCAGTCCTTGGTTGGTGCATATGTTGGAGGTCGCCTTGCTGCGCCGAATGTGCTGCTCCCGCGCCTGCAGCGTCAGACTGAAGCCCGGCCGGCCTTCGACATCCAGGGTCCCGCCGACGATTCGGCCGGGCATTTGCCGCACGTACTGCATGCGCGTCGCCATGAAGCCGAAGTAGGGCCCGCCCGAGGCGAGCGGCACGCCGAGCGGCTGGCCCTCGCCGCACACGATATCGGCCCCGCGTCTGCCGCCCGAGAGACCGCCCCACTCGCCCGGAGGCTTGAGCAACGCCAGCGCGGTCGGATTCACCACCGCGATCAGCAGCATGTTGTGGGCATGCGCCCAATCGGTCAGCCGGTCCACTTCTTCCAAGTTGCCGAAAAAATTCGGCTGTTGCACCACCAACGCGGCGCAATCCCGCCCCTCGTACGCTTGCAGCGCGTGCAACGGCACACGCCCCTCGCGCCGGTCGAAATTCAGCGCTTCGATTTCCAGGTGCTGGTTGCAGGTGAGGGTGCGCGCCACCTGGCCATAGGTCGGATTCACCGTTCGCGGCAGCAAGATGCGGCGCGATTCCGAGCTGCGATTCGCGCGCACCGCCATCAGGCAGGCCTCGGCCAAAGCCGAGGCGCCGTCGTACAAAGACGCGTTGGATACTTCCATGGCGGTCAATGCGCACATCATCGACTGATATTCGTAGATCAGCTGCAACGTGCCCTGGCTCGCCTCCGCCTGATAGGGGGTGTAGGCGGAATAAAATTCGCCGCGTGTGGCGATGGCCCACACCGGAGCGGGAATGTGATGCTCATAGGCGCCGGCGCCGATGAAATTCAACGGCCTGCCGTCGCGCAAGGCGCGCTCGGTGAGCAGCCGTCCGACCTCCATTTCCGACAGCGCCGGCGGGACGCCGTGCAGGGCCGCCGTCTTCAGGGCGGTCGGAATCTCATCGAACAGCTCGTCGATGGATTGCGCTCCGATGACTTGCAGCATGCGGGCGATGTCGTCGGCGGTGTGCGGAATGAACGGCATGGCGAGCCTACCCGGCTTCGTCGAGGAATTGCGCGTACTCGGCTGCCGTCAGCAAGGCGGCGGCCGCAGCCGCTGCGTCGGGTTCCACACGCATCAGCCAACCGGCTCCATAGGGATCGCTGTTGAGCAGTTCGGGACGTTGCGCCAGCTCCTCGTTGCTTGCGGCGACCTGGCCCGTGACCGGACTGTAGACATCGGATGCGGCCTTGACGGATTCGACGACGGCACAGGCTTCTCCCGCATTCACGCGCCGCTTGGCTTGCGGCACTTCGACGAACACCAGATCCCCGAGCGCCTCCTGGGCATGATCCGTGATGCCCACCTCCAGCTGTCCGCTTGGCAATCGCCGAACCCACTCGTGACTTCGGGTGTAGTGTAAATCGCCCGGTATGTTGCTCACTCGCCGATCTCCTTTGATCAAATGGCCACCAAAATCTTGCCGTTGCGCACGAACGGCGGCTTCACGACGCGCGCTGCGTGCGGTTTGCCGCGGATGTCCACCAGCACCCGGGGTCCGGCTCCCGGCGCCAGCCGCGCGAGCGCGATGGCGCGATTCAGCGTCGGCGAAAACGTACCGCTGGTCACCTCCCCGAGCAGGGTCGAATCGCGCGGCGCAACCGCCCCGGGCTCGGCGGCGGCGCTGACTTGCTGGGACTTGCGCAAAACCCCGCGATCCTCGAGCAGCAAGCCGACGAGCGCGGGGTGGTCGGCCTCGCGTGCGCGGGTGAGCGCGCTTCGGCCTATGAATTCACGGGTTGCGGGCTCGAAGGCCACCGTCCACGACAATCCGGACTCGAGTGGATGGCGGCTTTCGTCCATGTCATTGCCGTAGAGATTCATGCCCGCCTCCAGGCGCAGCGTATCGCGCGCACCCAATCCGGCGGGCGTGACGCCCTGGGCCACGAGCGCCTGCCAAGTGGCGGCGGCCTGCGTCGCAGGCAGCATGATCTCGAAGCCGTCCTCTCCGGTATATCCGGTACGCGCCACAAACCAGGAGTCGAACTCGGCGCCGCTGAAGCGGGCGAGCCCCTGCGCCGCAGCGCGCCGCGCCGGCGCCATCAGCGGCAGCGTCTTGGCGATTGCGTTGGGGCCCTGAACCGCGAGCATCGCGAGATCCGTGCGTTCGAGCACCTTCACTCCAAAGGGGCCCGCGTGTTCGCCTATCCACGCGAGATCCTTGCGGCGCGTGCCGGCGTTGACGACCAGCCTGAACCACGACTCGGTCATGAAGTAGACGATCAAATCGTCGATCACGCCGCCCGAGGGCAGCAACATGCACGAATACAGCGCCTGTCCGGGGACCGCGAGTTTTGCGACGTCGTTGGCCAGCAAGAAACGCAGGAATTCCCGGGTGCGAACGCCCTTCAAGTCGGCGACGCACATGTGCGACACATCGAAAATACCCGCATCCCTGCGCACCGCGTGGTGTTCGTCGATCTGCGAGCCGAAGCTCAAGGGCATGTCCCAGCCGCCAAAGTCGATGATTTTGGCGCCCTGCGAGAGCTGGGTGTCGTAAAGCGGTGTCCTCAGGCCCATCGCAACCTCGCTGCGAACGTAAGGAGAGATACGGCAAGCACCCACCGGTGCTGCGCCCCTCTGTCCTTGTGACCTGAGAGATCGAGCGCACCGATGCGCGCTGCTCCCCTTCGGTGGGTCGGCGCCGGCG
>DAINPA010000017.1:11331-33004 GCA_036743675.1 Steroidobacteraceae bacterium
GAGAGATCGAGCGCACCGATGCGCGCTGCTCCCCTTCGGTGGGTCGGCGCCGGCGCGACCGCTCTCCAGACAGCTCTTCTCGCGATGCGCGAATGATACACGATCCGCGGCGCGCCCTCAGCCGCCGGACCTCTTGGCCGGCCAGCCCGATTTGATCAGCTCCGCGACGATGAGGTCGCGGTGATCGCCCTGAATTTCGATGACGCCGTCGCGCACCGTCCCGCCCGACCCGCAGCGCTTCTTGAGCTTGGCGGCGAGCGCCTCGATGTCCGCCATCGCGAGCGGCAGCCCGGTCACCGTCGTGACCCCCTTGCCGGCCCGGCCCTTGGTCTCCCGGCCGACACGCACCGCGCTCGCCGTCTGCACGCCCGGAGCGCCTTTGGGGCAAACGCATTCCCGCAGCGCACGGCGGCAATTGGGGCACAGGCTCCCGATCCCCGTGGAATAGATGATTCTTGCCGCCACGCTCATATTATGCCGGTTTGCCGTGAGGCAGCGAGCGGCCGTGCGATACGCCCGGCCGGCAAGGTAGAATAGGCACCATGAAATCACGCAGAAAATCATCAAGCGTCAAAGTCGGCGACGTGACCATCGGCGGCGGCGCCCCGATCGTCGTGCAGTCGATGACCAATACCGATACCGCGGACATCGAGGGCACGGTGGCGCAAGTCAAAGCGTTGGCGCGCGCCGGGTCGGAATTGGTACGCGTCACGGTCAACAACGACGAGTCGGCCGCCGCCGTGCCGCACATTCGCGAAAAATTGGACGCCCAAAACATCGGCACTCCGTTGGTGGGCGATTTCCACTTCAACGGTCACAAGCTGCTGAAGGCTCATCCCGCCTGCGCGCAGGCCCTGGCCAAGCTGCGGATCAATCCGGGCAACGTGGGTCGGGGCAGCAAGCGCGATCCGCAATTCGCCGAAATGATCGAAACCGCCTGCAGGTACCGGAAACCGGTGCGCATCGGCGTGAATTGGGGCAGCCTCGATCAGGATCTGCTCACCCGCATGATGGACGAGAATTCGAAGCAGGCCGAACCCCTGCCGGCGCTCGAGGTGATGCGCAAAGCGATCGTGGTGTCGGCCCTGGACAGCGCCAAGCGCGCCGAGAGCCTGGGGCTCGGTACGGATATGATCGTGATCAGCGCCAAGGTGAGCGGCGTCCAGGACTTGATCGCGGTGTACCGCAACCTCGCGGCACGCTGCAGCCACCCCTTGCATCTCGGGCTCACCGAGGCCGGTATGGGCAGCAAGGGCATCGTGGCATCGACCGCCGCCATCGGGGTGCTGTTGCAAGAGGGCATCGGCGATACGATCCGTGTGTCGTTGACGCCCGAACCCGGCGGCGACCGTACCCAGGAAGTCATCGTCGCGCAGGAAATTCTGCAAACCATGGGCTTGCGCTCGTTCACGCCGATGGTGATTGCGTGCCCGGGCTGCGGCCGCACCACCAGCACCTATTTCCAACAGCTGGCGCAGAAGATCCAGGGCCATATCCGCCACCGCATGCCGCAGTGGCGCCAGCAGCGAGCGGGCGTCGAGGACATGACGGTCGCCGTCATGGGCTGCGTGGTCAACGGTCCGGGCGAGAGCAAGCACGCCAACATCGGCATCAGCCTGCCGGGCACGGGTGAGTATCCGGTGGCGCCGGTTTATGAGGACGGCGCCAAGACGGTGACGCTCAAAGGCGAGCGCATCGCCGAGGAGTTCCAGGAGCTGGTCGAACGCTACGTCGAGCGCACCTATCACAGGACCTCTTCGTGAACGAGCTGTCAGGAAAGACATGCGTCCCCTGTGAAGGCGGCGTTGCGCCCTTGAACAAGACCGAGGCCGCGGCGCTGCGCGCCGAGCTGCATCCCGATTGGCAGCTCGCCGCCGACGCGAGGAGCCTGAAGCGCGCGTTCAAGTTCAAGGATTTCTACCGCACGATGAGTTTCGTCAATGCGGTCGCGCACATCGCGAACGCGCAAGACCACCACCCTGACGTGGAAGCCGGTTACGACTACTGCCGCATCACCTACACCACGCATTCGATCCGCGGTCTGTCGCAGAACGATTTCATCTGTGCCGCCAAGATTGATCGCCTGTTGGAATGAGCGCGGCGCCGCCGGCGGTGCAGGCCCCGCGGCTTCAGACGCCCTCGGCCTTGAGAAAGGGGGGGATGTCGCCGACCAACCCCAAGGCGCGCTTGGCGAACTGTCGTTTGAGGAACGGCAGCTTACGCACCGAATCGAGTCCGGCGGTGCGCAGGCGCGCTACGCCCGGGTTGGCATTCGAAAATAGACGCTCCAAACCGTCGAACGCGGTGGCCGCAAGCAGGTTCTCGCTTTTGCGCCACCGCTCGTAGCGGCGCAGCAGCCGGTACTCGCCGAGCTGCGCAGCAGCGCCGGCGGAACCGAGCACCTCGGCGAGGGACGCGCAGTCCAGCAGCCCAAGATTCAATCCTTGCCCCGCCAGTGGGTGCACCGCGTGTGCGGCATCGCCGAGCAGCACGGCGCGCGGCCGCGCATAGTCGACCGCATACTGTAACTTGAGCGCAAAGCTCGCAAGCGGCGTCGTGAGCGCGAGCTCGCCCAGCACGTCGCCGCTCGCCGCTCGCAGCGCCTCGCCGAACGCCGCCGCATCGAGGAGACGCAAGCGCGCGGCCTCGGCCCGCGCGACGCTCCAGACGATCGATGAACGGCCGTCCGGCAGCGGCAGGAATGCCAGCGGTCCGGTGGACAAGAATCGCTGCCAGGCGGTGTTCCGGTGTGATTTTTCGCTTCGCACGTGAGCCACCAGCGCATCCTGATGATAGGCATGGCCGGCGACATCGATGCCGATGAGGCCGCGGGTCTTCGATTCGGCGCCGTCGGCCGCGATCAGCAGAGCGCCGCGCAGATCGCGTCCGTCGGTCAAACGCAGCCGCGCATCGGTGTCGGTCAACGCGATCTCCTGCAGCTGCGCCTCGATGAGCACGGCGCCGGCGGCGCACGCGGCCCGCAGGCAGGACTCCTGCAATGCGCGCCCGTCGACGATGTGGCCCAGATTCGCTTCGCCGATCTCGGCGCAATCGAAGGTCAGCGATCCCGGCCCTTGCGGCGCGCCGCTCTCGTCCCACACGCACATGCGCTCGTAGGCGGACACTCGCTGCGGCGGCAGGCTCTGCCAGGCGCCGCACAGTTGCAGCAGCCGCTGCGAGGCGCGGCTCAATGCAAACACCCGCAGATCCCAGTCCGCGGCGGCTGCGTCGCCCGCGACGGCCGGGCCCGCCGCGATGCGGTCGGCGACGATCGCCACCCGGCCCGGACTGCATTGCTTGCGCGCCAGCAACAGGCTCGCCATGACGCTGCCGACGACTCCCGCGCCGACGATCACGGCGTCGAAATCGCGGCTCATGCCGAAGAACCAGCGGCGTTGCTTGCCGGGCCGAGCGCAACGCCGCGCGCGAGTTTTGGGACCCGCCCGGCGGCTCCGGTACTCAACGACGACAACGCCGCCTTCGCGGGCGGCAGCAAATCGAAGGCCAACAGCCCGAGATTGCGCAGTCGCTGTACCGCTCCCAAAGGATTGGAAAACAGCCGCACCAACCCGTCGGTGAAAGCGATGATTTGGCCGCGGTCCGCGGCGCGCCAGGCATCGTACGCCGACAACAGGGCGCTCGCGCCGAAGTCCCGCAACTCCCGATTCCCGCCATGCTCGCCGCGAGGCTCGCAGCGGCGCTCGGCAATCAGCTCGGCGAGACACGCCACGTCGCGCAGACCCAGATTGAATCCCATCCCGGCGACCGGATGCAGTCCCTGCGCCGCGTTGCCGATGATCGCGCAGCGTCCCGCGCTGGTGCGCCGGGCGCGCGTCAAGGAGAGAGGATAGGCGACGCGGCGGCCCACCTTGAGGAAACGGCCCAGCCTGAATCCGAATCGTCTGTGCACTTCGGCCAGAAATTCCTCATCCGACCAGCTCATGGCCGTCTGCGCCAGCGAACGATGGAGCGTGAGGACCAGGGTGCAGCGGCCGTCGTTGAGCGGCAGCAACGCGAGCGGACCGTTGGCGGTGAAGCGCTCGTAGGCCACGTGCTCGTGAAATCTTCGCGGCAGCAGCGTGGTGATCACCGCGGTCTGTTCGTAGTCGCGCACGTCGGCGGACACGCCGAAGGCGCTGCGCACCGCGGACTCGATGCCGTCCGCCGCGACCACCAATTGCGCCCTGATCGAGGACTCGACCCCGGACGCCTCCGATACGCCGAGCTCAACCGACTGCTCGCCGGGGATCAGGCGCGACACCCGCGCCGGACAGTACAGGCGCAAATCCCCGTGATCGCCGAGTTTGGACCACAGGGCCGCGCCGAGCGCGCGATTCGCAACGACGTAGCCGAGCGCCCGCAGGCCCTGCTCAGCCGCATCGATGCGCGCAAAGCCGAAGTGGCCCTGATCGGACACGTGAATCTTGGCGATGGGCGTCGCCGCGGCCGCCACCGCCGGCCACACGCCCAAGGTTTCAAGAATGCGGCGGCTGCCGTTCGACAGCGCCGTGGTGCGCTCATCGAAGCTCGGTTGCGATGCCGCGTCGTGCGGCACGGCCTCGATCAACGCCACCCGCACCTCGAGCCCCTTGAGCGCCACGGCCAGACTGGCGCCGACCATGCCGCCGCCCACGATGGCGATATCGAACGAGTCATTCACGCCGCGTACATCCGCTTCACCCCGCCTGCATCAGGCGCTCGAGAGCCTCGGGAGTCTTTTCGAGCGCCGCCGTCAGAACCTCCGGAGCGCCCCCGGTCACCAATACGTCGTCCTCTATTCGAACGCCGATGTTCCAGAACTCCCTGGGTACGCGGGGCGAGGGGCGAATGTAAATGCCCGGCTCCACGGTCAGCGCCATACCGGCCTCGAGGACCCGCCACTCTCCGCCGACCTTGTAGTCGCCCACGTCGTGCACGTCGAGTCCGAGCCAGTGTCCGGTGCGATGATTGCAGAACGGCAAATAGGCCTGATCCTTGATGAGCCGTGCGACCGAGCCCTTGAGCAATCCGAGCTTGACCAGCCCTTGGGTGATGGCGCGCACCGCGGCTTCGTGGGATTGGTTCCAATGGTTTCCGGGCCGCACTTTGTCGATGGCGGCCATCTGGGCTTCGAGCACCACCTCATAGATCGCACGTTGAACCGCCGTGAAGCGCCCGCTCACCGGGAAAGTGCGGGTCACGTCCGAGGCGTAATAGTCATGCTCGCAGCCGGCGTCGAGCAACAGCAAGTCCCCATCGCACAGGCGCCGGTCGTTGTCGCGGTAGTGCATGATGCAGGCATTGGCGCCGCTGCCGACGATGGGATGGTAGGACATATCCGCATTGTGCGAGCGGAACTCGTGCGCCAGTTCCGCCATGATCTCGTACTCCATGCGCCCGGGACGGGTAAAGCGCATGGCGCGGCGATGGGCGCCCATGGCGATGTGCGCGGCGCGGCGCAGACTCGCCTGCTCGGCACGGCTCTTGTACAAACGCATGTCGTCGAGCACATGACCGAGCGCAACGAATTCCTGCCGCGCGCCCGTGGCCTGCCGCCCCTGCACCCTCATTGCGTTCACCCATGCCAGCATACGAGGATCAAAATCGAGGTGCGCACCCATCGAGTAGAAAATCCGCTGCCGTTGCTCCATGAGGCCCGGTAGAATTTCATCGATATCGGCGATCGGAAACGCATCGTCCGCGCCGTAACGCTCCACCGCACCGTCGGTGCCGGCCCACGCGCCGTCCCAGGACTCTCGCAAGGCATCGTGTTCGCGCACGAACAGCAGGTATTCGGCTTGGCTTCGTCCCGGCACCAGTACCGCGACGGCATCGGGCTCGGGAAACCCGCTGAGGTAGTAAAAGTGGCTGTCCTGCCGGTAGGCATACTCGATATCGCCGTTGCGGTGACGCACCGGCGCCGCCGGCAGTACCGCAATCGCGTCCTTGCCGATCATGCGCATGAACTGGCGGCGGCGACGCGCGAACTCCTTGCGATCCATCAGGCTCCTCAGTGCAGCCGCTGCTGGGTCGACTGGTAGACCTGTCGGCGCAGGGGTAGAAGTTCCTCGAACACCACCTGGGCGGCAACGCGGATGAATTCGACCAGTTCGGCATAGGCCTGTTCGTTCGATTCGTCCGCCTCGGCATCGTCGCCCGTGGCCCGCGAGATCTCGGTGAAGTCACGGACGATTTCGCCGACATCGCCGTTGAGCGCCTCCAAGTCGGCGATTTGACCGGTGCCCAGGCCGTATAGGAATCCGGTGCACCACAGGGCCAGCGCGTTTGCCCGCCCGTTGAGCGGCTGTTCGTCATCCGGCAACAAGGGCTCGAACTGCATGCCTTGTTCGCCGAATGAGGCGGCGGTCGCGGTGAACACCCGTTCGAGCATGGCCGCCGATTCCGCGGACAGCGAGGAGCCGTCCGGCAGGATTTCGTTGATCCAATCCTGCAGGCTGTAGGGCGCCATGGAGCACAGCGCGCCGCACAACGACCCGTGCGCCTCGGCCGCATCGGCGAGACTTCTGGCGGCCACCAGAACGTCCTCGAACTCATCGAATCGGATATCCGCCATCATTTTTCGAATGATACCGCGTAAGCCGTGCCGCGGGGCCGTTGTCGACCCTTTGCATTGCGCAATGCAGCGATCTATATTGGCGCTCTATGAACGAAGGTAATCCAAAGTCCCCGGTAGACCTCGAGCTCAAGCGCCTGGAGAAGCGGCTGGAGGAACTGGTTGCCACGTTGAACCAGATCAAGGAAGAGAATCGGGCGCTGCGCCAGCGGCAAGAAACGCTCACCTCGGAGCGCGCCAATCTGTTGCACAAGAACGAACAGGTGCGCGCGCGGGTAGAAGCGATGATCGGACGGCTGAAATCGATGGAGCAGGCATGAGCGACACCCAGGCGCGGGTAAGCGTGCGCATACTCGAGAAGGAGTATCACATTACATGCCCCATGGAGGAGCGCTCCGATCTGCTCGATTCGGCGGAGTTCTTGAATGCGAAAATGCGCGAGATTCGCGACAGCGGAAAAGTCGTCGGTCTGGATCGAATCGCGGTGATCGCCGCGCTCAATCTGGCGAACGAGCTGATGGGATTCCGCAAGCGTGACACCACTCTCGAAACCGACGTCGGCGGACGCTTGCGTATCCTGCGCGAGCGCGTAGAGTCGGCTTTGGAAAAGGGCCGACAGCTCGAGCTCTAGGGCCTTCTCGTTTCTAAAGGTTAAATTTGGCGCTGCCTGCGGTGTTCGATGCGGATCGGGTTACCTCCTGACCCTAATTTGTAAACCCCAGGGGCCATTGCTTGCTGGCAACATTGTGCAAGTCCGCCTCGAGCGGAAAGCCTTAAGTGCCGCAGTTAGCCCCACCTGTTGCTCAGGTCGGGAGCAACGGTCCAAAACGGCACATGCGGGTAGCGCCATCTCCTTCGCGCGTCTATTCTTGATTTCATGAAAGTGAAGTTGCGCAAGCAGTTGCGCGCCGCGCGCCGCTCCCTCGCCCCCGCGGATCACCGCCTGCGTTCCCGCCGCGCCGCCGCAGCCATCATCCGGACGGCGGCATTCAAGTCGGGCGCCCGCATCGCGATCTATCTGCCGTTCGATGGGGAAACGGACACGGCCGCACTGTTGGTCGCGGCACGGCGCCGCGGAGTTCGCATTTTCGTGCCCGTGGTGAGCGATCTGCGCCATCGCCGCCTGCGCTTCTATCCCCTGAGCGGCAGGACCCGGCGCGGCACATTCGGCATTTTGGTGCCGCAATGCTCCCCTCACCGCCTGGCGCGCGCCGTCGAGCCGCGCTGGTTCGATCTGATCGTGGTGCCGCTGGTGGGAGTCGATCCGCGAGGCCGTCGCTTGGGGATGGGCGGCGGATTCTATGATCGCGCGCTCGCCTTTCGGCGTCACCGCAGCCATTGGAAGGGTCCGCGGCTCGTCGGCCTCGCCTTTGACCGCCAGCGCGCTGCATGTGTGTTCCCCGAAGCGTGGGACGTGCGTCTGGATGCGCTCGCGACGGAATCCGGGTATGAAATTTTCCCGAAGGACGCGCAATGAATCATTGGCTCATGAAATCCGAGCCCGACACCTTCAGCGTCGATCACCTTGCCGCAATGCCGAGACAGACCACGGCCTGGGACGGGGTGCGCAATTACCAGGCGCGAAACATGCTGCGGGACTCTATGAAAATAGGCGATACGGCCTTTTTCTATCACTCCGGCTGCGACATCCCGGGCATCGCCGGAATCGTCCGTGTGGTGAAGCAGGGCTATGCCGACAAGACCGCCTTCGACTCGAAGCATCATCACTACGACGCCGGCAGTACTCGGAGCGATCCTCGCTGGTTCGTGATCGATGTGAAGTTGGTGCGCAAATTCCAGCGCCTCATTACGCTCGAGAAGCTGCGCAAACATGCCGATGATGAGCTCGCCGACATGGCCGTCTTGCGGCGAGGGAATCGTCTGTCGGTGACGCCGGTATCCAAGGCGGAATGGGATTTCGTTCTCACTCTTGAGTGACGCCGATCGCATTGCTACCACATTGTCGTGGAAGAAGCGCGACGTATTGCTTGTAAATTAATTATTCGTGTATATACTCGATCCCCGGACTAACCCGACAACGGAGTTTCTATCATGGCAGCGAAAGCAAAGAAGGCGAAGAAGAAGGTAGCAAAGAAAAAGGCCGCTAAGAAAAAGTAAGCCTTCGAAAGTAATCAACTGTGCCCGCTTACGCGGGCACAGTTGTTTAAAGGGGCGAGAAAATGCTTCCACCGAGCCAAAAAAAACGCCGCGCCGCGCAAGCAGCGATCCCCTACATCGAACAGGGCATGGTCCTCGGCATGGGTACGGGCTCGACGGTGGCCGAACTCATCGAAGAGCTGAAAGACCGTAAAATCCGGCTTGCGGGCGCTGTCTCGAGTTCGAACCGGACCACGCTGGCGTTGCAGGCGGCGTGCATTCCGGTACTGGACCTCAATGCCCAAGGCGATCTTGCCCTCTACATCGACGGAGCCGACGAGGCCGACGAACACGGCGTATTGATCAAGGGCGGCGGCGGCGCGCTCACTCGCGAGAAGGTCATCGCCGCGGCCTCCGAGAAGTTCATCTGCATCATCGATGACGCCAAGCTGGTCGGGTCGTTGGGCGCTTTCCCATTGCCGGTCGAGGTGATCCCCATGGCGCGCTCCTACGTCGCGCGGCAGCTGGCGAAACTCGGCGGACAACCGGTCTTGCGCGAAGGGGTGCTGACCGACAACGGCAATGAGATCTTGGACGTCCGCAATTTGCGCCTCGCGGACCCCCTTGGCATGGAGGATGCGATCGATCGGATCGCGGGGGTGGTCACCGTCGGCCTGTTCGCGCGGCGACCGGCGGATCTGCTGCTGGTGGCGGGCGACGACGGCGTCAGGACGCTTCAGATTTCCAGCCGTGTCCCAATCTCGATCACGCGCCCGGGCGGCAGACCGTAGTAATCGGCGACGACCTGGGCGCTGCGCGCCATTTGCATGAAAGCCCGGCGCCGCAGCGGCGGCAGATCCGAGCGCTGTCCCGGCAGCAATTCTTCGCGGCTCAGGAAAAACGTCGTGTTCTCCGGCTCATACACGATGCCGTAGGCCTCCGCACCGCGGAGGATTTCCAGAATGTTCGGCTTCTCCATGAAACCGACCTGAGCCACGAGCCGCACGATGCCCTCGCACACCGGGGTGACGCTCAAGCGCTTTGCCGCGGGGACACGCGGCTGCTCGCGGGTGACCACCGTCAGCAGAACCACCCGCTCGTGAATGACGCGATTGAACTTGATGTTGTTGAGCAGCGCCCGCGGTATGCCGGTGGCCTTCGCGTCCATGAAGATTGCGATTCCGGGCACCCGCACCGGCGGATCGCGCTTCAAGTCCTCGAGGAAATCGCGCACCGGCTTTTGATCGCGCAGCAGCCGCGCCATGACCGACGCCTTGCCGCTGGCCCAGGTCTGCATCAGCCAATAAATGATGAACCCGGACAGCAGCGGCAGCCATCCGCCGTCCCCGAGCTTGGTCAGGTTCGCCAGCAGGAACGCGATGTCGATGATGAACAGCAGCGACAGGCCGGCGCGCAGCGTGCGGCTTTCGCCCCCGGTTCGCGATTTGATGAGACTCAAGGTCAACGGCGTCACGATGGTCATGGCGCCGGAGACGGCCAGGCCGTAGGCGCCGGCCAGTGCCGCCGAACTGCCGAAGCTCAACACCAATGCCAACGCGGCGATCATCAGTATCCAATTCATCGTCGGCACGTAGATCTGTCCGGCGAATTGCGCCGAAGAGTGTTCGACCCGCAGCCGGGGAAACAGACCCAGGCTCACCGCCTGAGTGGTCACGGAGAACACCCCTGAGATCACCGCCTGCGAGGCGATCACCGTGGCGGCGGTGGCGATGACGACCAAAGGCCACAAGAACCACTCGGGCGCCATTAAGTAAAAGGGATTACTGACCGCCGCCGGATTCTCGATCAGCAAGGCCCCTTGACCAAAATAATTGAGAACCAGCGCCGGCATGACGATGCACATCCAACCCAACCGAATCGGCGACTTGCCGAAATGACCCATGTCGGCATACAGCGCCTCGCCGCCGGTGACGGTCAAGAAAACGCCCGCAAGCACCGCGAGGGCGGAAATCTGGTGTTGCGAAATGAGCACGAGCGCACGCGATGGGTCGAGTGCGTAGAGCACTTGAGGTTCGCGCACGATCCAGCCGATGCCCATCACCGCCAAGATCGCGAACCATCCCAGCATCAGCGGACCGAACACCTTGCCCACCGAGCCGGTGCCGTGGCGCTGGATCAAAAACAGACCGACCAGCACCATCACGGTGATCGGCAGCACGGGAATTCCCGCGGTCGGTGCGGCCACGTGCAATCCCTCGACGGCGCTCAACACCGATATCGCGGGCGTGATCGCGCCGTCGGCGAAGAACAGCGCGGCCCCCAGGATACCCAGCGTTCCGTAAATCCTGCGGCGCGGACTCGCGCGCTCCGTATTGATCACCAAGGCGGTCAAGGCGAGCACGCCGCCCTCGCCCTTGTTGTCGGCGTTCAACACGACCGCGACGTACTTGAGCAGGATCACCAGCACCAGGGTCCAGAAAATCAGGGACAGGACGCCGAAGATGTGTTCAGGCGTCACTTGAATGTTGGGACCGGTAAAACACGCCGACATGGCATACAGCGGACTGGTGCCGATGTCGCCGAACACCACGCCCAGCGCGGCCAGCGCCAACGGTACTACACGCCTACCCGAATTTGGATCGCCCGACATGTGTACCTGCGGAAAAGAACCGGGCCCACGATGTGGGCCCTGATTAAAGTGGCTGGGGGACTAGGATTCGAACCTAGGTAAACGGTGTCAGAGACCGTTGTCCTACCGCTAGACGATCCCCCAAATCCGATCGATCGTATCGTCGTACAGCGGACGGCGGACGGAATCCAAAGCCGATCAACGTTTGGAGAACTGGGTTCCGCGGCGGGCCTTGCGGCGGCCAACCTTCTTGCGTTCGACTTCGCGCGCGTCCCGAGTCACAAAACCCGCCTTGCGCAGCGGCGAGCGCAGCGCCTCGTCGTAGGCCATCAAAGCGCGCGTGATGCCGTGGCGAATCGCGCCTGCTTGACCCGTGATTCCGCCGCCTTCGACGTGCGCATCGACGTCGAACTTGCCGTCCAACTGGACCGCGCCGAAAGGCTGCTGCACGATCATGCGGCCGGTCTCCCGTCCGAAGAATTCGTCCAGAGAACGGCCGTTGATGGAGACCTTGCCGGTTCCTTTGCGCAGGTATACCCGTGCGCTCGAAGTCTTGCGGCGGCCGGTGCCGTAAAAAGTATTCGCGGCTGTGTTTGATGCCATGCTTGATTTCCTACGAAGCTCTTAGAGTTCCAGCGCTTTGGGCTGCTGTGCTTGATGCGGATGGGTGTTGCCGCCGAATACATGCAGCTTCTTGTACATGCGCCTGCCCAGAGGTCCTTTCGGCAGCATGCCCTTGACTGCGAATTCGATCGCGCGCTCCGGATGTTCCTTGAGCAGCTTGCCGAGAGCGATGCTCTTCAGGTTTCCGACGTAGCCGGTGTGCTGGTGATAGAACTTGTCGGTGAGCTTGGCGCCGGTGACGCGCACGGTTCCGGCGTTGATCACCACGATGTGATCGCCGAGGTCTTGATGGGGCGCATAATTGGGCTTGTGTTTGCCCTTCAATCGATGCGCGATCTGCGAGGCCAGTCGGCCGAGAGTCTTGCCGCCGGCGTCGACCAGATACCAGTCGCCACGGGTTGCTTCAGGCTTGGAAAATACGGTGTACATGGAAATACTCAGATGTGTCGGGCCGATTACGAAAGGCGCGAAAGTGTACAGAACCGGGCGCACCGTTACCAGCCCGCCGTGCGGGCAGCACCCTATTATATAATGTGTGCATGAATACCCGCATATTCAGCCTGGCGGACCGTGTACTTGGCGAAATTGATAGAGCAATCAAGGTATTAGCCAGCCCAGTGCATACCACTCGCGCGGCTCCGACAGCCCCCGGCGACGAGTCCGCCTTGAAGGAATCGGAGCGCCTGGAATCGATTCGACTGATGCGTGTGAACCACGCCGGCGAGGTGGCGGCCCAGGCGCTGTACCGGGGGCAGGCCCTCGGCGCGCGGGATTCGACCGTGAGCGACGCCATGCGCCAGGCGGCCGCGGAGGAAATGGACCATCTGGCCTGGTGCGAGCAGCGGCTTCAGGAATTACACGGCCGAACCAGTCTCTTGAACCCGTTGTGGTATGCCGGATCCTTTCTCATTGGCGCCGTGGCGGGCGCCTTCGGTGATCGCACCAGTTTGGGATTCATCACCGAGACCGAGCGTCAAGTCGAATCGCATCTGAACGATCACATGCGGCGCTTGCCGCAAGCCGACCGGCGCAGCCGCCGGATCCTCGAGCAGATGGCCGACGACGAGGTCAGGCATGGTGCCATGGCACTCGCTTTAGGCGGCAAAGAGCTGCCGACTGCTCTGCGCGACGCGATGCGACTCACCTCCCGAGTCATGACCGGTGGTTCGTATTGGCTGTAGCGAATTCCCGTTAGTGCTTGCGATTCCGGGACTTATGTAATAAAACGTGCGCCAGAACAGGCGTTTTCACGACCTCAAAGACAAAGACACGACCTCAAAGACTAGGGAGAGACCATGGAAGAAACGGCAAAGGCCTTAAGCGATATCCCTGCGATCAATCGTTTCTTGAGCTACTGCCGTATCCGGACAGTCCCTTCCAAGACCGTAATCATCCACGCGGGCGATCTGCCGGACATTCTCTACTACATCATCTCGGGCTCCGTCGAAGTCATGATCGAAGACGAAGATGGCAATGAAATGGTGCTGGCGTATCTAAACAAGGGGCAATTTTTCGGCGAAATGGGCCTGTTCTACGAACAACCGACCCGCAGCGCCTGGGTTCGCACCCGCCAACAGTCCGAACTGGCGGAAATGACCTATCCGCGGTTCAGGCAGATTGCCGCCGAAAGTCCCGGGCTCATTTTTGAATTGGCCACTCAGCTCGCCACCCGGCTCGATCGAACCAACCGCAAACTCGGCGATCTCGCGTTCGTGGATGTCACGGGGCGCGTAGCGCACGCGATCATGGACCTGTGCGGAGAGCCGGATGCGATGACGCACCCGGAAGGGATGCAAATCAAGGTCAGCCGGCAAGAGTTGTCGCGCTTGGTGGGCTGCTCGCGCGAAATGGCCGGGCGCGTCCTCAAGGTCTTGGAAGAACAGGGACTGCTGCGCGCCACCGGCAAAACCATCGTCGTGTTCAACGCGCGTCCCAAGGTCAAGACACGCCCGCTGATCGTTCCGGTGAAGTCCGGCACCAGTGCCAATGCGCCGGCCGGCAAGAGCGCGCGCGCCGCAAAGCACGACGAGGCCGAGGACGAGGACGACGAGTAGCGCCGGCGCGAGGCCGCGCCCTGCCGCTCTTAATCAACGCATGCCGCGCGCCGCACGTATCGCCTCGTAGGCTTCCTGGATCCGCTGCGTCTTTTCCTTGGCCACCTGCGCCATGGACTCCGGCAATCCATTGGCAACCAGCTTGTCGGGGTGATGGCGGCTCATCTGCCGGCGATAAGCCTTGGTGACCTCTTGATCGCTCATATCCGCGCCGACCTCGAGTTCCGCGTAGCAATCGGCCAACGGCCTTTGCGCAGAGGTCGGGCCGGCGGATCTGCCGCCGCCCTGCTGCCGCGCACGCACCGCCGATTCCATGTGGGCGAACTCGAGTGGCGACATGCCGAGTTCTCCTGCCACCCGCGTCAAGATGCTGCGCGCCGACTGCGAGATGCCGTTGCCGGCCAGCGCGGCCCGCAATTGCAATTCCATGAAGGCGCGCAGCAGGTCGTAGCGCAGTCCGCAGGCTTCGCGCAGCTGTTCCACTCGCAAACCGGCATCGTAGCCCGGCGACTTTCCGGCTCTGAAGCAGTCGATGGCGATGCCGACGTCGCGGGGACCCAAGCGCAGTTCCTGCATGAGCCGGCGCGCCGCATCGATCTCCGCCTCAGACACTCGCCCGTCGGATTTGGCGACGTGGCCCATGAGTTCGAAGGTGGTGCGGAAAAAAACCTCCGGTACCGCCGCGGTCGTCGAGGCGTCCGCGCCCGCGGCGCCGGTCAGGCGTCCGCTCTGATCGAACATCTGCCCGACGATGGCGCCGAACACGGCTCCCCAGACGCTTCTGGTGATCAAAAAGCCGGCCAATGCGCCCAACAATGTACCGTTCCAAGCCATTCGCGTTGACCTATGCGATCCGCCCCGCCACAATCGCCGACCTTCCACTCCGTAATGGTAGCAGCCACTAGCAAATGGAACCGTTTTCGAAATCGCCGCCGTTATTCGAGTCCGATATCCGCAGTCTGCGCAGGATTCACCAGGGGAAGGTGCGCGACATTTACGATGTCGATGCGGATCATCTGCTGATCGTCACCACCGACCGATTGTCGGCGTTCGACGTGGTGCTGCCGGACCCCATTCCGCACAAGGGCGAGGTGCTCACGAGAATTTCCCGGTTCTGGTTCGGTAAAACCCGTCATTTGATCGCCAATCATTTGACGGACTTGCGGGCGCAGGACATCGTCCGCGATCCCGAGGAGCGGGCGCAGGTCGCCGGCCGCGCGATGGTGGTGAAAAAATTGACTCCGTTGCCGATCGAAGCGGTGGTGCGCGGCTATCTGATCGGCTCGGGCTACAAAGACTACCAATTGCACGGTTCGGTGTGCGGCATTGCCGTGCCGGCCGGATTGAAACTGGCGCAAGCGCTGCCGGAGCCCATCTTCACTCCGGCCTCGAAAGCGCCCGCCGGCCAGCATGATGAAAACGTCGATTTCGAGTCGGTGGTCAGGGCGGTGGGCCGGGATTATGCGAACGACATTCGGCGCATCGCGCTTGCGATCTACGGGTTCGCGGCGCTGCACGCGCGCGCCCGCGACATCATCATTGCCGACACCAAGTTCGAGTTCGGAATCGACAAGTCGGGTAATTTGCTGCTGATCGATGAGGCGCTTACGCCCGACTCGTCGCGGTTCTGGCCGGTGGCCTCCTACAAGCCCGGCGTGAGCCCGCCGAGTTTCGACAAACAGTTCGTGCGGGACTATTTGGAATCCATACATTGGAACAAGAAGCCCCCGGCGCCGCATCTGCCGCCCGAGGTTCTCGCGCGCACCAGCGATAATTATCGCAAGGCGCTCGAATTGCTGACCGCCTGAGCACCCAAGCCCGGCATGCTCGCGTCGCTTGAACATCTCGACGAAAAACTGACGCGAAAATCCCGTGATTTGCGCCGCCCCTGGGGGCCGGCGTTGCGCGTGCTGCGCTATCCGACCGCCCTGCTGCGCGACTGGCTGGCGGGTGACATCGACACCCAGGCCATGAGCTTGGCGTACACGACGCTGCTGTCGCTGGTGCCGCTGATGGTGTTCCTCTTTTCCATTCTGAAGCGCCTCGGAGCGCACTCCGACTTGAGATTCATCCTGCATGAGTTCTTCCGCCCCTTGGGCAAAGCGGAAGGTCCGCTGACCGAAACCGTCATGCAGTTCGTCGAGAACATGCGCGGCGAACTGCTGGGCTCGATCGGTCTCGCGATGCTGGTCTACACCGCCATCAGCACCATTCAAAAGGTGGAAGCGAGCTTCAATTTCGTATGGCGCATCGACCGGCCGCGCGGCTTCGGGCGGCGCTTCAGCGAACTCTTGAGCGTCATGATCGCGGGGCCCATTCTGTTGGCGGTCGCGCTCGAGCTGCTGGCCTCGGCCGAACACAGCCCCGCCGCCCAGTGGCTCTACTCCTTCGCGCACCTCGCTTGGGCCTTCCGGTTCCTCGGTCAGCTCTTGCCGTACGCCATAGTCACGATGGTCTTCACGTTCATGTACGCGTTCATCCCCAACACCCATGTCGACTTCCGGCCGGCGCTCATCGGCGGCGTTACGGCAGGCATCGTTTGGGCCCTGGTTGGCCATGCGTTCAGCGCGTTTATCGTCTATTCCTCGCACATGATCGCGGTCTACACCGGTTTTGCGATCGTGATGACCGCCTTGCTGTGGATTTACGTGAGCTGGCTCATCCTGCTGATCGGCGCGCAGCTCGCCTGCTACGTGCAATTCCCGCGTTACTTGCGCCACCGCCGAAAGTTTGTCGATTCGCCGGACAGTGAGCGGGAGCAAGCCGGCCTTTGAGCGCGCAGGCCCTCATGCGCCGGCGCGGCGCGTCATTCGCCGGCGATGGTCATTTCCTTCAACAGCACCGATCCGACGCGGGTGCCGCTGCGCACATCGATGTCGTCGCCGACCGCGACGATATCCTTGAACATGTCGCGCAGGTTCCCGGCAATGGTGATCTCGGCCACCGGGTATTGAATGGCGCCGTATTCGACCCAAAAGCCCGCCGCTCCGCGCGAATAGTCGCCGGTCACCGGGTTCACGCCCTGGCCCATCAATTCGCTCACCAGCAGCCCGCTGCCCAGGCGCCCGAGCATCGCCTCGAATCCCCCGGAGGTGTTCGGCGCCACCAGAAGATTGTGGGCGCCGCCCGCATTGCCGGTGGTCGTAAGCTTAAGCTTGCGCGCGGAGTAGCTGGAGAGAATGTAGCCGGTGAGCACGCCATCGGCGATGAGGTCGCGATCGCGAGTCGCGACCCCCTCCTCGTCGAACGGTGCGCTGGCCATCGCTTTGGGAATATGCGGACGCTCGACAATCGAAAAGCCCTTGGGAAATACCTGCTCTCCGACCGAATTGAGCAGGAACGAGGATTGCCGGTACTGGCTGCTGCCGCGTATCGCCCCGCTGAAATATCCGAATAGACCGCGCGCGATCTCGGGGCTGAACAAGACCGGCGCGCGCCGCGTGCTGAGCTTGCGGGGCCCCAAGCGTGCGATGGTGCGCCGCGCGCTTTCGCGCCCGACCGCCTCCGCATCCTGCAAGTCGCGCCAGTCCCGCGAACTCGTGTACCAATAGTCGCGCTGCATGTCCTCCCCGGTGCCGGCGAGCACCACACAGCTCAAGCTGTGCGAGGTGGTCGGATAGCCCCCGATGAAGCCGTGCGTATTGCCGTAGACATGAAGCCCTTGATGGGTGCCGACCGAGGCGCCCTCCGAATTGTTGATGCGCCGGTCGAATGCCAGCGCTGCCGCCTCGCATGCCTTGGCGATCTCGATCGCACGATCTGCGCTGATATTCCACGGATGCGAGAGATCCAGATCGGGCGGCGAGCGCGCCATCAGCGAAGGATCCGCCAAACCCGCACAGGCGTCCTCGGCCGTAAACCGGGCAATGCTGCAAGCCTTGGCGACGGTCGCGCGAACCGCGTCCAAGGAAAAATCGGCCGTGCTGGCCGAGCCCTTGCGCCGCCCGAAATACACGGTAATGCCCATGCTGCGGTCGCGTTGATGTTCCAGGGTTTCGACTTCGCCGAGTCGCACACCGACCGAAAGACCGGTATCCTGGCTGACGGCGGCCTCGGCCTGAGAGGCCCCGCGCGCACGCGCTTCTTCGAGGGCGCGCTCGATGATCGATTCGAGGTCTCCCCGGGCTAGACGCACGGACTCGCTTGGCACGGACTCAATAGGCACGGACATCGTCATCTCCAACACTGTCTTCGAGGATTCCAGCCCGTGATTCTACCGGCCCGAGTGGTAGCATGGAGCAATATGATGACCGAGAGCCAAGCAGACGATTCGGGGGAAACCGAGGAGCAGCGCCAGAGCAAAAGTGCGCGCAAGCGGGAAGCAGCGTCCTTGCAGGAATTGGGCGTCAAGCTCGCCGCGCTTCCGGACCAGGAAATCAAAGCCCTGAATCTGCCGGACAGCCTATTCGTGGCATTACGCGACCTGCGGCGCTTGCCCTCGCACGGGGCGCAGGTAAGGCAGCGACAGTATATCGGCAAGTTGATGCGCGGCATCGACCCGGAGCCGGTATTGGCCAAACTGGCGGAGCGCAAGCAGCGCCACGATTTGGAGATCCGGTATTTCCAGCAAATCGAGCGCTGGCGCGATCGGCTGCTGTCCGAACCGGCCACGGCCGTGGGTGAATTGCTGCAGGAATATCCGCACGCGGCCGCGGCCGAGCTCAAGAGGCTGCTCGACAAGGCCGAACGCGAACGGCTGGAACAGCGCTCTCCGGTGGGCGCGCGGGAGCTTTTTGCGTTTCTGAGACAGTTGCTGGGGTAGTCTTTGGTAGACTGACGATCCATGAAAGCCGTGGTCGGAATCATTATGGGCTCCGCGTCCGACTGGGAAACGATGCGGGGCGCGGCTGAAACTCTCGAGTCGCTCGGGGTGGCGCACGAGGTGCGCGTGGTGTCCGCCCATCGCACCCCGGACTTGTTGTTCGAATATGCCGCCTCGGCGCGTGCGCGCGGCCTCAAAGCCATCATCGCCGGCGCCGGCGGCGCCGCTCATCTTCCCGGCATGACCGCCGCCAAAACCTCGGTTCCGGTGCTCGGCGTCCCGGTGCAAACGAAGACCTTGAACGGCATCGATTCCTTGCTCTCCATAGCCCAGATGCCGAGCGGCGTGCCGGTTGCGACCTTTGCGATCGGCGCGGCGGGCGCCCGCAACGCCGCTCTGTTCGCCGCCTCGATTCTTGCCAACGAATTGCCCGAAGTGCGCGCCGCATTGGATGCATTCCGTGCCGCGCAGACCGCGGCCGTGCTCAACAAACCCGATCCGCGTCAGCCTTGAGACCTTTGCGCGTTGGTATCGTCGGTGCCGGACAATTGGGGCGCATGCTGGCGCTTGCCGGCTATCCCTTGGGCGTCCGTTGCTCGTTTTTGGATCGCAGCGCCGAGGCACCGGGCGCGCAGGTTGCGCCCATATTGGTAGGGCCGCTGGAGGATGCAGCCCTGCTCGCCAAGTTGGCATCCGGTAATGATGTGGTCACCTTCGATTGGGAAAACATTTCGGGCGCGGCACTCGCGCCCCTGGAGAAACTCACCTCGATCCGCCCCTCGCGTGCGGCCCTCGAGGTGTCCCAGGATCGGCTGCAGGAAAAGGCGTTGTTCAGGCGTTTGAAGATCCCGGTAGCCGAGCACGCGAAAGTCGACACCCGGGAGCAATTGGCGCTCGCTGCGGCCAAGCTCGGGGTTCCGGGCGTGCTCAAGACGCGGCGGATGGGCTACGACGGCAAGGGCCAAGTCGTCGTGCGGCGCGCGCAGGACATCGATCCCGCCTGGGACCGCCTCGGCTCCGAGGGTTTGATCTATGAAAAATTTCAAGCGTTCAGCCGGGAGGTGTCCATCGTGGGCGCCCGCTCCGCGGCCGGGGACCTCGTCTACTATCCGTTGTCCGCCAACAACCATGCGGACGGCATCCTGCGCTATAGCGTGGCTCCGTATACCAACCCCGCCATGGACCGCAGCGCCAAGATCTATTTGAAGCGCGTCATGAACGCGCTCGACTACGTCGGCGTGCTCACGATCGAGTTCTTCGTCGTGAAGGGCCGATTGATCGCCAACGAGATGGCGCCGCGCGTCCACAATTCGGGCCATTGGACCATCGAAGGCTGCGTCACCAGCCAGTTCGAGAATCACCTGCGCGCCATTTGCGATTTACCGCTTGGCAGCACGCGTGCCTTGGGACACGCGGCCATGATCAATTTTTTAGGGCGCATGCCCGACCGCAGGCGCCTCTTGCAGATCGACGGGCTCGCGTTCCACGATTACGGCAAGGAAGCGCGGCCGGCCCGAAAACTCGGCCATTGCACCATTCTCAAGGCGGGCATCGCGGATCGCAACCAGGCGCTGGCGGAGGCTCTGAAATTGGTGGAATGGGCCGAGCAGAAGGCGCAATTCACCCCAAGATGCTCATTCCCGTAAACTGAGCGCACGAGATGTATCTAGAACTCTTCAAACTCCGCGAGCTGCCGTTCCGCCTGAGCCCGGACCCGCAGTTCCTTTATCTCAGCAAACAGCACGCGCGCGCCAAAGCGTACATGGAGTCGACGATCTGGTTCACCGACGGGTTCGTGGTGATCACGGGCGAAATCGGTGCCGGCAAAACCACGCTGATCGAAACATTCCTGCGAGAATTGCAAGGCGACGTGGTCGTCGCGCAGATAAACCAGACTCAATTGTCGCCGACGGAGTTTCTGCAGTCGATCCTGGTGCAATTCGGTTTCACCCCCTTCGACATGAAGAAACCGGAGGTCTTGGCGACGTTGACCCAATTCTTGGCGGAACAGCACGTCAATGGCCGGAAAGTCTTGTTGATCATCGATGAGGCGCAAAATTTGAGCAACCGCGTGCTCGAAGAGCTGCGCATGCTGTCGGGCATCGAGACGACGAAGGAAAAAGTCCTTCGGATCATCTTGGCAGGCCAACCGGAACTGAATGACAAGCTGAATTCGCGTGAGTTGATCCAGCTTACGCAGCGCGTTCGCCTGCGTTTTCATTTGAGCACACTGTCGCAAGCCGAGACCAACGCGTATATCGATCATCGACTCGAAGTCGCGGGCTCGCAGGGACGTAGAATCTTCGAGGAAGACACTTACCCCGTGATCTACAAATATACGGGCGGCGTGCCGCGATTGATCAATACGTTATGCGACACGTGCATGATGGCTGCCTTCAGCCGAGACCGGGATACCGTGACGCTTCAGGATCTCGAGGCCGCGATCGGCGAATTGCAATGGGTTGAGTTCAACGCCAATACGGATCGCATGCAAGCGCTCAATATAAATCAAGCGCCTCCCGCCCATTTAAGAAAGGGTCCGATCGTCGGCCGCATTTTGCTGGCCAGCGGCGGCAAGACGGTGATGGAACGTGAGCTCCGGCCTGGTCGGTTGGTGATCGGACGTACCGCGGATAACGACATACAGATCGACAGCAAATTCATCAGCCGGCATCATTGCCAAATCGTGACCCAACGCGATTCGTGCCTCATCGAGGATCTGAACAGCACCAACGGCATCTTCCTGCAGTCGAGGCGCGTTCGACGACACAATTTGAACGACGGCGATGTGGTTCAGGTGGGTCAGCACGAAATCATGTACATCGACGAACGCGCGCCGCGTCCGCGCGCCGACGCGGATCCATCCGACGCCGACAATGCCGAAGATCTCTGAGGAGCGGCGGCGGCTCGATTTGACTTAAAGCGTCGGCGGTTTTAGGGCCCGCCGACGCGCGGGACGGCCTATTCCCGGCCGACCAGCAGCTCCGAAAGAC
>DAINPA010000018.1:0-24104 GCA_036743675.1 Steroidobacteraceae bacterium
GAGCGCGGCGCGCATGGTCGCGCAGGCCGCCGGACCCTTCTGCTCGGCCGCGGGCGCACCAAAGGCGATGCTCGTGAGCGTCAGCAGCGCAAACGCGGCAGTGCCCAGGCTGGCTTTGCGCATCGATAACTCCAACAAAATGCGATGGCGGCTCGCAGTATGGCCGCTTGGCTGGGCGATTACCCTGATCGATCAAGCTCATGGATCCGCCAAGCTACTGCGCCAGGTCGCCAGGGCGTCCAACTGCCGCATAATAGACCATATAATCAGTAACTTATGCAGCTATCGGGGAACGCTGGCGGCCTTACGCCCTTGGCCGTAAGATCGCATTGCTACCGATAAACGTTCGCACCGATAACTAGAGGACTCCCGATGAAGGCTTGGATACCGCTTATGCTGCTGGTTTCTGTACTTGGCTCCGTCGCTCATGCGCAGTCGACTTGCACTTATCCGCGCGCGCCCGACGCGATCCCCGACGGCACCAAGGCGACGAAGGAACAAATGATTGCCGCCAAAAACGACGTCAATCGATACAACACCGACATGAATGCCTACTTGGATTGCATCAAGCAGGCACTCGATGCCGCGACGCCCAAGGATCCGTCCAAGCTCTCGGCCGACGAAAAGAAGAAAGCTCTGGATCAGGAGAAGATGCTGACCCAGAAAAATAACTCTGCGGTTGACGAACTTCAGGCGGTGGTTGGACGTTTCAATGAACAGCTGAAGGCTTATAAGGCCGCACACACACCTTGAAGCGGGTCGCGGCGGATCACGTCTGTCGCGATTTTTTTAAACTATGCAGGCTGGCATGCTTATCACACCGCGTCTGGCCGAAGAGGCGATCAACTCTCGGCTGACGTGTCTACCCATCGAATCACTGCCGCTGACGCAGTGTATCGGAGGGACACTGCGGGAAAATATATACGCCGAGCGAGATCAGCCGCCCTTCGATCGCGTCACGATGGATGGGATAGCGGTCGATAGCGAGTCGCTGCGCCGCGGCGTGCGCCGCTTTCGCATCCAAGCCACCCAACCGGCCGGTTCGCCGGCGATCAGGCTAACCCGAGATGACGCCATCGAAGTGATGACCGGCGCCATCCTGCCGCTCGACAGCGATTGCGTGGTGCCGATCGAGCAGTATCAGGTCGAGGATGGCATCGCGTCGCTGAAATCGACGGCGGTTTCGACTCCCTATCACAATGTGCACCGCCGCGGCAGCGACAGCCGCCAGGGGACCCTGCTCCTCAAGACCGGCAGGTTATTGCGCGCGCCGGAAATCGCCGTCGCCGCGTCGGCCGGCATGGCGCGGGTACGAGTGAGCAGCCAGCCGGCGATCATGATCGTCTCCACGGGCGATGAATTGGTCGAGCCCGGGGATCCGATCGCCGAATACCAGGTGCGCCGCTCCAATGCCTATGCGGTCTCCGCGGCGTTGCGCACGCGCGGCTTCGGTCGCGTGGGCGATGACCATGTACCGGATGACGAACATCTGCTACACGAGCGGTTGGCCCTGCATCTGACCACCCATGAAGTCGTGATCCTGAGCGGCGGCGTATCGATGGGCCGATTCGATCTCGTGCCCAAGGTGCTGGCGCAGCTGGGGGTGCAGCAAATTTTTCACAACATTGCGCAGCGTCCGGGAAAACCCATGTGGTTTGGAATCGGCCCGCAGGGGCAATCGGTGTTCGGATTGCCGGGCAACCCCGTTTCAACCTTGGTGTGCCTCATCCGGTACGTGATTCCCGCGATTGCCGAAGCCATGGGCACGTGCCGCACCGCGCCCGAACGCCTGGCCTTGGCGGCTCCGGTCACGTTCCAGCCGCCGCTCACGTATTTCCTCCCCGTCGCCGTCGAGCATGACGACTGGGGGCGCCCCTGGGCCACACCGCGACCGCCGAACGGCTCGGGAGATTTTTTGAGCCTGGCCGGCACCGACGGCTTCGTCGAGCTTCCCCCCGGCCCGAATACCTACCCGAAGGGCTTCGTCACCAGCATGTATCGCTGGTGAGCTGAGAAACATGAAACAAGCATCCAACGTCCGCGACATTTTGGGCGCCGGTAATCCCGTCGATCGCCTCGGGCGGCCGCTGCACGATTTGCGCATTTCCGTGATGGATCGCTGCAATTTCCGTTGCCCCTACTGCATGCCGAAGGAGCAATTCCACGAGCACTACCGGTTCTTGAAGTCGCAGGAACGCCTGTCATTCGATGAGATCGTGCGTCTCGCACGGCTGTTCGGCAGCCTCGGGGTGCGCAAGCTCCGTCTCACCGGCGGCGAGCCGTTGTTGCGCGCGAATCTGGCCGATCTGATCGGCGACCTGACCGGCATACCGGAAATCGAGGACATCGCGCTCACCACCAACGGCGTGCTGCTCGCGCAGCACGCGGTCGACTTACACGCCAACGGCTTGAGGCGGGTCACCGTGAGCTTGGACACGCTCGATAAGGACATCTTCGCCCGCATGAGCGGCGGATTCGGTGCGCTCGAACAGGTCTTGCACGGCATCGATGCCGCGATCGCCGCCGGACTCTCGCCGGTGAAGATCAACGCGGTCATCGAGCGCGGCATCAACGATCATGGAACGCTCGATCTTCTGGAACGGTTTCGCGGGATGCCCGTGATCGTGCGGTTCATCGAGTTCATGGACGTCGGCAACCGCAATGAGTGGCGTCCGGATACCGTGGTCCCGTCGCGCGAGCTGGTCGCGCGCATCAAAGCGCGCTGGCCGATGCACCCGATCGCCGAGAATTACCGCGGCGAGGTGGCGCAGCGCTGGCGCTTCGACGACGGCATGGGCGAAGTGGGATTCATTTCCTCGGTGTCGCAACCCTTCTGCGGAACCTGCAGCCGGGCGCGCTTGTCCTCCGAAGGCAAGTTCTATACCTGCCTGTTCGCGACCCACGGACTCAATTTACGCGACGCGCTGCGCAGCGGCGCGACCGATGCCGACTTGCTGCAAATGATCCGCGGCACCTGGCTCGAACGCACCGATCGCTACAGCGAGCAGCGCGATGAGCTGCGGCAAGCCCGCAATCCCGCGGAGCAGAAGATCGAGATGTACTACATCGGCGGCTGAACATCATGACGTTTTCACATCTGGATGCCGAGCGGCGCCCCACCATGGTCGACGTCGGCGACAAGGCGGTCAGCGAGCGAACCGCAATCGCCGAGGCGCGTGTGCTGTTTCCCTCGAGTGTCGCCGCGGCGCTGCGCGAGAGCGGTCTGCGCTCGGCCAAGGGGCCGATATTCGATACCGCCATCGTGGCGGGAGTCATGGGCGCCAAGCGCACCCACGAGTTGATTCCGTTTTGTCACCCGCTCGGGTTGGAGAGTTGCCGCATCGCCATCGAGTTGGAGGGCGATGCCGCGGTGATTCGCTGCACGGTAAGCGTGCATCACAAAACCGGCGTTGAGATGGAGGCGCTCACCGGCGCCAGCGTGGCTGCGCTTACCGTATACGATATGTGCAAGGCCTTATCGCACGACATCGTGATCAGCGAGGTTCGCTTGCTCTCCAAGGCCGGCGGCAAGAGTGATTACCTGCGCGAGGCCGCGCGTTGACCGGGCCCGCGGCAATACCCGCGCCCGCCCCCGTGTTCGGACTGATTCTCGCCGGGGGTTCGAGCTCGCGCATGAAGCGCGATAAGGCGGCGCTCCTGTATCAAGGCGAGAGCCAGCTCGATCGCGCCTGCGCGCTCGCAGGCCGGCACGTGGGCCGGGTGTTCGTCTCGGTCCGCGCCGGCCAGGACACGGATCCGGTGCGCGCGCGCCGGCCGCTGATCATCGATTCCGTCGCGGGCGGCGGCCCCATCGTCGGCGTTCGTTCGGCGCTCGCGGCACATCCGGACGCCGCGTGGCTGGTGCTCGCCTGCGATTTACCGTTCTTGAGCGACGCCGCGCTTAGCTATCTGTTGGCCGAACGCGACCCAAGCCTCATGGCCACCGCGTATCGCAGCGCACACGACGGCCTGCCCGAGCCTCTGTGCGCCGTGTGGGAGCCGAGGGCCGCGAACGAGCTAGCCACATACCAGGCAGGAGGCGGCAGCTGTCCGCGCAAGTTTTTGATGCATCGCGCCGTGAAAATTCTTGAACCCCCGGATCGACAGGCACTCGATAACGTCAACACGCCCGAGGAATACGCGCATGCCCTGCGGTTGCTCGACTCCGGTGCCGAGGCCAATCCCATGCAGCTCAAAATTCAGTATTACGCCCTGATGCGCGAGCAGGCAGGCCGCTCCGAGGAAACGGTCGAAACTGAAGCGGCCACCGCGGCCGATCTGTACTCGGAGTTGCAGGCGCGCTATGGCTTCACCTTGTCGCGTGAACAGTTGAAAGTGGCCGTCAACAGCGAATTCTCCACCTGGTCGCGTAAATTGGTCTCCGGCGATGCCGTAGTGTTCATACCGCCGGTGGCGGGCGGCTGATGCGCTTTCGTTTCGCGCACTCGGCCATCGATACGGCTGCGGCGCGGCTCGAGTTGCTCGATCCCGGCGCCGGCGGCTACGTGAGCTTCGAGGGCTGGGTACGCGATCACAACGAGGGACAGGAGGTCACTCGGTTGGAATACGAGGCTTTCGAAGAATTGGCGGTGAAGGAAGGCGAACGCATACTTGCAGAAGCGCAAAATCGCTTTCCGATCAGACGCGCCTTGTGCATCCATCGCGTGGGCTCGTTGGATTTGACCGACATGGCGGTATGGGTGGGCGTGAGCTCGGTGCATCGCGGCGAAGCCTTCGATGCCTGTCGGTTCATCATCGATGAGGTCAAACACCGGGTCCCCATCTGGAAGAAGGAACACTATCGGAACGGCGACTCGGGCTGGGTGAACTGCGAGCGCTGTGCGGCCTCGCCGCCGCATTCCCGCGGACACGAGGCTGCGGTGTAGCGACTCCGATGCAGCCCGACTATTCACGGCAAGTACTTCTCAAGGAAGTGGGTCCGGCCGGCCAGGCCAAATTTGCGCGCAGCCGCGTTCTGATCGTGGGAGTCGGCGGCCTGGGCAGCCCCGTGTTGCAGTACCTGGCGGGCGCCGGTGTCGGATTTTTGGGATTGGTCGACGCCGATACTCTGCACGCCAGCAATCTGCATCGACAACCGATATATGCGCGGGATCGGGTCGGCGAAATGAAGGTCCAATTGGCCGCGAGTGCGGTCGCGAAGCAAAATCCCAGCGTGCGGGTTGAAACTCATGCCGCGCGTCTCACGGCCGACAACGCGCTCGATATGATTCGCGCCCACGACATCGTCGTCGACTGCAGCGACAATTTCCGCACCAAGTTTCTGATCAACGATGCGGCGGTGCTCGCGCAGCGGCCGGCCGTGTTCGCAAGCGTCTATCAATACGAAGGCCAACTGCAGGTCTACAAACCGGAGCCGAGGCATGCCTGTCTGCGCTGCGTGTGGCCGGATGCGACGGCCGACGGCGTGGTCGGCAACTGCGCCGAAGCGGGCGTGCTCGGGCCGGTGCCGGGCACCTTCGGCGCGCTGCAGGCGTTGTTGACGCTCAAAATCCTATTGGGCATGCCGGGCCAGCTCGAGGGCGAGCTCTTGTTGTTGGATTTCATGAATTTTTCCAGCGTCAAAATCCAGGCGCCGCGCCGCCCCGAGTGCATCGCACCGCGCTGCGCGCTCATTCGTGAACTGCCGCCCGAAGATGCCGCCATCGAGATGCGCTTCGCCTCGCTCGGCGCCGCGGCACAGCACCGGCTCGAATTGATCGATATCCGCTCGGCCGAGGAATTCGCCGCGGCGCCCACCCCTGCCAGGCACATCCCCATGCCCACGCTGCTCGCCAACCCCAAGCTGTTGAGCCCCGGGGTCGAGTACCTTTTTATTTGCGCATCGGGCAAGCGCAGCCTCGCCGCCGCCCGCGCGCTGCGCCAATCCGGACTCCGCGTGCATTCGCTTGCCGGCGGGCTGCAGGCGCTGGCGCCCGGTGATCGGTAGCGTGCGCTTCCAAAGCAAATTGCCGGATGTCGGCACCACCGTATTCACGGTGATGTCGCGCCGTGCACAGGAGGAAGGCGCACTCAACATCGGACAAGGATTTCCGGACTATCCCATCGATCCACGCCTCGGCCAGTCGCTCATCGAAACCATCGCCGAGGGGCGAAATCAATACGCTCCGATGGAGGGCGTGATCGAGCTGCGCGAGCAGATTGCGCGAAAGATCCATGCGAGCTATGCCATCCAAGTCGATCCGCGGGCGGAAATCACCGTCACCTGCGGCGGCACCGAGGCCTTGTACGATTCGATTCAAGCCGTGATCGGCCGCGGCGATGAGGCCATCATCTTCGATCCGGCGTACGACGCCTACGAGCCCGCGGTCCGCTTGGCGGGCGGCCGCTGCATCCGAATCCCGATGGCGCCGCCCGAGTTTCGCTACGACTGGGAGCGCGTGCGTCGGCATCTCACTGAGCGCACGCGCTTGATCATCGTCAACAGTCCGCAGAACCCGAGCTGCACGGTCGCGGAGCGCGCCGATCTCGAGACTCTCGCGGCGCTCGCTCGCGACCGGCCCATCAGCATCCTGGCCGACGAGGTGTACGAGAACGTGCTGTTCGACGGCAGATCTCACGCCTCGGTCCTATCGCACGCGGAATTGCGCGAACGCAGCTTCGCGGTGTTTTCGTTCGGCAAGACGCTGCATGCCACCGGCTGGCGCGTCGGGTACTGCGTTGCGCCGCCCAAGCTCACGGCGGAATTGCGCAAGGTCCATCAGTTCAACACCTTCAGCATCGCCGCACCGCTGCAATATGCGATTGCGCGCTACTTGGAGCAGTTTCCCGACGCCTGGACGGGACTGTCGGCGTTTTTCGAGGCCAAGCGCGATCTGCTCGCGGGGCTGCTACGTGGCTCGGGATTCGAGCCGCTGCGCGCGGCGGGAACTTATTTCCTGCTGGTCGATTACGGCGCGCTTAGCCGCGCCAACGATCTCGACTTCGCGGACCGGCTGATGCGCGAAGCGAAGATCGCGACCATTCCGCTATCGCCGTTCTACGCCGCGGCTCCGACCATGACGCTTTTGCGCCTGTGCATCGCGAAACGCGACGAAACCCTCAAAGCCGCCGCCGAGCACCTGTGCACGTTCGCGGCCGGGCACCCTCAACCTTAAAAGGATCGACTCAGCTGTCCGGTGTGCCGTGGCGGTGAGGCGTCAGCGGCAGGCTCTGCCGCCGGCGTATGCGCGCGGCGTCCATCAACATGCGTCCGGCCCACCGGTACACATTTCTCTCCTTGACCGTCTGGCGCATCAAACTCATCCGACTGCGCCGCTCTTCCCGGCCCATGCGCATCGCCGTCACCATGGCGTCGGCGGTTTCGTTCACGTCGAACGGATTGATCAGTACCGCCTCGGTCAATTCTCGGGATGCTCCGGCGAAGGTACTGAGTATCAGCACGCCGTCTTCGTCGTCCCGCGCGGCCACGAACTCCTTGGCAACCAGATTCATGCCGTCGTGCAAACTGTTGACCAAGCAGAAGTCCGCGGCGCGGTACAGTTCGAACACGCGGTGCGGCTCCTGATGTTCATCGACGAGAATGATCGGACGCCAATCACCCTCCGCGAACTTTGCGTTGATCCGTTCCACTTCGCTGTAAGTCTGTTTCTGCAGAGCCTGGTATGCCGGCAATTGACTGCGCGACGGCGCCGCAATCTGCAGCAAGCAGATGCGCCCTCGATGCCGGGGATTCTTGTCCAGCAATGCCTCCATCGCCTGGAATCGCTCAAGAATGCCCTTGGTGAAGTCCCAGCGCTCGACTCCGAGGCCCACGACGACACCCGCGCCGATGCGATACCGCTCCCGCACCGACGCGCGGCAGGTGGCGACATCCGGAATATCCTGCAGCCAGCGCGGCGGCCACTCGATGGAAATCGGGTAGGGAGCGACGAGGCACACGTGACCCTTCAGAGTGACCGTCATGTGCTCATGGTCGATTTGGCACTCCACGAAACGATCCACGGAGTCCAGGAAATTCTGACAATGGTAGCGCGTGTGAAACCCCAGGATGTCGGCCGACAGCATGTGCAGCAACATCTCGCGCTTCCACGGACACACGCCGAATGTCTCGGCATTCGGCCACGGGATGTGCCAAAACAGCGCGATAGTGGCCTTGGGAATTCTTCCGCGGATGAGCTGCGGCAATAGTGCGAAGTGAAAGTCTTGGATCAGCACCACCGGACTGTCGGTGGTGGCTTCCGCGGCCACCACCTCGGCGAACTTCGCATTCACCTCTTCGTAGGCACGCCAGTCGCTGGCGCGAAACGCCGGCCGAACATAGGCCAAATGGCATAAGGGCCACAGGCCTTCGTTCGAAAAACCGTAGTAGTACCCTTGCTCCTGCGCGTTCGTCAGCCACACACGCCGCAGCGTATAGGACGGATTATCGGGCGGCACCCTGATTTGATCATTGCGATCCACGGTCTCGCGATCCGCGGCGCCCGCGCCGTGCGCCACCCAGATCCCTGAACAAGCACGCATAATCGGCTCCAACGCCGTCACCATGCCGCTCGCCGGGACTTGCACCACCGGATGCCGCTGCGGATCGAAATTGTGGACATAGGGCTCGCGATTCGACACGATGATAACCTGTGACGAATGCAGATAATCGCGCACCACTTGCCGCAGCGCCTGCGGGGTCCAGTTCTCGTGAAAGTCGATCTCCAGTCGCTGCGTCTCCTCGGCCTCGGCCAGCACCTGGCGCACTTGCGACAGTATCGGCATCGAGGAGCGTGGCGATTCGGCATCGTCGAGAAACCGCTTGCCGCGAATGTCGCCGATCAGCATCTTGACCCAGCGGCGCAGCTGCAGCCATGCTACCAGCACGAACAGTAGCGCCAGCAGCAGCACCGAAATTGCGACGAACACGAGCATGAAATCCCTGGCGGTTCGTTGCCTGCGATCGGCGAAACTCAAATCATGCAGCATCAGCACGCGAAACGGCTTCGGCTGGGCAGCGTCAAAATCGAAGCGCGACACTTGTATGGAGCCGGACGGCAATTGCACGACCCGCGCCGCGGCGGGCTTCGCGTCGCTCTCGGAGGCGCAAGAAATTGTCGCCGGCGTATGCTCGGTTTTATAGATCGTCGAGCCGTCGGTACGGCACACCAGGATCGCAAGCAGGCGTTGGTCGGCGGTTATCTTCGCGATGTAGTTTTGGAGCCGCGCCGCGTTGCCGTTTTCGACCAAATCCGTGATCGACTCCTCCATCGAATGCATCACCAACTGGGCGCGCAATTCGACGTCCGATCGAAACCACTCCGCCAACAGCCGTTCGATGTACGGCAAGCCGACATACGCGACCACGCACGAAGCGAATGCGATCGGCAATACGAGACGTAACATTATCGAGCGAAACATCGCGCGTCCGTTGGAAGTGCTGGCTTGTCCGGTGGTGCAGACAAGATACATACATTCCGTCCACCAGTCCCGGTTTTCGCCCTGTGCGGCCTCCTGTAAGGATTACATTCGAGCCGGCGCTTGCGAAGCATTGGCGGCGGCGACACTATAAGCTATGTGACCTTGTAGGCTATGCTTGCATATGATGCAAATACCGCCGCCTTCGCCCTCCCTTGATTGGTGTTTATTTTTGGATGTCGACGGAACTCTGATCGAATTGACCGACTCGCCTCTAGAGACCTTTGCGGATCAGGAACTCAAGAATTTGTTAGGCATATTGATGGAACGGTTGGACGGCGCTATCGCATTGGTGAGCGGTCGCAGCATCGAGTACCTCGACGCGCTATTCGATCCTCTGCGACTGCCGGCGGCGGGACTGCACGGCGTCGAGCGGCGCAAGGCGTCGGGCGGGATGCAGGGCGCGTGCTTCGTCGACACCCGGCTCGACCGGGTACGTGTGGCGGTGCGAGCGCTCGCCTCGGCTCATCGGGGCACCTTCGTCGAGGACAAAGGCCGCACCATCGCGGTGCACTTTCGCATGGCGCCTCGCCACGAAGCGAGTATTCGCGAGTCGCTTAACGCCATCGCCGCACCGCTCGGCAGCTCCTATCACATCCAAGAAGGCAACATGGTCTTGGAGATAATGCCGCGCGGCTTCAACAAGGGAGCCGCCGTCAAGGAATTTATGAACGAGCCGCCGTTCTCGGGCCGGCGGCCGGTATTCGTCGGCGACGACCTCACCGACCAGGGAGGCTTTCGCGTGGCCGAAGGCCAGGGGGGGATCTCGATCGCGGTCGGCGATCGCGTGCAGGGACAATATCGCCTCGACGACTCCGCCGCCGTGCGCCGTTGGTTGCGGGGCATCGCCGCATTGCATTATTCACACGGCGAATGAGCGCGGTCTCCGACTTGGATCTCGCGGTCATCGGCAATTGCCAGGTTGCCGCATTGATCGACTGTCGCGGCCGAATCGTGTGGATGTGTCTGCCCAAACCGGATGCGGATCCGGTGTTTTGCGCGTTGCTGCGGCGCGATGGCGGCGGCTCCGTCAGCGGTGTGTTCGCGGTCGATTTGCGCGATATGACCCAGGCGACGCGCCGGTACGTGCGCAACACTGCCATCGTGGAGACCACCCTCACCGACGCGCACGGCAACTCGCTCAAGATCACCGACTTCTGTCCGCGCTTTCGTACGCGCGGCCGCAATTTCAGACCCATGGCTTTGGTGCGCCTGATCGAGCCGATCAAGGGTCGGCCGATCGTCAATGTGCGACTGCGGCCGCGGTGCGACAACGGGGCGGATGATCCGCAGCGCGTCGCCGGCAGCCATCACATTCGTTTCTTGTCAGCGGCGCTCAACTACCGCGTCACCACCAATAGTTCGCTGTCTCCTCTGCTCGACGAGAGCGCCTTCGTGCTGGGCACCCCGCTCGCATTCATCCTCGCACCGGACGAAACCATCGAGGAGACGCCTCTCAACCTGGCGAGGTCCTGGCTTGAGGAAACGCGCACCTACTGGCACGAATGGATTCGCGGTTTGGCCGTGCCCTTCGATTGGCAGGAGGCGGTGATCCGCTCCGCAATTACCTTGAAATTGTGCACTTACGAAGACACGGGCGCCGTGCTCGCCGCCTTGACCACGTCGATTCCGGAAATGGCCGGCAGCGTGCGCAATTGGGACTACCGCTTCTGCTGGCTGCGCGACAGCTTTTTCGTGATTCTCGCGCTCAATCATCTGGGCGCCACCAACACCATGGAAGGTTACCTGCGGTATCTCGACAACATCGTTGCGCGCAATCCCGGAGGGGATCTGCAGCCGCTCTACGGCATCATCGGCGAGGCGCACATCGAAGAGCGCGTCATTGAGACGCTGGACGGTTATCGCGGCATGGGACCGGTGCGCGTCGGCAATCTGGCCTTCGGGCAAATCCAGCACGATGTGTACGGCGCGGTGGTACTCGCAGCGCGGCAGTTGTTTTTCGATCAGCGCCTGACGAATCCCGGCGGTGCCGCGATGTTTGCTCGCACAGAGGTGCTGGGCGAGCGCGCAATGAAGACATTCGGGACGCCCGATGCGGGCCCCTGGGAATTTCGCGGAATCGAGCGAGTGCACACCTTCTCGGCCGTGATGTGCTGGGCCGCCTGCGACCGGCTGGCGCGAATCGCCGCGCAGCTGAAAATCGACGACCGGGCCGCATTTTGGCGAACCGCTGCCGAGTCCATGCGCGCACAAATCCTGGCGCGCGCCTGGAGTCCGGGCAAACAAACATTCGTCAGCGCCTTCGACGGTGAAGATCTCGATGCCACCGCACTGCTGCTGCCCGACTTAGGGTTCATCGAAGCGACCAATCCGCGCTTCGTCTCCACACTCGATGCCATCGAGCGGACTCTCGTGCGCGGTGATCTCGTGTATCGCTACCGGCATGCGGATGACTTCGGCGTCCCCGCGAATACCTTCACCATGTGTTCGTTTTGGTACGTCAATGCGCTTGCCGCCGTCGGCCGCTTGGATCGGGCGCGCGAGCTATTCGAGAGCCTGCTGCGCCGGCGAAACAGTGCGGGGCTGTTGTCCGAGGACATCGATCCGGTGAGCGGCGAACAATGGGGTAATTTTCCGCAGACCTACAGCATGGTCGGTGTGATCACCTGCGCCATCCGCTTGAGTCGCTCGTGGGAGGAGATGCTGTAGTCCTCGGCCGGTCGGCGATATCAGTCGCGCGTTTGGCCGGTGCCGCGCACCAGGTATTTGTAGCTCGTCAATTGCTCGACGCCGACCGGACCGCGCGCGTGAAACTTATCGGTGCTGATGCCGATCTCGGCGCCCATGCCGAACTCGCCGCCGTCGGCGAACTGCGTCGACGCGTTGTGCAGCACGATCGCGCTGTCGACCTCGGTCAGGAACCTCTCCGCAACCGCGTGATCGTCGGCGATGATGCAATCGGTGTGTTGCGAGCCGTACTTGCGGATGTGCGCCATCGCCGCATCCGCATCATCGACCACGCGCACCGCGATGATGGCGTCGAGATATTCCGTGTACCAGTCCTGCTCGGTTGCGCTCTTCACGCGTACGACGCAACGCGCCGTCGATTCATCGCCGCGAACCTCGCAGCCCGCCTCGAGCAGCATCTCGATCAGCGGACGCAGGTGCGTGTGCGCGCAACCGCGGTCCACCAGCAAGGTCTCCGCCGCGCCGCAGATGCCGGTACGGCGCATCTTCGCGTTCAGCACGATCTCCAGCGCCATCTGGAGATTCGCGCTGCGGTCGACGTACACGTGACAGACACCCTCGAGATGCCCGATCACCGGTACGCGCGCTTCCTTGCGCACCCGCGCGATCAGGCTCTTGCCGCCGCGGGGCACGATCACATCGATGTCCTCGGCCATCTCCGCCAGCATGTAGCCGACGGCCGCCCGGTCGGCGGTGGGCACCAATTGTATGCAGGCGCCCGGCAGACCGGCGCTCTTCAATCCCTGGTCCAAACAGGAGTGAATCGCCGCATTGGAATGCATGCTTTCCGAGCCGCCGCGCAGAATCACGGCGTTGCCCGACTTCAGGCACAGCGCGCCGGCATCGGCGGTGACGTTCGGGCGGCTTTCGTAAATGATGCCGATCACGCCGAGCGGCACCCGGCGCCTCTGTATGACCATGCCGTTGGGCCGCGTCCATTCGGCGAGCACGGTGCCGATCGGATCGGGCAGTTGCGCGATGCTCTCCAGCCCGCGGGCCATGGTCTCGATGCGCTTTTCGTCCAGACGCAGCCGGTCGAGCATTGCGCCCGCGGCGCCGTGGCTCGCCGCCTCCCGCATGTCGAGCTCGTTCGCCGCCAGTATCCCGCGGCTGCTCGCCCGCAACGCGGCGGCCGCGGCCTTAAGCGCGCGATTCTTTTGGTCGCTCGAGGCCAATTCGAGCCGCGAAGCGGCGTCCCGTGCCGCACGGCCGATCGCGCGCATGATATCCGCCACCATCACGAATCCCTCAGCAATACCAAGTCGTCGCGGTGCACGATTTCATCGCGGCCTCGATACCCCAGGGTCTTTTCAATCTCGGCCGACTGACGGCCGATGATGCGTGCCGTATCGCTGTCCGAATAGGCGCAAATGCCGCGCGCCACCTCCATCCCGTCGGGTCCGATGATGCTGACCGTATCGCCCCGTTCGAAGCGTCCAACGGCGCGCGTCACGCCGGCCGGCAATAAGCTCTTGCCCTGCAGCAGGGCGCGCACCGCGCCGTCGTCAACCGCGATCGCGCCGGCCGGCTTCAACGTCCCGGCGATCCACTGCTTGCGGGTGGCCATCGGCGTCGAGGTCGGCACGAACCAGGTGCAGCGTGCGCCCTCTTCGATGCGCCGCAGCGGATGCTGCAGCGCTCCTTTGGCGATGCACATGTGACATCCCGCCCCCACGGCAATTTTGGCGGCGGCAATTTTTGTCTGCATGCCGCCGGAACCCATGTCGCTGCTGACCCCGCCCGCCATCGCTTCGATTTCAGGGGTGATCTTGAGTACACGGGGGATGAATTCGGCTTCCCTGTGCTCAGCGGGGTTTGCCGTGTACAGCCCGTCGATGTCCGACAACAGCACCAGACAATCGGCGCCCGCCATTTGTGCCACGCGTGCGGCCAGCCGGTCGTTGTCGCCGTAACGGATCTCGGCGGTCGCCACCGTGTCGTTTTCGTTGATCACCGGTATCGCGCCTAGGGACAGCAGCGTATTAAGCGTACCGCGCGCATTCAAGTAGCGGCGGCGCTGCTCGGTATCGCCCAAGGTGAGGAGAATTTGCGCCACGGTGAGTTCGTGGGCATCCAGCAGCTCCTTGTAGGCGTGCGCGAGGCGAATTTGACCGACGGCCGCGGCCGCCTGACTTTCCTCGAGCTTGAGTTTGCCGGCGCTCAAGCCTAGGTGCCGGCGGCCAAGGGCAATGGCGCCCGAGGAAACCACAATGACCTCTTGGCCGCGCTTGCGCAGGTGCGCCACGTCCGCCGCGAAGCTTTCCAACCAGGCACGATTGAGGCGTCCCTTGTCCGCGTCGACCAGCAACGCAGACCCCACCTTGACGACGATACGGTTGGCGTCGGCCAGGCGTCGGGCAAGGTCTCTGCGGTCAGCAATGTTCATGTGTATGCAATATTGCCATTTACTTAGCGCAGCGGCCTCCCCTAATATTCGGCTCGACAGCAGCACACCAGTCAGGAAAGGACGATCTTACGTGGGCAGAGAGTACGAACCGACCGTCGGGCAGTGGTACGATGACCTGGAAAATGACGAAACCTTCCAGGTGCTCAAAGTGGATGAAGACCGAGAAATCGTCGAGATTCAGCATCTGGACGGTGATATCGAGGAATTGGACGTCGACGGCTGGGCTGAGCTCGATCTAGAGCTCGGTGAGGAACCCGAGGGCTGGTCGGGCTCCAAGGCTGAAAAAGATGTCGAGGACGAAGAAGAAGACAAAGATGACTGGGACGACGAAGACGATGAGGATGATGAGGATTTGGACGACGACGACGATGAGGATCGCGAGGAATACTAGGAGCCCCTCCCGGCGCGCCGCGTGACGGGGCGCTCACACCCGCTTTAGCCAGCCGTGGCTGTCGGGCGCCTCTCCCTGTTGAATGGCGACCAATGCGGTTCGAAGCGCCCGGGTGAGCGGACCCACCTCGCCGCTTGCGACCCGGTGTTCAGCGCCGCGATAAATCAAGGTGCCCACTCCGGCGAGTACCGCCGCCGTTCCCGACAGCGCCGCTTCTCCGGATTTCACCCATTCGAGCATTTCCCCCACGTCGAACACCCGCTCCGACACCGCAAAGCCTCGGTCGCGCGCGAGCGTTAATAGGGAATCACGCGTTATGCCGTGCAAAAACGTGCTGTCCAGGCCGCGCGTCAAGAGCGCACCGTCGCGGATCAGCAGGAAGTTGGCGGCGCCGGTTTCCTGCACCTCTCCGCCTGGGCAAAACAGCACTTGATCGACCTGGAATTTTGCCCGCGCGCTCAAGGTGGGACCGAGCGCCGCGGCATAGTTGCCGCCGGTCTTCACCATGCCCATTTGCGCCGCCGAGCGCGTGTGCTCATCGTCGACCAGGATGCGCAGCGGCTTCATACCGCCGGCAAAGTAATCCCAAACCGGGCTCGCAAGCACCATCAGTAAGGCCTCGCTGGTCGGCGTCGCTGCCGCGCCGATATTTGCCGTGGTGCCGATCAATATCGGCCGCAGGTACAGAGCGCCGGGCGCCTCCGGCACGACGTCGCGGCAGCGCTCGATCACGCTGCGCACCATCTGCGCGAGCTGCGCTGCATCCGGCTCGGGAAGCACCAGTTGGCGGGCGCTCTGACGCATGCGTTGGATGTGCCGATCCATGCGAAAGACGTGGATGGAGCTGTCCGCATGCCGAAAGGCCTTGAAACCCTCGAAGCAGGTGCTCGCATAGTGCAGCACATGCGCTGCCGGAGACAGTTCGATCGGCGCCACCGGCTTGATCTCGGCCTCGCCCCAGCGACCTTCCTTGTAAGCGGCAACGGCCATGTGAGAGGTCAACAGGGTGCCGAACGCGGGTCGTTTGGGAGGTGCGGTCATGGGGACTTCGCCTTGAGTATGAAGATCATCGCCGGATGCTCGAGCAGCTCTTTCAAGGCTTGAATCATCGCCGCTGCATCATAGCCGTCCACGAAGCGATGATCGAATGACGACGATAAATTCATGATGCGACGAACCGCTATCGCACCTTGGTGCACGACCGGCCTGTCTACCGCCTTGTTGAGACCCACGATGGCGACTTCCGGGGCATTGATGACCGGCGTCGAGGCGATGCCGCCGAGCTTGCCAAGGCTCGTGATCGTTATCGTGGAGCCGACCAGTTCGTCGCGCGTCGCCTTGTTAGAGCGCGCTCGTTCGGACACACGGCGGGCCTCCGCGGCGATCTCCCACAAACCCAAGGCCTGGGCATTGCGCAAAACCGGGACTTTGAGCCCATCCGGCGTCTGCGTCGCGATGCCGACATGCACGGCGCGATGCCGGACCAACACGCCGCGCGCCGCATCGTAGAGCACATTGCACTGGGGAAACGATTCAAGCACCCGCACCAGGGCCGAAATGACCAGAGGCAGATACGTGAGTCGGGGCTCGCCCTTGGCCAACTTGGCGTTCATTTGCGCACGCAAGGCCTCGAGTTCCGTGACGTCCACTTCCTCCACGTAGGCGAAATGCGGAATGTCCCTTTTGGCCGCGCTCATGCGTTCGGCAATCAATCGGCGTACCCCGATCACTTTGATTTCCGAGGTTGCCGCGGCCGTGGGCGCAACATTTGCGGCTTGGCTCACGGCCGCACCGACCCCGGTCGAATTGAGATCGCTGCGCAAGATGCGCCCTCCGGGACCCGAACCCGCGGCGCTCGACAAGTCGATCCCGGCTTCCCGAGCCCGGCGCCGATTGGCGGGAGAGGTCATGACCCGACCTGCGCGTCCCGCCTCGATCGGAGTTCCGGGGAGATCTTCAGCGGCCGCCGCCGGCGCCTTCAGCGCGGCAGATACCGCTGCTGGGGCGGTCATGGGTGCTGGAGCGGTCGCGGGCGCCGGGGCCGCATCGGTCTCGAACACGATCAGGGGCGAACCCACGGCGACTTTGTCGCCGGGGGCTCCGGTGACCGAGAGCACGCGTCCGCTGACCGGCGCGGGAACCTCGACGGCCGCCTTGTCGGTCATGACCTCGACAATGACTTGATCCTCGGTGACGACAGCGCCCGGTTGCGTGTGCCAGGCGACGATCTCGGCCTCGACCGTGCCCTCGCCCAGATCCGGCATCTTGAAAACGAACTGGCTCATGTCGGCTCCATGACGGCCTTGACGGCCGATGCGACTCGCGACTGACCCGGAAAATACTCCCACTCGAAGGCATGCGGATAGGGCGTATCCCATCCGGTCACGCGTTGGATCGGCGCCTCCAGGTCCCAGAAGCACTCCTCCTGCACCACCGACACGATCTCGGCCCCGAATCCCGAAAAGCGCGTGGCCTCGTGCGCCACCACGCACCGGCCGGTCTTCTTCACCGAACTGCAGATCGTGTCGACGTCGAGCGGTACGAGCGAGCGCAAATCGACGATCTCCGCGTCCACCTTGAGCGCCGCCGCCGCCGCCAAGGCGACGAACACCATGGTGCCGTACGTGATGATGGTCACCTGCGAGCCGCTGCGCACCACATCAGCCGAGCCCAGCGGTACGGTGTAATAGCCTTCGTCGACCTGCCCTTTCGGATGAGCGCTCCAGGGCACCGCGGGCTTGGTCGGGTCGCCGTCGAAAGGACCGTTGTACAGACGCTTCGGCTCGAAAAACACCACCGGATCGTCATCCTCGATCGAGGTGATCAGCAAACCCTTGGCGTCGCGAGGATTCGAGGGCATGACCACCTTGAGTCCGCTCACGTGCGTGAAAATCCCCTCCGGACTTTGCGAATGCGTCTGACCGCCCCGAATGCCGCCGCCGCACGGCGTGCGTATGGTCACCGGCGCAAAGAATTCGCCGGCGCTGCGATAACGCAGCCGGGCCAATTCGCTCACGATTTGATCGAACCCCGGATAGATATAGTCGGCGAATTGAATTTCTGCGACCGGCCGCAGACCGTTCACGCCCATCCCGATGGCGGCGGCAATGATCCCGCCCTCGGCGATCGGCGTATCGAGCACTCGATGTTCGCCGTACTTGCGCTGCAGACCTTCGGTGGTGCGGAACACTCCACCGAAATACCCGATGTCCTCGCCCATCAGCACCACCGACGGGTCGCGCCCGAGCATGATGTCCATGGCGGAGTTGAGCGCTTGGATCATGTTCATGCTGGCCACGGGCTAGCTCCGTTCCATGCGCATCAAGGCGCGCTGGCGCTGCAAGTGCTGCGGCATTTCCTTGAATACGTCCTCGAACATCAGATCCGGATCGAGCTTCGGTCCCTCGTTCAGAGTGCCGTAGGTCACCGCCTCCTGCCAACTCGCGCCGACCAGCGCCTCGAGTTCGCTGGTGAGCGCGCGATGTCTCTGTTCGGACCATTCGCCGAGTTTGATCAGATGCCGCTTGAGTCGCTCGATCGGATCACCCAGCGGCCAGTGTTCCTGATCGTCTTTGGCGCGATAGCGGGCCGGGTCGTCGCTGGTGGAATGGGCGGAAGCGCGATACGTAACAAGCTCGATCAAGGTCGGCCCGGCGCCGGTGCGCGCCCGCAGCGCCGCCCACTGCGTCACCGCATACACCGCCAGAAAGTCATTGCCGTCCACGCGGATGCCGGCAATGCCGTAGCCGGGGCCGCGCGCGGCAAAGGATCGCTGCTCCCCGCCGGCATAGCCTTGAAAGGTCGATATCGCCCACTGGTTGTTCACCACATTGAGAATGACCGGCGCCTGGTAGACGGAAGCAAACAGCAGCGCATAGTGAAAATCCGCCTCCGCGCTGCTGCCTTCGCCGATCCAACTTGCCGCCAGATGATCCTCCCCCTTGATCGCCGCCGCCATGGCCCAGCCGACGGCCTGCGGAAATTGCGTCGCCAAATTTCCGGAGATCGAGAAAATATTCCCGGCCTTGGAGTGATACAGCACCGGCAGCTGACGGCCCTTGCACATATCGCGCGTATTGGACAGCAACTGGCACATCAGATCCACGAGCGCGATTCCGCGTGCAATCTGCAGACCCTGGTTGCGGTACGACGGGAACAGCATGTCGCCCGGGCGCAATGCCATGCACTGCGCGACCGACACGGCCTCCTCGCCCAACGAACGGATGTAAAAGGAAATTTTGCCGGCGCGCTGCGTGCGCTGCATGCGCTCGTCGTAGATGCGCGTCAGCAGCATGTGCCGCAATCCGACCTGGAGTTCGGCCGGGTCGAGGTGCGGGTGCCAGGGGCCGACCGCGTCGTCGGCATCGTCGAGCACTCTCACCATCTCGACGGCCAAGGCTTCGATGTCGCGCGCGCGCGCATTCACGTCCGGTCGCCGCACGGCGCCCGCGGGCGATATTTGCACGTAGCTGAAATCGGGTTTCTCGCCCGGTCGGGCCGGGGGGCGGGGCAGATGCAAACGCGAGTGTTTGTTCATAGTTCTAACTTACGTCCGACGGCGCTCTCATGTTGCATTCATTAAGAAACGACCGGATAATCCGGTATGTTCATTCCTTTATTTCGCGAATAATGGAAAATAATAACCATCAAACGATCGACCGGCTGGATCTGCGGCTGCTCGACATTTTACAGCGCAATGGCGCCCTGTCGGTGGCCGAGGTGGCCTCCCAAACCCGCATCTCCACCACGACCTGCTGGCGGCGCATTCAACAACTCGAGCAAAGCGGCGTCATCAAGGGGCGCGTTGCGCTCTTGGACCGCAACGCGCTCGGCCTCGACGTCACCATCTTCGCGCACGTCAAGTTGGCAACCACCGGCCGCGACGCGATCGCCGAATTCGAAGCGGCGATCCGCGAACGCGCCGAAGTGCTCGAGTGCTACACGCTCACCGGCGAATGGGATTTTCTGTTGAAGATCGTCACCAAGAACATCAAGGCCTACGAAGCATTCTATTTGGATTACCTGTCGCGGATACCGTGCGTGCGGTCGGTCAATTCATCGGTCGCGGTCACCGTCATCAAGGAATCGACGGCATTGCCGTTGGGCAGCATGGACGGACATCCCGCACCGCAAGCCCGGTGAGCCTGCGCGCGCCGCCACCCGCTCACCGACTGCGCCCCGCAAAACGGCGGATGCGTACGCACGCCTCGCGCAGCGTCGCCTCCTCGGTGGCGTAGCACAGGCGTACGAAGCCGGCGGTTCCCTTGCCGAAGGCCCCGCCGTCGAGCACCGACACTTTCTCCGATCGATACAATTCGCACATGAAGTCGTATCCGGACAGCCCGGTGCCGCCGACGTCGATCAACATGAACATGCCGGCGTCCGGCGCATGGCATCGCAGCCCGGGAATTCCAGCGAGTCCCGCCAGGACCACATCGCGCCGGCCGGCGCAGAACTCGCGCATGCGCGATTCCGCGGCGGCGGCAACTCCCACCGCGGTCAACGCAGCTTCTTGAATGAACCCGGGCAGACCGTACAGCATGCACAAGGCCAACGCTTCGGCGTGAGCGACCAGCCGTTGGGGTCCCACCAACCACCCGGCGCGCCAGCCGGGCATTGCGTGCGTCTTGGACAGACTACTGACGGTGATCACCTGCTCGGGCAGGACCGCCGCCAGGCTCGGAACCCGGCCGGCGGGAGCGAGCCCCGCATACACCTCATCGGACACCACCCACAGCGCATGACGCCGCGCCAATTCGCCGATGGCGGCAAGATCCTCGGCGCCGATGACCGCGCCGCTGGGATTATTCGGCGTGGCGAAGAAAATCGCCCGGGTTCGTGGCGTAATCGCCGACTCGAGCGCCGCCAGATCCACTCGAAATCCGCTGGCTGCCGGCGCGGGCACCCGCACCATGCGTGCGCCCGAGACCTCGAGCGTGGCGGGATACGTCGGGTACAGGGGCTCGAACGCAATCACCTCGTCGCCGGGGCCCGCCAAGCACAGCGACGCGATGAACAACGCGTTCTGCGCTCCCGCGAGGAAAATCACGTTGGCCGCTTCGACGGCCTGGCCGGTGCGTTCACGATGCGCGCGGGCTATGGCCTCGCGCAGCTGATCGCGACCCGGCACCGGCGTGTAGTGCGTATCGCCGGCCCTTAAGGCTTCTATCGCGCGCTCGAGCACGGGCGGCGGCGTGTCGATATCGGGGTCGCCGATGCTCAAGATGATGACGTCCTCGCCGCGATCCTGCGCCGCGCGCGCCGCATAGTGTATTGCCCACGCATCGGCACCGTCGCCGGTTATTCGATCCACCAAGCTCGAAAATTTCATCCGCAATCAACCTTGTTTCTCTTGCCTGCCGGAAGCGCGGCAGCTTACTTTTCGGATCGCCGCATGCCATCCTAGCGCGGTTTCCCGCGCGGCGTTCAAGAAGGCGCATATGTCACGCAGTATCGGTCGCTATCTCGTCGAATTGTTGGTCGCCAACAGCATCGATACCGTGTTTGGAATCCCCGGCGTTCACAATCTGGAACTTTATCGCGGGCTCGCCGCCGCGAATCTGCGCCACATCCTGGTACGCCACGAGCAGGGGGCCGGCTTCGCCGCCGATGGCTATGCGCGCATGAGCGGCCGCGTGGCCGCCGCCTTCACCATCTCCGGCCCGGGTCTGACCAATATCTTGACCTCGGCTGCCCAGGCCTACTCCGATTCGATCCCTCTGTTGGTGGTCGCGACCACTCCGGTGCGCGCTTCGCTTGGCAAGCAATGGGGCGTATTGCACGAATTGCATGATCAATGGGCGCTCGCCGCCGGAGTCTTTGGGGTGGCGCGAGCCGCCGCGAGCGCCGAGGACGTGCGCGATCATTTGCGGGTCTGTCTGGCGTCGCTGCGTGCCGGACGCCCACGCCCGGCGTACTTGGAAATTCCACTCGACGTGCTGGCCGAGACGACCGCGCTGCCGGCGGATCGCTTCGCCGAGGCGGCGCCCCTGCCTGAAGGCTCGGACGAGCAAATCAACGCGGCGGTTCGCCTATTGGACCGCGCCGCACGACCCGTCGTGATCGCGGGCGGCGGTGCGTGCCGCGCCGGAGCCGAATTGCAGCGTTTGCTCGAAACCCTGGATTGCCCCCTGGTGACAACCGCGGCCGGCAAAGGCCTGCTGGCCCACGATCATCCAGCCAACCTCGGCACCGCGCTTCCCTACCGGGGAACTCGAGCGTTGATCGCCGATGCCGACGTGGTGCTGGCCGTGGGCACCGAGATGGGTGAGACCGATATTTACTTCGCCTTGAAATTGCCGATCGGCGGCCGATTGATACGCATCGACATCGATCCAAATAAGCTAGCGGATCATTATGCGGCCGAGGTGCCGGTCTGGGGCGATGCGCGCCTTTGCCTGCACGCGATCAATCAAGGATTGCCGGCTCGTTCCGGTTGGCGAACCGCCACCGGCGGCGCGGCGCGATTGCACAACGAGATCGCAGGCACGTTCGATTCGAAGGCGCGCGCGCAGTTGGCCGCGCTCGATGCCATACGCGCGGCGCTGCCGCCGGACGGCGTCGTGTTCAGCGACATGACGCAGATTGCGTATTTCGGGAATTATGCGTACCGAACCGATCGGCCGGGCCTGTGGTTCCATCCGTCCGGCTACGGCACCCTGGGCTTTGCGCTGCCCGCCGCGCTCGGCGCCAAAATCTCGAGTCCCGCACGCGCGGTGCTGGCGCTTGCCGGGGATTTTGGTCTGCAATTCACCTTGGGAGAGTTGATGACCGGGGTGGAGGCGGCGTTGCCTCTGCCCCTGGTCGTCTGGAACAATTCGGCGCTCGGGCAAATCCGCGACGACATGATCGCGGCGAGCATTCCGCCCACCGGCGTGAGCGCGCGCAATCCCGATTTCGTGGCGCTGGCGCACGCCTGCGGCGCCGCGGCGGTACGGGCGCGAAACCCGGCGGCCCTGACCGAAGCCGTACGCGCCGCACTCGATCACCCGGGTCCGACCTTGATCGAAGTGGTCGCCTCCGACTTTTAGCGCATCAACTCGGCCACTGCCGGCGACGGGTTGCCGCCGCATATCAACACCACGATTTTCTTGCCCGCGTAGCGCGCCGCTTCTTTGAAATACGCCGCCAACGCGACGCCGCCGGCCCCTTCCATGGCCCAGCCCTGCGCATGACCCCAGCGCATCGCGCGCAGGATTTCCGCCTCGCTCACCAACACGCCGCGGTGCATGACCTGCCGGCACAGACCGAAGGTGATGGAGCCGGACTCGACGCCGCCCGCGGTGCTCTCGCTCAAGGTCGGCTTCTCCGGCGCAACGACAATGCGGCCGGCTTTGATGCACTCGTACAGGACCGCGGAATTTTCCGGCCAACAGCCGATGATCTCGCAATTCGGCGCCCGGTGGCGCAGATAGGAACCGATGCCGCTGATCAGCCCGCCGCCGCCGGTCGCGATGAAGATCGCGTCCAGATCCGGCAACTGGCGCATGATCTCGACCGCGATCGTGCCCTGCCCTGCCACCACATGCGGATCATTGTAGGGAGATACGTAGGTGCGCCCCGACTCACGGGCGGCGACGCGCGCCGCCAGTTCCGCCGCCAGCGGGTCGTCTCCCACGATGCGAATCCGCGCACCGTGCTCGCGTATTTTCTCGCGCCTGGCCGGGCTCACTTGCGCGCTCAAAAACACTTCGGCATCGATACCGAGGAACCGCGCCGCCGTCGCGACACCGAGTCCGTGATTACCGGTGGATGAGGCAATGACTCCCGCGGCGGCCGCCGACGGCTCGAGGCTCATCAGTTTATTGGTCGCACCACGCAACTTGAATGAACCGCTGAGCTGCAATTGTTCGAGCTTGGCAAAGGCCGAGTTCGCGTTTATCTGGAGTTCATCGGTCCCGAGGGAAACCAGCGGGGTTTCCCGCACCAGGGAATACACTCGATTGGCCGCTTCGTTGATCAGCGGCAGCACTTCGTCGGTCAGCATCGCGGCATCTCTCTGGTGCAAGCCTCATGAGGCAAAAGTTGAGCGGCTTGGTATTATTGCAGAGATCTAGAGATGGAAGCCGACGAGGCGTCAATAACTTAAACCAAACGGGGATTCGCATGAACAAGTCGTCGATTCGCATCGCGGCGCTCGCTGCCGCACTGGTCTCGCTGCCGGCGTGGGCCGGCGAACAT
>DAINPA010000018.1:24204-30751 GCA_036743675.1 Steroidobacteraceae bacterium
GGCCGTATCTGGACACGGGCGACTCGATGATGGCCGTCACCGGCGGCACCGGCAAATACGTAGGCGCGAAGGGCAGCATGAAGCTGCATCCGCGGGACCCGACGCCCACCGCCTACGATTTCACCTACGACTTGCTGTAGTGGCGTACACCGCCGCGCACGCGCGGCGCAGCAGAACGGATTTTCCGGCTCTGCTGCGTCCGCGCGAGGGTGTTGAACTCGCTTTTTTGGACGGGCCGGGCGGCAGCCAGGTCCCGACCGCGGTCATTGAGGCGATCGGGGATCTCTATGCCTCGTGCAATGTGAACACCCACGGCAACTTCCCTCCGTCCAGGGAAGTCGACCGTCGCATGCAGAATGCGCGCGAAGTTCTCGCCACGTTTTTAGGTGCCGCGTCCGCCGAATGCATTTCGTTCGGCCAAAACATGACCACGCTCAATTTCTTCTTGAGTGCGGCGATCGGCCGCACCTTGAAGCCGGGCGACGAAGTGCTCATCACCGAACTCGATCATGAGGCGAATCGCGGCCCGTGGCTGCGCCTCAAGGAGCACGGAGCGGTCATACGGGAGGTGCGCCTGAAGGAATCGGGCGTGCTCGATGTCGAGGACATGGCGGCCAAGATCTGCGCGCGCACCAAGGTCTTCGCGCTCGGGGCCTCCTCCAATGCGCTCGGCACCGTCAATGACATTGCTCTTGCGCGGCGCCTGACTCGCGCGGTCGGTGCCCTGCTGGTGGTCGATGGCGTGCACTATGCGCCGCATTTCCCGCTCGATGTGCAGGCCATGGATGCGGATTTTCTGCTGTGCTCGGGCTACAAATTCTACGGCCCGCACGTGGGCGTGCTGTATTCGAGGCCGGGCGCCCTGGAGCGACTGCCCACCGACCGTTTGAGCGTGCAAGACCCGGCGGCGCCCTATCGCATCGAAACCGGCACGCTCAATCACGCCGCCATCGATGGTTTGCGCGCCGCGGTCGAATACCTCGCCGGTTGGGGCGCGGGCGCCACCTTGCGGGAGCGCCTCGTCGATGCCATGTCGGGCATTTCCGCCTACGAACACCAGTTGGCCAGTTACTGTCACGAGGGGGTACGGCGCATACCCGGGGTTCGGGTCTGGGGGCCGGGATTCGAATCGCGCGCGCGCGCGCCCACCGTTTCCATCACGCTCGACAAGCACTCGGCCGCCGCCGCCGCAACCGCCTTGGGTGCACAGGGGATTTGTGTCTGGGACGGCGACTTTTATGCGGCGCGCGCCGTTGAAGTGCTGGGACTCCAAGAACGGGGCGGCCTGCTGCGTACCGGGATCTCGATGTACACGACGCAGGCTGACATCGACCGCCTGCTGACCGGAATCGCCGCGCTCGCCTGAGGCAGCCCGGTACTTCGCGGGCGCGGGGCCGCGCTCCTCATCTGGCATTTCGCGAAAATCATGGTCAAATAGGCGCATGGACAATCCGATGCGCACCGACGGCTTTGAATTCGTCGAATATGCCGCGCCGGATCCCGAATCGTTGCGGCGGCTGTTTGAGACGATGGGCTTACCGGCGGTGGCACGGCATCGATCGAAGGATGTCACGCTGCACCGACAGGGAGACGTCAACTTCATCGTCAATGCGGAGCGCGACAGCTTCGCCCAGCGGTTCGCGCGCGCCCATGGCCCGTGCGCATGCGCGATGGCCTTTCGCGTCGCCGACGCCGCGTTCGCCTACGCCCGTGCCCTCGAACTCGGTGCCAAACCGGGCCCGGCCACTGCCGGCCCCATGGAGCTCAACATCCCCTCGATCGAAGGGATCGGCGGCAGTTTGATTTATCTGGTGGATCGCTATGGCGAGCGCACCATCTATGACGTGGATTTTCTGCCGGTCGCCGCCGCAACCGCCGACAGCGGCGTCGGCCTCACCTGCATCGATCATCTGACGCACAATGTGCGGCGCGGCAATATGAACTTGTGGGCCGGCTTTTATGAAAAATTGTTCAACTTTCGCGAGATTCGCTACTTCAGCATCGAAGGCCGGGAGACCGGCCTGTTCTCGCGCGCATTGACCTCGCCGTGCGGCCTGATTCGCATACCGATCAACGAAAGCCAGGACGACAAGAGTCAAATCGAGGAATATCTCAACGAATACAAAGGCGAAGGCATCCAACACATCGCCTTGGCCAGTGACGATATTGCACGCACGGTGGACGCTCTGCGCGCTCGGGGCATCGAGTTCCAGGATACGCCCGACACCTACTATGAGGGCGTAAATGCGCGCGTGCCGAAGCACCAGGAGTCGTTGCAAGAGCTTGCGCGGCGGCGCATCTTGATCGACGGCAGCGCCGATACTGGAATTTTGCTGCAGATTTTCACCAAAAACGCCATCGGGCCGATTTTCTTCGAAGTGATTCAACGCAAGGGCAACCAGGGCTTCGGCGAAGGGAACTTTCAGGCGCTGTTCGAGTCCATCGAACTCGACCAAAAACGCCGCGGCGTCATATGACACCCGGCTGGGCCCAAGGCGCCCGGTTGAACTTCGGGCATTTGCCCATATCTAATGCAGCGACGGTCGAATCGACCGATAGGGGGTTGATCATGCGAAGACTGATTGCTGGATCCGTTGCTGCTGCGGCCTTGACTTTTGCGATGACGGGCGTACCGGCCCTGGCGGCGGACGGCGAGCCGACGATGCACCAGATCTATGAGGCGGCCAGGTCCGGCCATCTCGATCAAGCGCAGGAGATGATGAATCAAGTGCTGCGTGATCACCCGGAGAGCGCCAAAGCGCATTTTGTTCAGGCCGAGCTGTATGCTCGGGAAGGTAACGCCAAGCTGGCTCGCAGCGAACTCGGTCGCGCCGAGCAGCTCAAGCCCGGTCTTCCGGATGAAAGTCCGCAGGCGGTACAGGCTCTGAAATCCGAACTCGGCCTCGGCCAACGGGGCGAGGGCAACTTCGGCTCGAGCACCGCGCCGGCTGCGCCGCATTTCCCGTGGGGCACGCTGCTGGTCCTCGCACTAGCGATCGGTGTGCTCTGGATGCTGTTCCGCAGACGACATAGCGACGTGCAATATCCGGCCGGCACGGTTCCGGCCGGCGGCGCACCCGCTGCTTATGGCCCAGGAGGCTATGCCGGCCCGGGCGGGACCGGCAGCGGCATCGGCGGCACTATTGCCGGGGGGCTCGCGTCCGGCCTCGCAGTTGGCGCGGGCGTGGTGGCGGGGGAGGAACTTGCACATCACTTCCTCGACGGCAGTCGCGAATCCGGCACGGTACTGCCTCCGGCCGGTGACGGCTCGCGTTCGTCCAACAGCGACATGGGGGGCACCGACTTTGGCGTCAACGACCCCGGTTCATGGGACGACAGCGGCGGCGATGCGGGCGGCGGTGGCGGGGGCGACTGGAGCTGACGGCGGGCGCCGCGCGCTCCAAGGCGCCGATCACCAGTCTCTTCAGCTCAGAATGATCTTTGGCGCGGTCGCGAGCCCTTCGACGATGAGCCGGTTGACGCGCCGAACGAAGGCCACCGGATCCTCGAGCTCGCCGCCTTCGGCCAGCATGGCCTGGTCGTACAGCAGGTGCGCGAGATCCGCGAAGGCAGCTTCATCCGCGGCGCCCTTGAGCCGCTCGACCAGTGGGTGAGTCGGATTCAACTCGAGAATCGGCAGGGTCGCGAACGGATTTTTCTGGCCGGCCTGCTTGAGGATGCGCCCCATGCGCAAGCTCACGCCGAACTCGCCGGCAACGAGCACGGCCGGCGATTCGGTGAGGCGGCCGCTCACGCGCGCGCTCGCGATCTTGCCCGCCAAGGTCTTGCCGAGGCGCTCCAAGGTCTCCTTATAAGCCGACTCGGCGGCGGTCTTGTCGGGTGTTTCTATGGCTGAAGCGAGGTCTGCACCGGCAGAGGCGACGTTGGCGAGCGGTTTCCCCTCGAACTCGTGCAGGTGTCCGGCCACCCATTCGTCGATGCGATCCGTGAGCAGCAACACTTCCATGCCGTGGGCCCGAAAGCCCTCCAAATGCGGGCTGTTGCGTGCGGCGGCGAGCGTATCGGCGGTCAGATAATAAATGGCCTTTTGATCGGCTTTCATGCGCGAGACGTAGTCGGCAAGCGTGACTTCGGCGGCTTCGCCCGCAACGGCGGTTGAATGAAAGCGCAACAGCTTGGCGACACGCTCCCTTTGCCCCGCGTCGTCGATGATCCCTTCCTTGAGCACCACGCCGAAGGTCTTCCAAAACTCGGCGTACTCGGCCGGCTTCTCGGCCGCGAGCTGTTCTAGCAAATCCGAGGAACGCTTCACCAGTGCCGACTTGATCTTCTCCACCGTCCGATTGTTCTGCAGCAATTCGCGCGACACATTGAGCGGCAGGTCGTCGGTATCGACGAGCCCGCGCATGAAGCGCAGCCAAGGCGGCAGCAGCTCCGCGGCCTTGTCCAAGATGAAGACGCGCTTGACGTACAGGTGCACACCGCCGCGTTGATCGCGGTCGAACAAATCGAACGGCGCGCGTTTCGGCAAATACAGCAGCGAGGTGTATTCGAGGTTTCCCTCCACCTTGTTGTGCGCCCAGGCAAGCGCATCCTCAGAATCGTGCGTCAGATGTTTGTAGAACGCCTGATAGTCCTCGTCCGTGAGCTCGGCCTTGGGGCGGGTCCAAAACGCCTTGGCTTGATTGAGCGTCTCGTCCTTGTCGCCGGTCTTCAGAACGATCGGTATGCTCAAATGGTCCGAATACTTGCGCACCAGCTGACGCAAGCGCGCGGCTTCGAGGAACTCCTTGTCTTCCTCGCGCAAATGCATGATCACCTGCGTGCCGCGATCCGCCTGCTCGTGCTCCTGAATCTCGTAGGTGCCTTCGCCGTCCGAATCCCAGCGGACCGCCGCTGAGTCCGCGCGTTTGGAGATCACGGTGACGCGGTCCGCGACGATGAACGCCGAATAGAAGCCCACGCCGAATTGCCCTATCAGCTGGGCATCCTTGGCCGAGTCGCCGCTCAAACCCTCGAGGAATTTCTTGGTGCCGGAGCGCGCGATGGTGCCGAGATTCTCGATGACCTCGTCCCGGCTCATGCCGATCCCGTTGTCCTTGACGGTCAGGGTGCCCGCCGCGGCATCGGGCATCAGCGTGACCGACAGCGTATCCGAACCCATCAAGGCCGGATTGGCGAGCGCCTCGAAGCGCAGCTTTTCGCATGCGTCGGAGGCGTTGGAAATCAGCTCGCGCAGGAAAATTTCCTTGTGCGAATACAGCGAATGGATCACCAGTCGCAGCACTTGCTTGGTTTCGGATTGAAACTCTTTTATCTGTGGCTTGGTTTCCGTGATCATGACCTTACACTGGTGGTTGCTGGTTGATTGCTGGTGGCGACGCAGTCATCGCCTGATTGAATTGGGGCCGCCGCCCGATACTTCAAGCGGGCCATCCGGCGCGCGGATCGAACTTGAGTTCGCGCCTCATGCGTTCGTAGGCTTCCCTGGCCTGACTGGTCTGCGCCGCCGGGGTCACGAGCTTGATGCTCACCAACTGATCGCCGCTCGGGGCTCCCGGCAGGCCGCGCCCGCGGAGCCTGAGCTTCTGACCGCTCTGAGCCCCCGCCGGAATGGTCAATTCCACCGTCCCGCCGAGCGTCGGCACGGCGACCTTGGCGCCGAGCGCGGCCTCCCAGGGCGCAAGCGGCAATTCGATTTGCACATCCTTGCCCTGCGCAACATACAGCGAATGCGGGCGCAATCGGACCCGGAATATGAGCGCCGCACGACGGCCGGAGCCGGCGATGCGCAGCGCCTGGCCGTCGGTGACGCCCGCCGGAATTTGCACATCGACCGGCCGCGCATGACCATTCTCGTTGATGGTCACGCGGCGCTTGGTGCCGGCATACGCCTCCTCGACGGTGACTTCGAGCACTCCGGCGTCGGCGTCCGGTTCCTCGTGCGCCGCCGCACCGCCGAACATACTCGAAAAGAAATCGCTGAAGCCGTTGATGTCCGAAAATCGCTGGCTCCCGGAATGGCTGAATCGCTGCTCCCAATCCGGTGGAGGCCGAAACTGCTGTCCCGATCGATAGTTGGGGCCGAGCTGGTCGTAGGCCGCGCGCTTCTCGGGATCCTTCAATACTTCGTACGCCTCTTGAACGTCCTTGAACTTCGCCTCCGCATTTTTCTCCTTGCTGACATCGGGATGATATTTGCGGGCCAGCTTGCGATAGACGCGTTTGATCTCCTCGGCTCCGGCGCCGCGCGTTAGACCCAGAGTGTGGTAATAGTCCTTGAATTGCATGCCTCATCCTGCACTTTAAATAGTCTCGAAATCGCCGCTACCGTGCCGCCGGCGTCCGCCCAGCGGTCGCGTCCAAGTCCGCGTCGGCAGCGACCCGAGGCGTGCAATGAAATTCGACCCAAGCGCCCCGACCCAAGGGCAGCGCCGCTATCATATTGTGGTTTATTTCCCCAAAGAAAAGGCCTATGAAGCGCATATTCCTGTTCATCGTGACCAACCTCGCCGTATTGGCGCTTTTGAGCGCCGTGATCTTCGTGGTCGAGCAGGGGTTCGGTCTGCGCTTGCCGCAGGGCGGC
>DAINPA010000019.1:0-22459 GCA_036743675.1 Steroidobacteraceae bacterium
GCGTTCGGCAATGCGCGCGCGCAGGCGGGTCATGGGTACGCGTTGCTCCTGGCGCCCGTCGCGACCGGACCCGACCACTGTCTGGGGATCCACCTTGTTTTCCTCGGCCACTCGCTTGGCGGCGGGACTCAGCTTGGCGGCAACCGCGGCCGGAACGGCGGCCTTGGCCGCGGTGGCGGTAACTACGGCGGTTGGGGTCGTCGCGGCTGGGGTCGTCGCGGTTGGGGTCACGGCGGCGGCGGTTGCGCTTTCCTCGATCAACGCCAGGATCTGGCCGCTGGTCACCGTTGCGCCGTCGACGAGCTTGATCTCCTTGAGCACGCCGGCCACCGGCGCCGGCACCTCGAGCACCACCTTGTCCGTCTCCAAGTCGACCAAATTTTCGTCGCGCGCCACGGCCTCGCCCGGCCGTTTGCGCCAGGCAACGAGCGTGGCGTCGGCCACCGATTCGGGCAGCTGCGGCACGCGAACTTCGATTGTCATGTACCCGTCCCAGTTTGAGCTGCCGGTAGGCGCATCGTTCGGCGCGAGGACTCTTCCGGCGGCGCGCTATGCAGCGCCGCGGAGACCAGATTTTTCTGTTGCCGTTCGTGCAACGCCGCGATGCCGGTGGCAGGAGCCGCCGCCCCGGGCCGTCCCGCGTACAAAAGCTCGTGCTGCGGGCCGAGCGGGGACTGCAGGCGGTGTCGAATTTGGTACCAGCCGCCCTGATTTTGCGGCTCCTCCTGACACCAGATGATTTCGCGGGCATTCGAGTATTTGCGCACGATCGCCGCGTAATCATCGGATGCGAACGGGTACAGCTGTTCGATGCGAACGATGGCCACCCCATTTGCTTTGTCTTCGCGACGCATCTTCAACAAGTCGAAATATACCTTGCCGCTGCACAGCACGACGCGGGTGACCGCAGCGACATCGAGTTCGTCGATTTCATCGATCACCGGACGAAATCCGCCGGCTGCAAGCTCTTCCAGTCGCGACACCGACAGCGGATGACGCAGCAAACTCTTGGGCGTCATGATGATCAGCGGCTTGCGTAATGCGCGCACCATCTGCCGGCGCAACATATGGAACATCTGCGCGGGCGTCGAGGGCACGCAAACCTGGATGTTGTATTCGGCACAGAGCTGCAGAAACCGCTCGAGGCGCGCCGACGAATGCTCCGGACCTTGGCCTTCGTAACCGTGCGGTAGGAACAGCGTGATGCCCGAAAGGCGGCCCCACTTTGCCTCGCCCGAGCTGATGAACTGATCGATGATCACTTGCGCGCCGTTGCAGAAATCGCCGAACTGGCCTTCCCAAATCGTCAAGCAACGCGGCTCGGTGGTCGAATAGCCGTACTCGAAACCCATTACCGCCTCTTCGGACAGTATCGAATCGATTACCGTGAAGGTGGGTTGGTTGCTGACCAGGTGCTGCAGCGGAATATAGCGCCGCCCGGTGGTTTGGTCGTGCAGAACCGCGTGGCGGTGGAAGAACGTGCCGCGGCCGCTGTCCTGCCCGGTGAGACGCACCAGGTAGCCTTCTTGAAGCAGGCTGGCGTAGGCCAGGCTCTCCGCGCAACCCCAGTCGAGCGCGAGTTCGCCGGCCACCATGCGCTCGCGCGCGCGCATGATCGCCAACACCCGCGGGTGCAAGCTCCAGTCCGCCGGATACGTGGTAATCGCGCGACCCAGCGCGCGCAAGCGGCCCATGTCGACCGCGGTGGCGACCGGCTCCGACCAATCGGTGCCCATATATTCGCTCCAATCGACGGTGTACTTGTTGCCGATCAGCCCGAGCGCCGCGCGAGCCTGCGGCTTGCCTTCATCCAAGCCGTTGCGGTACTGATCCATCATCGTCGCGGCGTCGGCAGCCGACAGAACGCCGTCGGCCGCGAGTTTTTCCGAATACAGCTGCCGTACCGTCGGCTTCTTGCGGATCACCTGGTACATGACCGGTTGAGTCGCCGCCGGCTCATCGGCTTCGTTGTGGCCGTGCCTTCGATAGCACACGAGATCGATGACGACATCCTTGTGAAATCTCATTCTGTAGTCGAGAGCGAACCGCGCCACGAAACAAACCGCTTCGGGATCATCCGCATTGACGTGAAAGATCGGCGCTTCCACCATTTTCGCCACATCGGAACAGTACAGAGTCGAACGCGCATCGCGCGGATCGCTGGTGGTGAAGCCGACCTGGTTGTTGACGATGAGGTGCACCGTCCCGCCGGTATAGAACCCGCGCGCCTGCGACAGCTGCAGCGTTTCCATGATGACGCCCTGACCGGCGAACGCGGCGTCGCCGTGTATCTGGACCGCGAGCACCTTGTCGCCCTTGGCATCTCCGCGGCGTTCTTGCCGCGCGCGCACCGAACCTTCCACCACCGCATTGACGATCTCGAGGTGCGAGGGGTTGAAGGCCAGGGCGACATGCACATTGCCGGAGCCGGTTTTCAGATCGGCGGAAAACCCCTTGTGATACTTGACGTCGCCCGAGCCGCGCAGATTGTCGAGATCGTAATGACCCTCGAATTCGCTGAACAGATCTTTGGGAGATTTGCCGAGCAGATTCACCAGCACGTTGAGGCGGCCGCGATGCGCCATGCCGACGATGGTCTCCTCGATGCCGGCCTTGCCGCCTTGCTGCACCAAATCGTCGAGCAGCGGTATGAGACTGTCTGCGCCTTCGAGCGAAAAGCGCTTTTGGCCCACATATTTGGTGTGCAGATAGCGTTCCAGCCCCTCGGCGGCGGTCAGCTGCCAAAGAATATTCTTCTTCTCCTCGACACTGAAGCGGTGCTGAATTCGCGCCGATTGAAACCGATCCTGCAGCCAGAGCCGCTCGTCCGTATCGGACACATGCGCGAATTCCGCGCCGATGGTGTCGGTGTAAATGAATTTGAGGGTCGCCAGAATATCCTTGAGCGTAGCGCGCTCGGCGATCGCCTCATTGCGGCTGCCGGTGAAGAACTCCGTATCCAAATCCGCAGCGCCCAACCCGAAATATTCCAGATCGAGCACGTAGGGCATGCTCCGCTGCTGAAGTCCGAGCGGATCCAAACGCGCAATCAGGTGGCCCCGATTCGCATAGATCTGAATCAGCCGCGACACCGCCCCTTGCTTGGCGCTCGCCGCCTCGGCGGCCCCATGCCGGGGCGCGCTTCCGGCACCGGCAATCCGTTGCAGCTTGGTCGCCAAGCGCTCGCGAATTTGCCTGTGAAGGGCCTGATCCGAGCCGGTCGCAGGCAGACCTCGGAAGTATCGCGCCCAAGACGGGTCAACCGCTGCCGGATCCTTTAGAAATCGCTCGTAGAGATCCTCGATGAAATCCGCGTTTCCAGCATAAAGCGCCGTCGCCGCCAATTGATCCGCAAGTGGTTCGCTCATGAGTGCATCGAACGGGGAGAAACCTCAAGTACATCAAGGCTATACGAAGGAGAATGGGATTTTGCAACCGCGCACGGAGTTTAGCTCAATGCGGTGCAATAGGGAATGTGAGGCGGCAATTCAAAATCAAAACAGGCGCAGGTCCGGAACGTTCTGCAGCATGTCGAACTCATGCACGATCAAGATCGTGTAGCCCGCCAGCGCGCCATACAGAATCAGCTCGACCCGCACCACACGCATGAACCGATAGCGCGCGAGCGACACCAACAACATGACGCTGATGCCCGTCATCGCCATTTTCAGCGACACGAATAGCGCGGGACTGCCGTCGACCAGCACCGCCATGACGGGGTTTACCTCGACGGCGCCGTAGGACATCAGGGTGATCGTCAGCACTGCGTCCCCGACGCTCAGGAGCAGGATGCCGATCGATACGGCCAACAAATGAGCGCTGTGCCAATCCAGCGAGTGATAGCGTGAATCGTTCATGCGACGCGGCGGCCGGCGGCGTCGCGCATTGAAGCTGCCGGACACCACCGACCAAAGAACGCGTTGCCGCCTGTCGGAAAGCCTGCGCTGCTCGCCCGCTTCGCCCGGCGCGCAGGGCACATTGACTTGCTGTTGACTTGAGATCCGATCGCGGGAACGTGGAGAATCGGATCGCTTCATCTGGACACTATCCACACGCGGGGGGCCTTCGGCAAGCCCGATGCGTCATAATCCCCGCCTGAGGCGCGGTATTTTTTTGGCGCGCCGGTGCTGAGCGGCCATCCGCCCAGCGCCGCTTACCCGGCGCTGACCAGCTGCGCCATGAAATCGCTGACCGCCATCGACTGCAGAGCGGACCGGTCCCCAAACATCCGATTGATGGCGGCACTCTGTTTGGCGCCAAAGTGCGCGCCGACGCTGGCGTCGAACTTCTTGACCAATACCGGCATGCCCTCGGCGCGGCGTTTGCGATGACCGATGGGGTAGTCGACCTGGACGCGCGGGCTCGCGGTGCCGTCCTTGAAAAATACCTGCACGGCGTTGCCGATATAACGCTTGTCCGGCGCGTAGTAGTCGCGCGTGAACTCCGCGTTCTCCTTGACCTGCATTTTACCCCGCAACTCATCGACTCGCGGATCCGCGGCGACCTGATCCTCATAATCCGAGGCGGTGAGCCTGCCGAACAGCAGTGGCACGGCGACCATGTACTGGATGCAGTGATCGCGATCCGCGGGATTCGCAAGGGGTCCGGTCTTATCGATGATGCGCACTCCGGGTTCCTGGGTTTCGATGGTCACGCGGTCGATGAGCCCCACTTTGGCTTGGATTTGCGGGTGCAGAGTCATTGCCGCTTCGACCGCGGTCTGAGCGTGGAATTCGGCCGGATACGAAATCTTGAACAGCACGTTTTCCATCACATAGCTGTCGAAGGGTTGAGGCAGCACCAGGTGCCTGGATTTGAACAGCACCTCCTGAAACCCCCAGATCTTGGCGGACAGCGCCGACGGATAACCCATCTCTCCCTTGATCGCGAACAGCGCGAGGCGCACGGCTCGGCTGGTGGCATCCCCGGCAGCCCAGCTCTTGCGCGAACCCGTGTTGGGCGCATGCCGGTAGGTGCGCAGCGCCCCGCCGTCGATCCAGGCATTGGACACCGCATTGATAACCTGGTCGCGGTCGCCGCCGAGCAGCGCCGTCACCACCGCCGTCGAGGCGACTCGTACCAGCAGCACATGATCGAGCCCCACCCGATTGAAGCTGTTTTCCAACGCGAGCACGCCCTGTATTTCGTGCGCCTTGATCATCGCCGTCAATACATCGCGCACGTTGAGCGGCCGGCCGCTGCGCGACAGGTAATCGGCGACAGCGAGGATGCCGCCGAGATTGTCGGAAGGATGGCCCCATTCGGCGGCCAGCCAGGTATCGTTGAAATCGAGCCAACGAATCATGGCGCCGATATTGAATGCCGCATTGACGGGATCGAGTTCATACGATGTGCCGGGAACGCGCGCGCCGCCCGTCAGCGTGGCGCCCGGCACGACCGGACCCATGAGCTTGGTGCACGCCGGGTATTTCAGCGCCTGAAAGCCGCATGCCAACGTATCCATCAGGCAATAGCCCGCGGTCTCGTAAGCCAGATCACTCCTGATTTCATGACCCAATACATAATCCGCGATGGCGGCGAGCAGATGATCGGGCGTGGGCCGTTCGGCCGATTTGATGTCGTGCGACATGGAAGCCTTGGTGTTCGGCTAAGGAAAGCGGCTCGGCCGGCGGTTAGGGTCGATCGGCCAGCGGCCGGAACTCGAGATTCTCGGGACCGACGTAGGTTGCGCTGGGACGGATGATCTTGCCGTCGATACGCTGCTCGATGACGTGCGCGGCCCAGCCCGAAGTGCGGCTGATGACGAACAGCGGCGTGAACATGGCCGTCGGCACACCCATCAGATGGTAGGAAACGGCCGAAAACCAATCAAGATTCGGAAACAGGTTCTTGATGTCCTTCATCACCGCCTCGATGCGCTCGGCCACCGCGAACGCCAAGGGTTGGTTGGCGGCAAGCGCCAGGCCGCGGGAGACTTCTTTGATCACCTGATTGCGCGGATCCGAAATCGTATACACGGGATGTCCGAAGCCGATGATGATTTCTTTGGCGGCCACACGCCGCTTGATGTCCTGTTCGGCGGCATCGGGCGTGGCGTAACGGTTTTGGATCTCGAACGCCACCTCGTTCGCGCCGCCGTGCTTTGGGCCGCGCAGCGCGCCGATCGCTCCGGTGATGCATGAATACATGTCGGATCCGGTGCCGGCGATGACCCGCGCGGTAAAGGTCGAGGCATTGAACTCATGTTCCGCATAGAGAATCAGCGAGGTGTGCATGGCCCGCACCCATTGTGCCGGCGGTTTACGGCCGTGCAGCAGATGCAGGAAATGCGCGCCGATCGAATCATCGTCCGTCTGCACCTCGATGCGCCGCTGGTGCAGCGTAAAGTGATGCCAGTAACACAGCATCGATCCCAAGCAAGCCAGCAGCCGGTCGGCCAGGTCGCGCGCGCCCTCGGTCGGATGCCCGGCCGCTTCCGGAACCCAGCAGCCGAGCGCCGAGACACCGGTGCGCAGCACATCCATCGGATGGCTGGCGGCGGGCAATTGCTCCAGAACGGCGCGCACCGCGGGCGGCAACTGGCGCAGCGCCTTCAGCTTTGTCTTGTACGCCGCCAACTCCGCACGATTCGGCAATTTTTCATGAATCAGCAGATGGGCGATTTCCTCGAACTCGCAGGTCGTCGCGATATCGAGAATATCGTAGCCGCGATAATGCAGGTCATTGCCGGTCCTGCCGACGGTTGACAACGCGGTGTTGCCGGCATTGACGCCGGACAGCGCCACGGATTTCTTCGGCTTGGAGCCGGCCGCCTGAAGATCCGTCATTTACCCTTCCCCTGCGCAAACAGCTGGTCCAATTTCGCTTCGTAGGCGTGGTAGTCGAGATAACCGTAAAGATCGGCGCGGCTTTGCATGCGATCGAGCACATTCTTTTGCGTGCCGTCGCGCCGAATGGCCTGGTAGGTGGCGAGCGCGGCGGCATTCATCGCCCGATACGCAGAACAGCAGTAGAGGACGATATCGACCCCCGCTGCGCCCAACTCGGCGCTTGTGTACAAGGGTGTATGGCCGAACTCGGTGATGTTGGCGAGGATCGGTACACCGAGCGCGTCCTTGAAGCGCCGATACATGGCAAGCTCGGTGATTGCCTCGGGGAAAACCATGTCGGCTCCGGCCTCGACACAGGCGACGGCCCGTTCGATCGCGCGCTCAATGCCCTCCACGGCCAAGGCGTCGGTGCGCGCCATGATGACGAATTGCGGATCCGTGCGCGCGTCCACCGCCGCCTTGATGCGGTCCACCATCTCCTGCGGCGGCACCACTTCCTTGCCCGGACGGTGTCCGCAGCGCTTGGCCTGCACTTGATCTTCGATGTGCAGCCCCGCAGCGCCGAACTTGATGAAGGACTTCACCGTGCGCGCAATGTTGAATGCCCCGCCCCAGCCGGTGTCGGCGTCCACCAGCAGCGGCAGGGCGCAGGCGTCGGTGATGCGGCGCACGTCGGTCAGCACATCGTCCAGCGTGCTGATCCCCAAATCCGGTACCCCCAGGGAATTCGCCGCAACTCCGCCGCCCGAGAGGTACAGGGCCTTGAAACCGCAGGCGGCCGCCATTCGTGCCGCATAGGCATTGATTGCCCCGACCACCTGCAGCGGGCGCTCGGCGGCGAGTGCGGCGCGCAAACGCGCTCCGGGCGGGATCATCGGCGCAGACACTTCGGCGTTCGCCATAAGTTAGCTTCCCAGGAATGCAAAACCATCGTGAGTAAAGCGCACCCGGCGCCCATAGAGCCGCGAATATCAGGCGTGCGTTCATGCAGCAGAATATCCCATGCGATTCGAATTCTAACTGTATATAATTCCAGTCATTATCATGCCTTTCACATCGTCCGCCGTCCCTGCGATCAACCCTCGTGTCTAAGCCCTTAGGAATTTTAATCAGTGGAATTCTATAGCGAAGAGCAGCGGATGATTCGCGATTCGGCGCGCGAATTCGCGCGCCAGGAGTTGAAGCCTCATGCCGCCCAATGGGACAGGGACGGCTGGATCTCGGACGCCGCGGTCGCCAGGCTCGGCGAGATGGGCCTGCTCGGGATGATGGTACCCGATGAATGGGGCGGCTCCTATACCGATTATGTGGCTTACGCGTTGGCGCTCGAAGAGATCGCCGCCGGCTGCGCCGCGACCGCCGCCCTGATGAGCGTCCACAGTTCGGTGGGATGCGGCCCGATCCTCAAATTCGGCACGGCCGAACAGAAGCGCCGCTATCTCCCCGACATGGCGCAGGGCAAGGCGATCGGCTGCTTCTGCCTCACCGAACCGCAGGCCGGCTCGGAAGCGCACAACCTCAAAACTCGCGCAATCCTCGAGAACGGCAGCTGGCTCTTGAATGGTGCAAAGCAGTTCGTGACCAACGCCAAACGGGCCAAAATTGCCATCGTGTTCGCGGTAACCGATCCCGAATTGAAGAAAAAGGGCATCTCGGCCTTCATAGTTCCCACCGCAACGCCCGGCCTTGCGGTCGGCCGGCCGGAACACAAGCTCGGCATCCGCGGCTCGGACACCTGCACCATCACTTTCGCGGACTGCCGAATCCCGCAGGAGTGCTTGCTGGGCGAGCGCGGCAAGGGCCTGTCGATCGCCCTGTCCAATTTGGAGGGCGGCCGCATCGGCATCGCGGCGCAAGCCATCGGCATCGCCCGGGCCGCCTTCGAGGCAGCGCTCGCCTACGCGAAGGAGCGCAAGCAATTCGATCGGCCGATTGCCGAGTTCGGCAGCATCGCCAACATGCTGGCCGACATGCATACCTCCATCAATGCCGCTCGCCTGCTGACGCATCAGGCAGCCCGCATGCGCGGCGCCGGGGATCCCTGCCTATCGGAAGCCTGCCAGGCTAAACTATATGCCTCGGAGATGGCCGAGCGAGTCTGCTCGAAGGCCATTCAGATTCACGGCGGTTACGGCTATTTGGAAGATTACGGCGTGGAGCGGCATTATCGAGATGCGCGCATCACTCAGATTTACGAGGGCACCAGCGAGATTCAACGTCTGCTGATTGCGCGAACTCTAACGACACGAGAGGACCCTTCATGAACACCCAACCTGCGGCGCTTGCGGATCAGGCGCCCACCGTCAAAATGCTGCTCGACGGCAAATTCATCGAATCGCGCAGCAGCGAGTGGCTCAACGTCGTCAACCCGGCGACCCAACACGTGCTGGCGCAGGTGCCGTTCGCCACCGACGCCGAAATCGATGCCGCGATAGTCTCGGCCAAAGAGGCCTACAAGACCTGGAAGAACACGCCGATCGCGGCGCGCGCACGGATCATGCTCAAGCTCCAGGCGCTGGTGCGCGAGCACATGAGCCGGATTGCGCAGACTTTGAGCGCCGAGCAGGGCAAAACCCTGGCAGACGCCGAGGGCGACGTGTTGCGTGGCCTCGAAGTTGTGGAACATGCGTGTTCGATCGGTAGCTTGCAGCTCGGCGAGTTTGCGGAAAACGTTGCGGGCGGCGTCGATACTTATACGATTCGCCAGCCGATCGGCGTGTGCGCCGGCATCACGCCGTTCAATTTTCCGGCGATGATTCCGCTGTGGATGTTTCCGATGGCCATCGTCTGCGGCAACACCTTCGTGCTCAAGCCCTCGGAACAGGATCCGATGACGCCGATGCTGTTGGCCGAACTCGCGCTGCAGGCGGGCATACCGCCGGGTGTGCTCAACATCGTCCACGGCGGCAAGCGCGCGGTCGACGCGCTTTGTACCCATCCGGACATCGTTGCCGTCTCCTTCGTGGGTTCAACCGCCGTGGGAACGCATGTCTACAATCTTGCATCGCAGCACGGTAAGCGCGCGCAATGCATGATGGGCGCAAAGAATCACGCGGTGGTGCTGCCCGACGCCAACAAGGAGCAGTCGCTCAATGCCCTGGTCGGCTCGACCTTCGGCGCCGCGGGGCAACGCTGCATGGCCACATCGGTCACGGTGCTGGTCGGCGAATCGCAGAAATGGATACCCGATATCGTCGCCAAGGCGAAGGCGCTCAAAGTCAACGCGGGCAGCGAAAAAGGCACCGATCTGGGACCGGTCGTCTCGAAGAGCGCGAAGCAGCGCATCCTGGGGCTGATCGAGGATGGCATCAAGGAAGGAGCCAAACTCGAATTGGACGGCCGCGGGATCAAAGTCGCCGGCTACGAAGACGGGAATTTCATCGGACCCACCGTATTCTCCGCGGTACGGCCTTCCATGAAAATCTACACCACCGAGATCTTCGGACCGGTGATGGTCATCGTCGGCGTCAATACCCTGGACGAGGCGATTGCGCTCGTCAATGCCAACCCGTTCGGCAATGGCACCGGTATCTTCACGCAAAGCGGTGCGGCCGCGCGCAAGTTCCAGAGCGAAATCGACGTCGGCCAAGTGGGCATCAATGTGCCGATTCCGGTACCGGTTCCGTCCTTCAGCTTCACCGGATCGCGCGGCTCGAAGCTCGGCGATCTCGGACCCTACGGCAAACAGGTGGTGCAGTTCTACACGCAAACCAAGACCATCACGTCGCGCTGGTTCGAGGATAGCAGCGTCTCTTCGGGTGTGAATACCACTATCAGCCTCAAATGAAAATCGCGTTCATCGGCCTAGGCCACATGGGCGCGCCGATGGCGCGAAATCTCCTGAAGGCGGGCCACGCGCTCACGGTATTCGACTTGGTCCCGGGCAACGTGGAGGCGCTCGCCTCCTTGGGCGCGAGTGCCGCGGCCTCGGCCAAGGCCGCGGCGAGCCAAGGCGAATTGGTGATCACCATGCTGCCCTCCTCGCCGCACGTGAAGGGGGTGTACCTGGGCGCAGAGGGTGTACTCGCCGGGGCCGGCCCCGGCGCGCGCTTCATCGATTCGAGCACCATCGATCCGCATACGGCGCGAGAAGTGGCCGCCGCCGCCGCCAAGCGCGGGCACCCCATGGCCGATGCGCCGGTTTCCGGAGGCACCGGCGGCGCCGAGGCCGGCACATTGACCTTTATGGTGGGCGCGGAGCCCGATTTGTTCGATCACATCAAACCGATTCTTGCGCACATGGGCCGCCACATCGTCCATTGCGGCGGCGTGGGCACCGGTCAAACCGCCAAGATCTGCAATAACCTGCTGCTCGGCATCTCCATGATCGGTGTCTGCGAAGCGATGAGCTTGGGGGCGGCTCTCGGCATCGATCCGCAAGTACTGGCGGGAATCCTCAATTCTTCGAGCGGGCGGTGCTGGAGCTCGGATACCTACAACCCCTACCCCGGGGTCATGGATAACGTGCCCGCCGCGCGCGGCTACTCCGGCGGCTTCGGCACGGACCTCATGCTGAAGGATCTCGGGCTCGCCACCGATGCCGCCAAACTGGCCAAGCAGCCGGTGATCCTGGGCGCAATGGCGCAACAGCTCTATCAGATGTGGAGCGCCGCGGGCGCCGGCACCCAGGACTTCTCGTCAATCATCAATCTCCTCAAGCGGCCGTCTTGAATCCGCACCGGAGCAGCCCATGATCGAGTGCAAATTGGACGGGCATGTCGCGCTCGTCACCATCAACAACCCGTCCGCCAACACGTTCACCGCCGAGGGACTGCGCGAGCTTGAGACGCTGGTCGGCGATCTGAATCGAAACGAGAGCGTGTATGCCGCCGTCCTCAGCGGTTACGGCGATAAATTCTTCAGCGCCGGAGCCGATATCAAGGCCTTCGCGGGCGGCGACAAAGTTCAGGCGCGGCTCATGGCACAACGCTTCGGCGCGGCGTTCGAGGCCCTGCAAGAGGCGCGTCCGGTCGTCATTGCCGCGATCAACGGCTATGCGATGGGCGGCGGACTCGAGTGCGCACTCGCCTGCGATCTGCGGATCGCGGAGGAGCATGCACAAATGGCACTGCCGGAGGCGTCGATCGGACTGCTGCCGTGCGGTTGCGGCACCCAGACTTTGCCCTGGCTGGTCGGAGAAGGCTGGGCCAAGCGCATGATTCTCACCAACGAAAGGCTCGATGCCGGGACGGCGTTGCGCATCGGCCTGGTCGAACAAGTCGTGCCGCGCGGCCAGTCTCGGAACTCGGCCATGGAGCTCGCGCAGAGGGTCACCTCGCTACGACCGCGCGCCGTGGCCTTGTCGAAGCGCCTGATACACCAGGCGCGCTACGGCACACCGCGCGGCGCGGCACTCGCCCTGGAGCGCGAACGCTTCATCGATTTATTCGACGGTGCGGACCAGCAGGAAGGCGTGAACGCCTTTTTGGAGAAACGCAAACCCCACTGGACCAACACTTGAGCCAGGCGATCCCATGAGCGAAACGGATGTGCTCTGCGACATTCGCAACGGGATCGCGATCCTGACCTTGAATCGCCCCAGCGCGCTCAATGCCCTGACCTTCGAAATGATCGGCGAGTTGCGTTCGCGCCTGCGCGCCTGCGCGCTCGATCCGACGGTGCGCGCGGTGCTGATCCGCGGCGAAGGAGACAAGGCATTTTGCGCCGGCGGCGACATTCGCGCGCTGTATCAAAGCCTCACCGAATCGGGCTCGCTGCATCATGAATTCTTCATTGCCGAATACTCGCTCGACTACGCGCTGTATGCCTACGCCAAACCCTACATCGCGTTGATGGACGGCATCACGATGGGAGGCGGAATGGGCCTTGCCCAGGGCGCGGGCCTGCGTATCGTCGGTGACCGCACGCGGATCGCCATGCCGGAGGTGGCGATCGGGATATTTCCCGACGTGGGCGCCAGCTACTTTCTGTCGCGCCTGCCCGGGTCCCTGGGGCCCTATCTGGCGTTGACCGGCACACAAATCCGCGGTGCCGACGCGCTGTATTGCCAACTGGCCGACGTGTACCTGCCTGCGGCCGCCGTCGCATCGCTCTGCGATTCCCTCGACGGATTGTACTGGAGCGCAGACCCGCGATCCGACTTGATGCACCTCATCCACGCCCAATCGGCGCAGGGTCTGCCGGCGCCCTCGTTGAGCGTGCTGCGGCCGGCGATCGACGCGCATTTTTCGCAACCCTCGATATCCGCAATCATGGCCTCCCTCGAGCGGGAAGCGCGCGCCGAGTACGCCGATTGGGCGCAGCAAACCATTAAGCTCCTTCAAGCACGCTCGCCGACCATGCTCGCGGTGACGCTGCGGCAACTGCAGCGCGGCAAGAGCATGGCCCTGGCGGACTGCTTTCGCATGGAACTCGGCATGGTGCAACAGTGCTTTGTGCACGGCGAGTTCGTCGAGGGCACGCGCGCCTTGATCATCGACAAGGACAACACGCCGCACTGGACGCCGAGCCGGATACAGGATGTCACCGAGACGATGATCGAGCGTTTCTTCAAAGAGCCCTGGCCCCCGGGCGCTCACCCGCTCGCAGACTTGGAAACCGAGCTATGAAATTCAATCAAACATTGGCCGTCGTCACCGGCGGCGCGTCCGGATTGGGCCGCGCAGTCGCCGAGCGCGTGCTCGCCGCGGGCGCAAAGGCCGTCATTCTGGATGTGCAGGAGGCAACCGGGCACAGCACGGCCAGGGAAATCGGCGCACCGTTCGTCAAATGCGACGTCAGCGTCGAATCGCAAGTCATCGCCGCGATGGCTGAGGCCCGCCGGGCGATGAACGGCCTCAATCTGCTGGTCAATTGCGCCGGCGTCATCGGTGTGGGAAAGATGCTCGGCAAGGAAGGGCCGATGGCCGGCGACTATTTCGAGAAGGTCATTCGAATCAATCTGCTCGGCACCTTTCTGTGCGACAAGGCCGCCGCCGCCCTGATGCGCGACAACACCCCCAACGCGGATGGCGAACGCGGCGTGTTGATCCACACCGCCTCGGTCGCGGCGTTCGAAGGTCAAATCGGCCAGGTCGCCTATGCAGCGACCAAAGCGGGGATCGCCGGCATGACTTTGCCCATTGCCCGGGAACTTGCCCAACTCGGAATCCGCTGCGTGGCGATTGCGCCCGGAATCTTCATGACTCCCATGCTGGCGGGTTTGTCGAAGGAAGTGCAGGACTCGCTCGGCAAGCAGATCCCCTTCCCTTCGCGCTTGGGCAAGCCGGAGGAATTCGCGCAGTTGGTTCAGTCCATCGTGGAAATACCAACCATGAACGGCGAAATCATCCGCTTGGACGGCGCCATTCGCATGCAGCCGCGCTAGGCCTAATTCGCGTCCCTGGGCGGAAATGCGCCGGCCCGGCTCAGCATCCCCGGCACCTCGCGCCCCATCGTCGAACCGAGCCAGCGCGCCGACTCGATCAACCGGTCGAGATTGAGCCCGGTCCGATAACCGGAACGCTCCAACAGGTACACCACGTCTTCGGTCGGCACGTTGCCCGTGGCGCGCGGCGCAAACGGACAGCCGCCGATTCCGCCCAACGAGGCATCCACGATCTTCGCGCCGGCCTCGACCGCCGCCCACACATTGGCGAGACCGGTGTTGCGCGTGTTGTGAAAATGCACGCGCACCGGCAGAGGCTTGATGGCGGCGGCCACCCGGCGCACCAGTCCCGATACTTCGCCGGGGCCGGCGACGCCGATGGAGTCCGCGATCGCAATCTCGAGCGGGCCGGACGCAGCGGCCGCGCGCGCCATATCGACCACCCGCTGCGGATCGACGGCCCCGTCGAAGGGGCAACCGAAAGCGGTGGATATGGTGATCTGCGCACGGCGCCCATGTTCATTTGCCAGCCGCACCACCTCGCCGCACATGGCGAGCGATTCGTCCGACGATAGACCTTGGTTGCGGCGTGCAAAGCCGTCGGACGCCGCACACACCGCGCCCAATTCGTCCATGCCGGCCTCGATGGCGCGCAGCGCCCCGCGCTTGTTCAATACCAATCCGATGAAGATGACGCCGTCCCGACGGGGCAATCCGGCCGCCACCGCCTCGGCATCGCTCATCTGCGGGACGAGTTTCGGATTCACGAAGCTGGTCGCCTCGATCCGCCGCGCACCGGCATCCAGCGCGCGCCCGATCAACTCGAGCTTCTGCGCCGTGGCGAACAGCATCGACTCGTTTTGCAACCCGTCGCGCGGGCTGACTTCGACCAATTCAATGTCGGGCATGGCAGCTCTCGTCAAGAACGGTTTCCATGGAGCCGATGTTACGCGCTTTCACCGTAGCCGCCGCCGCCCGGGGTGCTGATGACGAACACGTCGTCCGGCTCCATCTCGGCTTGCCCGATCGCCCCCAACCGTTCGACCCGCCCGTCCGCCCGCTCGATGTGGTTCTCGCCCGGGGCGCCGGGTCCGCCCCCCGCCATGCCGAAGGAACCGCTGCTGCGCCCGTTGCTCAAGATCGATGCCGTCATGGGCTCCAAGAAGCGAATGCGCCGCACCGCGCCGTTGCCGCCGCGCCACCGGCCCGCGCCGCCTGAACCGTGCCGTATTTCAAAAGAATCCAGGCGCACCGGATAGCGAAATTCCAACACCTCCGGGTCGGTGAGCCGCGAGTTGGTCATATGAGTCTGCACCACGCTCGCGCCGGCATATCCCGGGCCCGCGCCCGAACCGCCCGCGATGGTCTCGTAGTATTGATAGCGGGCATTGCCGAAGGTGAAATTGTTCATGGTGCATTGACTGGCCGCCATGACGCCGAGCGCACCGTACAGCGCATTGGTCACGCAGGTCGAGGTCTCCACGTTCCCGGCCACCACCGCGGCCGGCGGCCGCGGATTCAGCATGCATCCCTCCGGCACGACTATTTCCAACGGCTTCTGGCAGCCCGCATTCAGCGGAATCTCATCGTCCACCAAGGTGCGAAACACATAGAGTACGGCGGCCACCGTGATCGATCGAGGCGCATTGAAATTATCCGGCAATTGATCGCTGCTGCCGGTGAAATCGATGCGCGCGCTGCGTCGTTCGGCATCCACCCGGACGCTCACGCGGATCCGCGCTCCGTTGTCCAGCGGCAGGGTGAACTCCCCGTCCTTTAGAGCCGTGATCGCCCGCCGCACGCACTCCTCGGCGTTGTCCTGCACATGACGCATGTATCGGGCCACGGTGTCGAGCCCGTAGCGCTCGGCCAGGAGCTCGAGTTCCCGCGCGCCCTTTTCATTGGCGGCGATTTGCGCGCGCAGATCCGCCAGATTTTGCGCCGGATTGCGCGCCGGATAGGCGCCCTGGTTCAGCAGCTCGAGCAACGCCGCCTCGCGCAGCACCCCGGCCTCGAGCACCTTGAAGTTATCGATGAGCACGCCTTCTTCGGCAATCGAGGTCGAGAACGGCGGCATCGAACCCGGGGTCGAACCCCCGACGTCCGCATGATGCCCGCGCGAGGCCACGAAAAACCGAGGCGAGGCGGATCCCAAAAATACCGGCGTGACGACCGTGATGTCGGGCAGATGCGTGCCGCCATGGTATGGATCGTTCAGCACGAATACGTCGCCCGCTTTGAGCCCCGGGTTGCGCCGGATCACGGTCTGGATGGATTCGCTCATCGAACCCAAGTGCACCGGCATATGCGGGGCGTTCGCGATCAAGGAGCCGGCGGCATCGAATAGCGCGCAACTGAAATCCAGCCGCTCCTTGATGTTGACCGAGTGCGCCGTGTTCTGCAGGCGCAAACCCATCTGCTCCGCGATATTCATGAACAGGTTATTGAACACCTCGAGCATGACCGGATCTGCAGGGGCCGGATCGGCATGGGTGCCGGCGGCGGCGGTCGCCCGCCGCAGGCGAACACGGCGCAATTCCAGATTGCGCGCGGCGCTGACCTGGGCCCGCCATCCCGGTTCGACCACGATCGTCGCGTGGCGCTCGGCGATGAGAGCGGGCCCGTCGATCGCGGCCCCGGGCTCGAGGCTCTCGCCCTCGAACAGGCGCGCGGCACGCCAGCCGGCAGGTTGCTCATCGGCGAGACAGTACATGGGGATTTCGGCGCGCGCGGCCGGCGAGAAGATCCGCCGCGGATCCGCAGCGACACCATCGGCGGCGCCCTCGCCCGCCGCAATGCATTCCACCGACACGGCCTCGATCACCATGTCCAGGTGCGGCATCAGGAACGCGAAGCGCCGGCGATAGGCACGCTCGAACTGCGCCCGAATGTCGATCGAACGCCCGCCCGTCGCAGAGCGGTCCGCCGGCAACTCGCACGGCAGCGCCGTGTCGGTGCCCTGGTATCGAACATGGAGACGCACGACGCTGCGCAGCCGCTTGCGATCGACTCCCTGAATCGCGAGTTCATCCCGCGCCTCCCGCTGCAAGCGCGCGGCGAGTTTGCGCGCCCCGGCAACACCTTCCTCATCGAGGATTTGCTCGAGCGCCGCTTCGCGCATCGCGATCTGGTCGGCCATGCCCATGCCGTAGGCGCTCAGGACCCCGGCCAGTGGGTGACAGAATACGTGCCGCATACCCAGCGCCTCCGCCACCAGACAGGCATGCTGCCCGCCCGCGCCGCCGAAGCATTGCAGCGTGTAGCGCGTGACGTCGTAGCCGCGCGCCACGGAGATGCGCTTCACCGCATTGGCCATGCTGCCCACGGCGATCTGCAACGCACCGCCCGCTGCCGCCTCCGGGCCGACCTCGCGGCCCGCGCTGCGGCTCATGCGCGCCGCCAGATCGGCAAAGCGTTGCACAACGACATCGCGGTCGAGCGGCTGATCCGCCCGCGCGCCGAAAACTCGTGGAAAGAATTCCGGCTGAATGCGGCCGAGCATCAGGTTCGCATCGGTGATCGTCAGCGGGCCGCCGCGCCGGTAGCTCGCGGGACCGGGATCCGCACCCGCCGATTCCGGGCCGACGCGCAGCCGCGCGCCGTCGAAGCGGATGACGGAGCCGCCGCCGGCGGCGATCGTGTGGATGCTCATCATGGGTGCGCGCATGCGCACGCCCGCCACTTCCGTTTCGAACGCGCGTTCGTATTCTCCGGCATAGTGGCTCACGTCGGTGGACGTGCCGCCCATGTCGAAGCCGATCAGGCGCTCGTATCCGGCGGCCCGCGCGCTGCGCACCATGCCGACGATGCCGCCGGCGGGTCCCGACAGGATGGCATCCTTGCCCTGGAATCGACGCGCCTCGGTCAGACCGCCGGAACTTTGCATGAACAGCAGCCGTACTCCCGGCATCTGCAGAGCCAATCGGTGCACGTAGCGGCGCAGGATCGGCGACAGGTAGGCATCGACCACGGTGGTGTCGCCGCGCGCGACCAGCTTCATCAGCGGGCTCACCCGATGCGATACGGACACTTGAGTGAATCCGCAGGCACGCGCCAGCGCTTCAGCCGCCAGTTCGTGCGCCGGAGCCCGATAGGCGTGCATGAACACGATGGCGCAAGCGCGAATACCCGCCTCGTAGGCCGCGTCCATCCCCAGCTTGAGCGCGGTCGAGTCCATGGCCCTGAGGAGTTCGCCGCGGGCATCGATGCGCTCCTCGGCTTCGATCACGCGCTCATAGAGCAGCTCGGGCAGCACGATGCGCCGGTCGAACAGCCGCGGTCGGGCCTGAGTCGCAATCCGCAAGGCGTCGCGAAAGCCGCGGGTCGTCACCAGCAACGTGCGCTCTCCGCGGCGCTCGAGCAGCGCATTGGTCGCGACGGTGGTGCCCATCTTCACGCACTCGACCCGCGTCGGATCGATCGGCTCCCCGGCCGCCAGGCCCAACAGGCGGCGAATGCCCTCGACCGCCGCGTCCGTATATTGTTGCTCGTTCTCCGACAGCAATTTCAGCGTGCGCAGCCCGCCCCCGGGCGCGCGCCCCACGACATCGGTGAAGGTGCCGCCGCGGTCGATCCAGAATTGCCAACGGTCGGTCATCGGGCCCCGGGTCTGACGCCCGCTAGCGCCCGCACGGCGTTTGACTCGCCTCGAGCGGCGGTGCGATCCGGATACCGAACCACGCCGCCGCACTGACCATGGCACACGCAACGCCGATGACGAACGCCGTTGGCCAGGCGTGTTGCCCGGAAAAATAGGCCACGATCGGTATGCTGATGATGCCGCCCAAGTTGCCGCCGGTGTTCATGAAGCCGCAAATCGCCATGGTGTCGCCCCGGCCGACGGTCATGGCGGCCCCCCAGAATGCGCCTTCGGTCAACTCCACGGAACCGAAGCACATTGCCAAGGTCGCCACCGCCCAATAAGCATTGGAGGCGTTCAGCGCGATCAACAGCAAGGCCCCGGCGGCGGGCAGCGCGATGAGCGGCACGATTCTGTACCCCCAGAGGGTGCCGCAGCGCTGTGTCAGGACGCCGGTCACCCATCCCCCGATGCCCGCGCCGAGCGCGGCGGCTAGCGGCGGCGCGGTGGCGAGCCAGCCGCTCTCCAGCACGGAGAAATGACGCTCTTGGACCAGGTAGAGAAATACCCAGTTGGAGAGCAGATAAAAGGTGTAATTCATGCTCATGTAAGAGATGAACAGCAGCAGCACATTGCGATTGCCGATCAGAGGCAGCATTTGCTTGATGCTGATCGAGGCACGAGCCCGCGGCTGATCGCCGATCTCGGCGAGTTCCTGCGCGGAAACGGCCGGGTGTTCGCGCGGCGTATTGCGGCCGTACCAGGCCCACAGGGCGATCAGACCGAGCGCCGGCAGTGCCGCCCACAGCAGGGCGCGCTGCCATCCGGACTCATTCATGAGATTCGCGATGAGCGGCGGAGTCAACGCGGCGCCGAGCCCCAGTCCCATGGTTTGCAGCCCTTGTACGAAGGACCAGCGGTTGGGCGGAAACCAGGCTTCGAAGACCCCGGCCGACACCGGGAAAATGGCTCCCTGGGAACAGCCGAGCAGCAACTGCGCGGCGAACAGGGCCGCGAACAAAGCGTGTCCGTGCAGGAATTCGGGAGCGATCGGCGTGGCGATGGTCGCAAGGAACGCCGTGAGGCCGATGATGACGAAGGTGCGCCGAGCGCCCAAGCGTTGCCCGAAGATGCCGCCCGGCATCTGGAACAGGGCGTATCCCAATACGAACGCCTGCTCGAGATAGCCGATCTGCAGCTGGCTCAAGCTCAATTCGGGCATCATGCGTGCGGCGGCCACGGTGATGCTCTTCTGCTGCACGTACGCGAGAAAGCCAAATCCAAACAGAAAGGAGAAGATTCGCCAGCGAATGGGCACGGAAGTAGGCGTCGCGGGCCGGGTGCCGGTCATTCGCCCGCCGGCTGGTCCGGATTGGGAATCTTTGCGGGCCTCTGCCGGTGCAGGCCCGCGTCCTCGATCAAGAGCTTGCGCACGTACAGGAAGCGAATCGTGTCGTATTCGAACGGAGAGCCCGAGGCGTAGTAGCGGAAATCGACATTTGCGCGCTTATCGACCGCATTGAGAACGCCCAGACCCCACGACAGATTGCCCCGATAAAGATCGGCGACGTTGACCGCATAGGAGGCGCCGTAGTCGCCGGCCAGCCCGATGCCCTCGCGCAGCGTCGAGGGTCCGTAAATCGGAATCACCAAATACGGGCCGGGATGCATGCCCCATTTGGCGAGCGTCGTGCCAAAGCCGGTCGGCGCCTTGGGCAGATTCAACTTTTCCGCAACATCGAACAAGCCGCCCAGGCCGAACGTGCTGTTGATCACGAACCGCCCGAGGCTGCGCACGCCGCGGCCCAGGCGCCCTTGCAGCGTGTAATTGATGATGCTGTCGATTTCAGCCAGATTGCCGAAAAAATTATGCACACCCGCATGAATCGGCGAAGGCAGCCGGCGGTAGCCGTTCGCGATAGGCCAAAACACCGTGTCATCGAAGCGTGCGTTGAACCGATACATCGAATGGTTGAAGCTTCCCCAAGGATCGTAGGTCGTCAGCGACGGCGCGTCGGCCGGCGTCACGGGAACGGGCTCGGCGGCAGCACCCGGTTTTGCGTCCTTGGCTGCGCTCGCCGCCTGGGCGGCGAGCGCCATCGCCTTTTCGAGATTCACGGCATTGTTCGCCGCCGGCGTGTCGGGCGGCAAGTGGCGATACCGGACCTCCTGCGAGGCGCAGCCGCTCAAGGCGAGGAGCAGCACGATCAGAGGACCGGTTGCTCTCACTGCGCGCTCCGCTTCCAGCGTCCGCCGAGCATGTCGAGCATGTCGGCCACCTGCTGCCGATCGCCCAAATTTCCCAAATGACCGCCGTGATCGTAGACCTGGATGCGCGCGCCGAAGGTGCGTTTCAGCCAATCGAGTTCCGCCGCGTCGAGGATCAGATCGTCGCTGTTGGTCTGCGCGTAATAGTCCGGATCGCCGCGCAGTGCATCGCCGATGAATTCGAGCCGGTTTTCGGCAATCAACTCATCCAGGGTCGAATTCGGCCGGTGGCGCAAATAGTACGGCGCGAAAACTTTGCTGAAATATTCGGAGAACGGCTTGCTGCGCAAGATTCGGAAGGTCTCTTCCATCGAATCGCCGACATTGGGCGGATGCCGCGGATCGACGACCACGCCCGAACCGGAATACAGGTCGCCGGCGAAGAACACATTGATCAATGCGATTCGAAACGTCAGCGCGATGGCCGTGGAGAATTCGGCTTGCGTTTTCAATATCGAGGCGGCCGCGCCAAACAAGAAATCCTCGTCCAGGTCCACCCGGTCCGAGGCCCGGTACAGGTTCGCGAGTGCTGCGTACAATTGCTGATAGAAGCGCTCGACGCCGGCATCGCCGTTGCCGAGCGTAATGGCGTACAGCTTGTCGAGCCGTCCGACGGAAGAGAACAGGCTGACCGGGGGATTGATCATCAGCGCGCGGTGAATATTGAGCTTGTGCTCCTCGGCGTCGATCGATTTGACCATGGCCGCATTGGCGCCGCCCAGGCTGTAGCCCAGAATATCGATATCGGTGATCCGCACCTTGCGCGGCAGGTACGCCACGATTTGCTGGATTGCGGCGTACAGATCCCGGCCGTCCTGCACCAGATCGCCGGCGACCCCGGTGCTCGATGCGGAGACGATGAAGCCCGGGAAGGTCGGCGACGGCATGGTCAGGACGTGATAACCGGCGCCGTAGAGCACGGCACGCAGGATGGACAGCTTCGCCGTGTTGCCGTCGGCGCCGGTGCCGGCAATGACAATGGCGAGCGGCGCCGGTTTATCCTGCGCCGAAAACCACACGCGTAAGCGGCGGTCGAACCAAAAAACCGCCGGTACCGGCCGCGCCCAGGGCAACGCGAGGTCCATCTCGAGGAGCGGCACCTTCTCCGGCAGCGGTGCGATATCCTGCGGAGGGGTACCGAACACCGTCGCGCGCAGCGCCGCCAAATCGGCCAAGCCCGTGGCCGGACCCGGTACCGCCGGCACCTCGATCGGCGCCGTATCCGCCGCGACTGCCGGAAAGACAAACAGAATCGCTAGGGCCAAAGCCACGACGCATTGCTTCATCGTGTGCTTTATAGCTCATTCACGCGTCGAACGCTCCGTCCGGTTCGGCTCCGCGGCGCGCTGCGGATTCCGGACCGCTTCAACGCCGCACGCGACCTGCTCGAGCGCAATCTTCGGGCGGGCCGTGCGGACAAGATAGCGTACATCGATGACGCGCACTCCAATTGAAATTTGGCGCGCCGCCCTGCAGTGTGCATCGACATGCTAG
>DAINPA010000019.1:22559-30718 GCA_036743675.1 Steroidobacteraceae bacterium
GCGCACTCCAATTGAAATTTGGCGCGCCGCCCTGCAGTGTGCATCGACATGCTAGAGTTGGCGCTGAACGCGTGTGCATAACATCGCGGACATAGCCCGTCTTTGCGGGAGATCGGCTAACCCAGAGCAATCCTTACGGAGGCGCGACATGAAAGCACTAGAGGGGCGGCGAGCGTTGGTAACAGGGGCGGCGCGCGGCATCGGCCGGGCAATCGCCATCGCCCTTGCCGACGAGGGGGCCGATGTCGCCATCAACTATCAATCGAGCGAGGCCAATGCGCGTTCTCTGGCGGACGAGCTGGCCAAGATGGGCCGCAAGACGCTGCTATTCAAGGGCGATGTGGGCGAGCGCTCCACCTGGAATTCGATGATCGAAAAGATCAAGGAAAGTTGGGGTGGACTCGACATTCTGGTCAATAACGCGGGCATCACGCGCGACAAGACCCTGCGCAAAATGACCGACGAGGACTGGCTCGCCGTGCTGCACACCAATCTCAATGCCTGCTATTTCGGGGTTTCGGCCTTCGCGCCAATGATGATTGAACAGAAATTCGGACGGATCATCAACATCAGCTCGTTCGTCGGTCAGGCGGGAAATTTCGGACAGGCCAATTACGCCGCAAGCAAAGGCGGCATCATCGCCTTCACCAAGACCGCCGCGCTGGAACTCGCCAGATACAATGTGACGTGCAACGCGCTCGCCCCGGGGTTTACCGAGACCGGCATGTTGGCCAAGGTGCCGGAACCGGTGCGGGCAACCATCCTGGCGCGCATTCCGATGGGGCGTTTCGGCAAGCCGGAGGAGATTGCGAAAGCCGTGCTGTTTTTGGCGGCGTACGGCGACTACATCACCGGTCAACAGATCAACGTCAACGGCGGCGTATATATGTAGGCGCCTGAATTCAGCGCGCAGCGAGCCATTCGGCGATCTTGCCCGGCACCTCGCGTTGCGCCCGCTCGCTGATGTACATGCCGATGTGCCCGAGATCCAACTCGAGCGCCGTATAGTCGCCGCTGCCGACCAGCCGCTTCAGGGCCGCCGAGGCTTCAGGGGGCACCAGGTGATCGCGCTTGCCGATCAGGTTCAATATCGGCAGCTGCAGGGCGTGCAGATCGACTTTGCGGCCGGCGATCTCAAGCGTGTTGTGCACCAGGCGATTCTCTTGATAAAACCACACCACGAATTCCTGGAATGCGGCGCCGGCCTGGTCCGGACTGTCGAAAATCCATTGCTCGACCCGCATGAAATTCTCGAGGCGCGCCGAATCCAATCCTCCCGCCAGCAGATGCACGTATTTTTGCTGCGTCAGGCGAAACGGCATGAGCGATAGGAACAGATGATTCAGCGCCTCGCCCGAAACGTTGCCCTCACCCACCCACGCCGGCACATTTATTTTTCTCACCCACTTCGACAACAGATCCGCCGGAGTATGGAAATCCACCGGCGTGACCATGGTGACCAAATTGCGCACGTGCTTGGGATGCAGCGCGCAATAGCACAGGCTGAACACACCGCCCTGACAGACGCCGAGGACGTTCAGAGCATCCAATCGGTGCGTCTGCAGGATCTGCTCGACGCAGCCCGCAAGATAGTCGTCGATATAATCGGCCAGAGAGGTAAACCGGTCTGCGCCGTCGGGATAGCCCCAATCGATGAGATAAACGTCTACTCCCGCTGCCAGCAGACCGCGGATCAGCGAACGGTCTTCCTGCAGATCCATCATGTACGGCCGATTGACCAGGGCATAGACGATCAGCAGCGGCACGCCTCCCGCCGGCCGTGCAATCGGTCGGTACCGAAACAGGGTGATCTTGCCCGACTGCCAGGCAGCCTCTCTTTGCGAGCAACCGGCGGCCACCCGCCTGGCCGCGGCGCGGCCGGCGTAAACCTGCGCATCCGTCATGCTTTTGTCTTGCGGCGCGAGGGCCGCATGCGGACCGCCGCAACCTTCGCCTGACGCTCCTTCGGCTTGGGCTCCTTCGACTCGGCACGCAACCGCTCCTCCAAGGATTTCAGCCGCCGCGTGAGCGTATTGATCTCGCTGCGCGTCGGCATATCGAGCATCTTTGCCCACTGCTCGATGACCCCTTGCAAATCGGCGCGCCATGGGCTGCTCGCATTCACATAATCGGCGAGCGCGCCGCAGAACGCTTCGCCATGCGACATGCGGGCGTAGGCGTCCTCCGCACAGTCGACCCAGGTGTCGTAGAGTTTGTTCAGCGCCTCGGTGCTGGGCGCACCGGGCTGAGCCGTCCCCAGCCCGGCCGCGAAGGACGCGGCCGCTTCGCGCAGCGCGTCCGACCAGAGGCGCTGCAAGCGGCGCTGCGCATCATCCATACGGCGCCAGGCTTGCGCCATGCGCTGCGCGCGTTGCTGAGTTTCACGTGTCGCTCCCAGCGCGGGCAAGTCCCACTGCGCCGTTGTACCCGCGGCGTTCGGGTTGCCGATGCCAAACGCGGCGCCCCACGGGGGCTGAACCGCGGCCGCTTGATCCCGCAAGAAGTCGCTGAATTTTCGCGCCGCGTCGACTACCGACGATGCCGAAGCGTTCGCGCTGCTTTCGATGAAGGAGCGCGCCTCGGCCGCAAAACGCTCGGCCGAATCCATGAAAGGCGCAAAGCCGCCGGCCCCTTGCCGTCCCTGCGAGCCCTGAGCCGAGGGCGCCGAGCCTTGGGCCCATGGGGCGAATTGCGCCGCGAGCGCCTGCCACTCGCGCCAAAGATCAGGTTCCACGATATGCTCCTCCGTATGCAACGCAACAGGTACTAAATGGTGCGTTGCCCCGCAAATAATAGTCCATGAGTGAGATATAAATCATTGTTTTATATAAGCAAGTAAGCATATTATTCCATTCCACTCGATGCTCGACAGATACCCAAGTTGTGCAATGCGAAAGCTTCGCTTAGGATGCCGGCCAAGTTTCGGACAGGACGATGCAACAAGAACGCGTCATACGCAAATACACGAATCGCCGCCTCTACGATACGACGGGCAGCCGCCACGTGACACTCGAGGACCTGCGCCAACTGATCGTGGCAGGCGAGAAAATCAAAGTGATCGACGATAAGTCGGGCGAGGACCTGACACGGCCGGTGCTGTTGCAGATCATTTCCGAACAGGAGCACCTCGGTTCGCCGGTATTGAGCGCGGAATTGCTCGAAATGATCATCCGCTTCTATGGGCGCCCGATGCAAGGGCTGCTCAGTGGTTATATGGAACAAGCATTCACCGCCATGCTGCGGCAGCAGGAGACGATGCAATCGGAAATGGCCAAGGCAATGCAGGGCCAATTTGCCCCGTTGACCGAGCTGGCGCAGAAGAACCTGGCATTGTGGGAACAGATGCAGGCGGCTACTCGCGACGCGCTCATCGGCCGCGGTGCCGCCGCCAAGCCAGCCGAACGAAATGACAAGAAGCCGCATGACGGCAAAAAAGGTAAATGACGCAACATCATGGAACTTCGTAACAAGACAGTTGTGGTAACCGGCGCCGGGCGCGGCATCGGCCGCGCGATCGCCTTGCAGCTTGCTCGTCACGGGGCGGATATCGCGCTCGTCGATCGCAACCAAGCCGACCTCGACCAGGCGACCGCGCTTTGCGCCGCCGAATCCGTTCAGGCGCGCAGCTACTGCGTAAACGTCGCCGAGGAGAGCGAAGTGTCCGCCGCCATGACCAAGGTGGGCGCTGAATTCGGCCGATTGGACGGGCTCGTCAACAATGCCGGCATCGTGCGCGACGGCTTGCTGGTGAAGGTCAAGGATGGGGCCGTGGTCGGGCGCATGAGTCTGGATCAATGGGACTCGGTCATTGCGGTGAATCTCAGCGGTGTGTTCCTCTGCGGGCGCGAGGCTGCCGCTCACATGATCGAGTTCGGCAACGGCGGAGTCATCGTGAATATTTCGAGCATTTCGCGGATGGGCAACGCCGGACAGAGCAACTACAGTGCCGCCAAGGCCGGCGTTGAATCAATGAGCGTGGTCTGGGCGAAGGAATTGGCCCGCTACGGCATCCGCGTCGGCTCGATTGCGCCCGGCTTCACCCACACCGACATCCTCGCCTCCATGCGCCCGGAAGTGCTGGACAAGCTCACCGCGCCGGTGCCCCTGAAGCGCCTGGGAAAACCCGACGAAATCGCTCATGCGGTGCGCTTCATATTCGAGAACGATTTCTTTACCGGCCGTTGCCTCGAGATCGACGGCGGCTTGCGGCTCTGAAGCCGGCCGCCGCGCATTCAGGCCGAGCGCCGCGCAGATTCCGCGGCTCGCGCGCACCACTCGAGTAACCGACGCCGACAGCAGACCGTCGGTCGGACTGTCCTCGTTTCGATCACGCGGATCGAACCCTGCGCGCAAGCCAAGTTGCGCCATCACCAGAGCCTCGACCGCTTCGGCTTCGTATTCAAAAACAGTGCAAAGCAAGTGAGCGCGCGCGTCCCGATGCACCAGCCAATGAGTCAGTTCGTGCACCAGAGTCAAGAGTTCCTGCTGCGGGCTCTGGCCGGTGCGCAGCAGAATGAGGTTGCGGAAAACCCTGCCCGCGACGCACTCGGGCAGTGTCGTGCGCACCAGGCGGGCGCCATTGCGCTCGGCATATAGTTCCAACGAGCGAATGTGATGGAGGATCGCGGTCAGCGCAGAATCCTTTTTAGCCACAGCACCGCCAATCATCATGCGCCGAGGACCTGCGCCCGTCGATGACGTCCCTGGGCCTCGCCCGCCGGGTAAACCTTCCCGGCCACCAAAAGACCTTTTGCAACGCAAACATTTACGCCTTCAAGGCCTGTTCTTCGGATTCTCTTAAATACTGTTTAATGTTATCTTTCAATGAGTTATTCGCATCACGTGGCTGCCGAGAAAGGTCACTAAATTTCCTCTTGCACTGCATACAAATTGCGCTATAATGCTGCCACTAGCGCAAGCCAGCCGATTCAGCAACCGATACAGGAGATGCACATGAGCGACACGACTTTTGATCCCAAGGCCATATTCGAGGCCTACCGCAACGCATTCGCGCCCACGCTGAAAGCTCAGCAGGAAGGCGTCAAGGCGATTGACCGCTTGGGCCGTTACCAGTACGCCGTTGCCGGCGATTACTTGGAGTGGAGCCTGGCACAGGCCACGGCCGCCCTGGCTGCGCCGTCCCCCACCGAGTTCGTATCCAAGCAGGTGGAACTCACCACGGCGCTCAGCGAGAAGCTGCGTGCGCGTGCGCAGGAGTTCGTCACGCTCGCGACCGATGCGCAAACCAATGCCCAGACCACCTTCACCGAAGCGGTGAATGTGGCGACCGCCAAGTTCGGCGACGCGGCGAAGTTCGTCGACGCGGCCAAGAAGAAGGCGGGCTGATCCCACGCCGGCGCCCTTTACGGGCGGCCGGTATGCCGCGCCCCCCGCGGCGGGTCTACAGCGGGGTGGGAAGCGCTTCGGCGCCCCCACCTCCGCTGTTTTTTTTATGCTGTAATCAGCCATCCCAACGACGGACCGCAAACAGCATGGACAATCGTACGACCGATGGCGACAATCTTGCCAAATCATCCGATCCTAATGAATCGGCCGAGTTCGCGCGCGCGCTGCGCGCCCAACTGGCGACCGTGACCGGCGGCCTCGCGCCCGACATGTACGCCAATGCCTGGTGGGACTGGTACTTGAGCCTCGCCAAGGATCCGCCCAAACAGCTCGAGATCATTCAGGATGCGCTGACCAAGACGATCGACAGCTGGACCTTCGCGCTGCGGGCGATCTCCGGGCAGCCGCTGCCGCCCGCCGAGGACGACGATCGCTTCGGCGGCGATGCTTGGGCGGGGTGGCCCTTCAACGTCTACGCGCGCAGCTACCGCAATTACAGTGACTGGTGGCAGAAGGCTTGGTCCGGCGTAGCGGGCGTCGCGCCCGAGACCGAGCGCACGCTGGATTTCGTGGGGCGCAACGCCTTGGAGGCCGTTTCCCCGGCGCACTACCTTGGCACCAACCCCGAACTGCTCGACACCACCCGCGCCGAAGCCGGTGAGAATCTGGTTCGCGGCTTCAATCACTGGCTCGATGACGTCAAGCGCACTTTCGGGCGCACGGAGCCGGTCGAAACCGAAAAATTCGTCGTTGGCCGCGATGTCGCCGCGTCGCCCGGCAAAGTCGTGCTGAGAAACGATCTCATCGAATTGATCCAGTATTCGCCGACCACCGAGACGGTCTTTGCCGAACCGATCCTGATCGTACCGGCCTGGATCATGAAGTATTACATCCTCGACTTGTCGGCAAGAAATTCCTTGGTGAAATTCCTCGTCTCCCAGGGTCACACCGTGTTCATCATGTCCTGGAAGAATCCGCATGCGAGCGATCGCGGGCTCGGCATGGACGACTACCTGCGGCTCGGCATTCGGGCCGCGCTGGACGCCGTTTCAGGAATCGTACCGGAGCACAAGATCCACTCCGTCGGCTACTGCATCGGGGGCACCTTGCTGTCGATCGCCGCCGCGCTCTACGCCGCCGAAGGCGATCAACGGTTGGCGAGCATGACCTTGCTCGCGGCGCAGCAGGATTTCAGCGAACCGGGCGAGCTGTCGGTATTCATCAGCCCGAGCCAGCTCGACATGCTCGAATCGGTCATGGCGCGCACCGGTGTGCTGAAGAGCGAACAGATGGGCGCGGCGTTCGCACTGCTGCGTTCGCGGGATCTGTTGTGGACGCCGGCCGTCGACAGTTACCTGCGCGGCAAGCGCGCATCGCCGAACGATCTGATGGCTTGGAATGCGGATGGCACACGCATGCCCTGCCGCATGCACACGGAATATTTGCGGCACCTGTACCTCAACAACGCTCTGGCACGCGGCGAGTTCCAGGCCGAAGGCCGTCGGGTCGATCTGGGCGCAATCCAATTGCCGATGTTCGTCGTGGGTACCGAAACCGATCATGTCGCACCGTGGCAGTCCACCTACAAGGCGCGCAGCTTGACGCGCTCGAGCGACTACACCTTTCTGCTGACCTCGGGCGGGCACAATGCCGGTATCGTGAGCGGCGCCGTGCACCCGCGACGGCGCCACCGCGTGCGCACCTGGTCAAATGCCACCGACACGCTCACCCCGCAAGAATGGTTTGACACGACCGAGCCCGCGGCGGGCTCTTGGTGGCCGATCTGGCAGCGCTGGCTCGCGGAGCGTTCGACGCAGGGGCGAGTTGCCCCGCCGTCGCTGGGGTCGGCCGCAGCCGGCTATCCGCCGATCGGCGATGCGCCCGGAACATACGTACTGCAGCGTTAGCAAGAAGCAGCTCCGATTTACTGTTGCCGGCGGCGACCTCGTGCACGGTCTTGATCTGCTCGAAGCGCTTGACGGAAATCGCCAAATGCTAATGTAAAACTATAAAGCCATAGCGCTTGAAAACAATGTCGGCGGCCGGACTTTGGACGTAGGATAAGAATTTGGCAGCATCTGCCTTAGCCCCGCTCGCAAGAGCAATCGGATAAGTAATGGGCAAGTGAGTGTTGTCTGGGAATACATCGACCACGCGTACATTTTTATCGATCAAGGCATCGGTCTGGTACACGATACCAAGCGGCGTCTCGCCGCGGTCCACCAACGCAAGTGCCGATCGCACGCTGTCGGCACGCGCCAGTCGATCCGCAACGGTATTCCAGACGCCAAGTTTCGTGAGCGCCTCGTGCGCATATCGACCCGCGGGTACGCCATCAGGATCACCGATCGCTAAGCGGCTATTGCCTAGCGCGGCCAGAAGCGGAAAATTAGGAGCGATGTGTAAGGTGATCTTGCTGGTGACCGGCGCGACCAACACCAACTGATTGCCGAGCACATCGTGTCGAGTCGCGACCTGAATGAGCTTCTGGGTCTGAAGATAGTCCATCCATTGCAGATCCGCCGAGAAAAACACGTCCGCCGGCGCGCCGTTTTCGATTTGACGGGCGAGAGCGGAGCTTGCCGCAAAGGCGAATTTCACGGGAATCGAGGAATCCTTCGTAAAACCATCGCCAACTTCTTGAAGCGCATTAGTCAAAGAAGCTGCGGCGAAAACGATGATGGTTGGTTTATCGGTCTGCGCGGCCGAGCTTGGCAGGCAGAAGAGCAACAGCCAAAGCGTCATGCCGGGTCGGGAGATTTTTTTCATGCTAGGTTTCCGGTGGATATTCGCCGTGTCACTCGCGATCGCCG
>DAINPA010000020.1:0-27033 GCA_036743675.1 Steroidobacteraceae bacterium
GCGCCGCCGCTCAAGCCGCCCGGTTACGCCCGGACTTCTTCGCGAGTTTCAATTGTTGCTGCGAATTGTCGAGCAGCGCCGATGGATTATCGTCGGCGCCGGGTACGGTGGCGCTGACGCCGACGCTGATGCTGACGTAGCGCAAAACCGCGGAACGCGGATGATGAATGCGCAGCTCGCGCACCCTCTCCGCCATGAGTTCTCCGAGCTTGAAGGCCTGTTCTGTCGTCAATCCTGGAGCAAACGCCATCATGCTGCCGCCATCGATGCGTGCCGTGACATCGCTCGAACGGCGCAAACAGCCGGATACGCAGTGCGCCACGCGGCGAATCGCCGAGTCGCCCGCCGCCCGGCCAAAGGTTGCGTTGTACAGATCGAGCGCGTCGATATCGATGGCGAACGCGGCGATGCTGCGATGCTCCCGCTGCGCGATGGCCCAGTCCCGTTTCAGCAGCTCTTGAAGGTACGGAAGCGTAAACAATCCGGTCAAACGGTCGTCGCGAATGGCGACTGCGGTCGGCTGATGCGCGCCGCTCAGCGAATCGCGCGAGAGACGCGGATCGATGCGTAACCGATCGCCCGCGTCGCGATGGTGCCCCGCATAATGCACCACTTGGCCTTCGCTGTCGCGCAGCGGCAATAGCGTCATCTCGTTCCAAAACAAAGTGCCGTCCTTGCGGTAATTTCGCAGCAGCACGCGGCAGGACTCGCCCCGCTCCATGGCGTCGCGCAAACGGTGGCGGCCATCCTGTTCGCGGTCGTCGGCCTGCAGCAGACGCAGGTTTCGACCGAGTAGATCGGCGGCGGCGTATCCCGTCAAAGCTTCGAAGCCGGGATTGACGTAGATGACCGGCTGATCGGCTTGGCGCACATCGACCAGAACCACACCCTCCGGGGAGGTTTCGAGCAGTCGGCGATAGATATCGGAATCCAGGGTCGTCATCATCGCCCCTCGGTCAACACCAGCGGAGGCACAGCCGCCAGATCCGAGATCCTCGCCACCGTCTCGCGCCAATGGGCCGAGCCCGCAAGTGCTCCGGAGGGCTCGCCGCGCGCCCTCATGCGCACCAGCCGCGCCTGCGAGGCCGCGGTCGCTACATCCGGGTCAAGGGCCTGCAATACCGTCTTCACCGCTTGCCGGTCGTTGCAAATCGGCAGGACATCGCAGCCCGCCGCGAACGCGAGTTGCGCGCGTTTCACTACGTCGCCGAAGGCCGCGGCACCGGCCATACTCAAATCGTCCGCGAATACGCATCCGTGAAAGCCCAATGTTCCGCGCAGAATATCCGTGAGCCAGCGGTGCGAGAGACTTGCCGGCAATGCATCTACCGCCGGATACACCACATGTGCCGCCATGATCCCCGGCAGCTGGTTCTCGATGAGCAATCGATAGGGTTGCAAGTCCGGCTCCAGATCGAAGAACTCGCGCCGGTCCACCGGCAGGGCTACGTGCGAATCCGCCACCACCGCGCCGTGGCCGGGAAAGTGCTTGGCGATCGCCGCCATGCCCGCCTCCCGCATACCCGAGAGGTACGCGGCCGCAAGCGCCGCAACCGCCTCCGGATCGCGGTGAAAGGCGCGATCGCCGATGATCTCGCTCACTCCGTAATCCAGATCGACGCACGGCGCGAAGCTGAAATCGACGCCCGCGGCGCGCAGTTCGCTCGCCATGAGCCATGCGATCGAGTGGCTCAGGCGCAACGCGTCGCTTCGGTCTTCGTCGAATCGCCGGCCGAGCAGATGCGATGCGGGCAGCCGCGTGAAGCCGTCGCGGAAGCGCTGTACGCGGCCTCCCTCGTGGTCAACCGCGATCAGCAATTGCGGCGTGCGCAGCGCCCGAATAGCCGCGGTAAGTTCCGCGAGCTGCCGCGGATTGCGGTAATTGCGGCTGAACAACAGGACGCCGCCGACCAAGGGATGACGCAATACATCGGCGTCGTCGGGACTCAATTCCGCTCCCGCCACATCGATCATCAGCGGCCCCAGGCTCATGCGCATCGCTCGAATACCGCGATCGATTCGACGTGCGTCGTGTGCGGAAACATATCCATTACCCCCGCGCCGATCAGCTGAAACCCGTACACCCGCGTCATTATGCCGGCATCGCGCGCCAAGCTCGCCGGATGGCAGGAAATATACACGACTCGGCGCGGCCGCCATTGTGTCATGCGTTCCAGGATCGCAACGGCGCCCGCGCGCGGCGGATCGAGGAGCACCAAATCGTAGGCGGCTGCGCTCCATGGCCCGCAATTTGCCGGTTCGAAGAGATTATCCACGAAGAATTCCGCGTTTGCGACGCCGTTGCGCCCGGCGTTGGCCTGCGCCTTGGCGATGAGCGCGGGGTCTGCTTCGACGCCCACCACGCGCGCGGCGCGCCGGCTCAAGGGCAGGGTGAAATTGCCCAAACCGCAAAACAAGTCCAGCACCGAGTCGCTCGCCTTGGGCTGCAGCAACTCCACCGCCGCCGCCACCATGGCGATATTGATTTCCCGGTTGATTTGGATGAAATCGGCCGGCCCGAACTCGAGCGTTATGCTTCCGCCATCGACGCTATACGCGAGGGGCGCGGCGCTCTGCGACAGCGGCCGAATGGTCTCGAGACCGCCGCTTTGCAGGTAGATCTGCACATCATGGCGCAGGCCGAATTGCTCCAATTTGAGCACATCGTCGCTGCTCGGCGGCGCCATGACCCGGAATACGAGCGCCGCGGCGTCATCGCCGGCCGCCACCTCGACTTGCGGCACCTTTTCCCGCAGCGAGAGCGTCTCCACCAAGGCCGCCAGTTCCTGCGGAAGCGTCGCGAATCGATCGAGGAGTATTTCGCAGCGGCGTATGTCCGCCAGATAGGGCTTTTCACGTTCGCGAAAACCGCACAGTACCCGGCCCTTCTTGTGAACGAATTTGACGCCCAGCCTGGCGCGGCGCCGATACGCATAATCCAAGCCGCGCAACGGCGCGAACACCCGCTGCGGCCGCACGCCGCCGATGCGCTCGAGATTGTCGAGCAATTGCCGCTGCTTGGCCTCAAGCTGCGCGGCGGGCGCGAGGTGTTGCAAGGAACAGCCGCCGCAGACACCGAAATGCGCGCATCGCGGGGCCGCTCGATCCGGCGATCGCGACAGCACCTCGACCAACCCCGCCTCATCCCACTGGCTGCGGCGCTTGAACACGCGGTAGCGGACGCGCTCGCCCGGCAATGCGCCTTCGATGAATACCGCCTTGCCCGCGGCCCGGGCAACTCCTCGGCCGTCGTGGGACAAATCCACGACGTCCGCCTCCTGAATCTCCCCCCGACTCAAGTCGCGGGCCACGCGGCCAAAAATTCTTTGAAGTGCGCGGCGGGCGAGTCCTCGAGCAATTGCCTGACTCTGGCGCACTCACGCGCATGCTCGGCCGCATTCAGCCGTCCGCGCAGCAGCTCAAAGCGCAGATAAATCAAATAGGTATTGAGGACGTCCGTTTCGCAATAATCGCGAATGCGCTTCAGGCCGCCCTGCAGATATACCTCCCAGACCTGCGAGCCGTGCATGCCGAGCTTTCCGGGCAGGCCGAGCAAGCACGCGATATCTTGCAAACTCGCCCGCCCCCGCCCTTGGAATCCCGACAAAATGTCCATCAGGTCCATGTGCCGCCAGTGAAATCGGCTCAAGTAATTGCTGTAGCGAAAACTGGAGTCGCTATCGCCGGTTTCCCAGTAGCGCGCGGCCGTTATGCGGTGCAGGAGGCTGCGATAGTGCAGCACCGGCAGATCGAAACCCGCGCCGTTCCACGACACCAAATCCGGAGTGTATTTATCCACGCCGTCGAAGAATCGCTCGATCAAATCCTTTTCCGGGGAGCCCTCGTCGCCGAGGCTCCATACCCTCAATGTATCCCGCGAGCGCATGACCACCGAGATCGCCACGACACGATGCTGCTCGTGCGACAAGAATTCGCCGCCGGTTTCCTGGCGGCGCTTGGTGAACATGATTTGCCCAACCTGTTCGTCCGACAGTGACTTCAACTCGTAAAGGCGCCGCCCTAGTTCGGTGTCGGGCACGGTCTCGATGTCGAAAACCAGCGTATTCACGGCGCCCCGGTCACGCCGCCGCGCCCGCGGGGCGGCGCATCAGCACCGCAACCGCCACCACCAAGCCCGCCTCATCGGTCAGCGTGACGTGCCCCTCGCCGATGCCGAGACCGTCGCGAACCTTGGCGCCGCGCGCCGAATACACCACTTCCGGCTTTCCCCAGGAGTTCTGCACGATGCCGACGTCGCGGATCCACACGCCATGCGAAAATCCGGTGCCCATCCCTTTGACTATGGCTTCTTTGGCGGCAAACCGCATCGCGAGAAAACGCACCGGGCGCGCCGTGCGCTCGAGCTGTGCGCGCTCTTCCGGCATCAATAGATGGGAAACGAACCGTTCACCGTGCTTCATGAACACACGCTCGACGCGGTCCACCTTGAGCACGTCGATGCCGATGCCGTAAATCATCGCGCCGCGCGCATCAATTCTTTCATGTCGCGCACCGCCTTGGACAGGCCGTCGAAAACGGCGCGCGCCACGATCGAATGACCGATATTCAACTCCACGATTTCCCGAATCGCCGCGATGGGCTGAACGTTGTGATAGTTGAGGCCGTGACCCGCATTGACCCCCAGGCCCAGTGAGGCGGCATGCTGCGCGGCTGAGCGCACTCTTTCGAACTCCATTGCCCGCCGAGAACCGGCGGCGCCGGCATACGCGCCGGTGTGCAATTCGACCACCGGCGCGCCCGCGCGCTGCGCCGCCTCGACCTGGGAGGCATCCGGATCGATGAACAGGGACACGCGGATTCCCGACGCGCCGAGCGCTTTGCAGGCATCGCCGACCCGCGACAGTTGCGCGACGACGTCGAGACCGCCTTCGGTGGTCACCTCGTGGCGCGATTCCGGCACCAGGCAGCAATCCTGAGGTTTCACTTCACGCGCAATCCGGATCATCTCCTCGGTCAGCGCCATTTCCAGATTCATACGGGTCTCGAGAACCTGGCGCATGAGGATCACGTCACGGTCCTGAATGTGGCGCCGATCCTCGCGCAGGTGCAGCGTGATGCTGTCCGCACCGGATTGTTCGGCGAGCAGCGCGGCATGTATGGGATCCGGGTAATGAACGCGCCGCGCTTGGCGCAGCGTCGCCACATGATCAATGTTCACGCCCAATGCAATATCGGCGGATTGCGGCCGCCGAGAGATCACGGCCGCTCCCGTGGGCTCGCGGTTTCACGCCGCCGCATCGCCAGCATGACCTGCCGCGACTTCAACTCCCGACCGCCGAGGCAGGCATCGAGCGCCGCGCGCAAGACGCGTTTGGCATCGCGCAGGGAACGCTCATCGCTGAATGTTTCAGCCTGCAGATCGGCCAAGGATCTGCCGTAAACGGCGCCGGGCTCCTCGGCCACACAAGGCTGCGGAGCGCGCTCCGCGGCATATCGGTAGTATCGATCCGCCTCGACCGGCCGGCCCTCCTCCGTCCGCGACAGCTCCAAACCATAACCCAAATCACCCAACAAGCGCTTCTCGAAGCGGCGCAGGCTTGGCTCCTCGCTCTGCCCGCCGCACAACGCCCCCACGCACGACGCATACGAGTCGAAGATCTCCGGATGCGGATCGCAGCGCTCGGTCAGCTTGAGCAGCAGCTCGTTCAGGTAAAAACCGCTCATCAACCGCTCATTATCCAAGCGCGTGAGGTCTCCATCGATCTCCGCCGTCACCAGCTGGCACGCCTCGGTTTGGCCGACCCAAGAGACGAGCAACCGTTGAAACGGCCGCAACACGCCCCGCAGGCCGGATTTCGGGCCATTTGCACCGCGTGCGAACAGGGTGAGCCGTCCGTGATCGGCGCTGAACACCTCGACGATACGGCTGGTGTCGCGGTAGGCGAATTGATGCAAGACATAGGCCGGCGCCAGCCAGACTCGCCCCCCGGATGGCCGGCCCGGGCCGTTCACAGGGTGTTGTACCCGAACTGGCGCAACGCCATTTCGCTGTCCGCCCAGTTTTCCTTGACCTTGACCCACAGCTCCAGATGCACCGAGCGCTGCCACAAATCATTGAGCTCGATTCGGGCCAATCGCCCGATTTCCTTGAGCCGTTCGCCGCCCTGGCCGATCACGATGGCTTTTTGTCCCGCGCGCTCCACCCAGATCACCGCGTTAATCACGATGCGCCCCTCTTCTTCCGCAAAACGCTCGATTTGCACGTTGATTCCATACGGCAACTCTTCGCGCAGTTTCAGCGTCAGCTTCTCACGGACGATTTCCGCCGCGTGAAATGGTTCGTCGCGATCGGTGAGCACGTCGGGGGCGAACAGCGGCGGCGCCACGGGCAGCCGGGATCCGACCAAATCGACCAATCGGTCCAGGTTGTGGCTGTCCAAGGCCGAAATCGGCACCACGCCCGAGGCGGGAATGCGCTGGGTCATCTCCTCGAGAAACGGCAGCAATTGGTCCTTCGGATAGACCCGATCCATTTTGTTCACCACCAGGAACAGCGGCTGCTTCAGGCCGCGCACCCGCTCCCACACCCAGACATCCTCTTCGGTGAAGCGCATGGCTTCGATCACGAATAAGATGACATCGGCGTCCTGGGAGGATGAAATCGCGACGCGATTCATGTATTGATTCATCACTCGGCGCGCGGACTCGTGCAGCCCCGGCGTATCGACCAACACCAACTGGGCTTGCGGCCGATTGACCACACCGAGGATCCGGTGCCTGGTGGTCTGCGGTTTGGAGGTGACGATGCTCACCTTGCGGCCGACCAGCGCGTTCACCAGCGTCGATTTGCCGACGTTGGGCCGGCCGACGATGGCCACCATACCCGCGCGAAATGCAGAGTTGTTCGCAGTCATTGGCCAATCCGGGAGCCGTGCATTTCCGACGGCAACAGATCCAACAGCTTGCTGGCGGCCAATTGTTCCGCCCGGCGCCGGCTGCCCGCCTCGCCCACCGCGATCAGACCGAACGTGGGCACTTCGCACGTGATGCTGAAGGATTGTGCATGCGGTTCGCCCGCCACCGCGGTCAGCGTGTAGACCGGCAACGCCAGTCCGCGCGCCTGCAGCGATTCCTGCAAGCGGGTTTTCGCGTCCTTCAGGGTTTCGGCCGCCGGCAAATCCGACATGCGTGCGCCTATGACGCGTTTGACGGCCGCCGCCGCCGCATCGAATCCGGCATCCAGGAAAATTGCGCCCAATATCGCCTCCAATGCGTCCGCCAAGATCGAAGCTCGGCGAAATCCGCCGGATTTCAATTCACCCGCTCCAAGCCGCAGGTGCTCGCCGAGACCCAGCTCGGCGGCGATCTGCGCCAGCGTATCACCGCTCACCAATGTGGCCCGCAACCGCGACAAGGCGCCCTCGTCGGCTTGCGGATGTGCATCGTATAGCAACCGCGCCACGCAGCAATTGAGAATTGAATCGCCCAGAAATTCCAGCCGTTCATTTTGTTCATTGCCGGCGCTGCGGTGGGTCAGAGCGGCACGGCACAGGGCGGGCTGGCGGAAGGCATGACCAAACTGGCGCAGGGCCCAACTCAGAAGCTCGTCCGACTTCGTGAGCTCATCCGACTTGCCCTTATGATTCACTGCACCTTCACGGTCTTGTCGAAGTGCACCGAAAGCGACACATTGGCGATGTACGGCACCGCATCATCGTAGGAGACATGCAGCGTGACCGCCCCCTCGTCCTTGACGATTTCGACCTCTTTGGACTCGACGCTCGATATGTCCTCGATCTGCCAGTGCTTATCCAAGGAGCCGCGCATACCGGCCATATCCGGATTTTCGCTTTTGAATTCCGACGCCGTCGCCTCCATGCTGCGCGCCACCTTCATGTAATTGAGATACACCGGCGCCAGGCGAATGCCCGCATACACGATCACCCCGACCAACCCCAGGATGCAGAGCAACCCGATGAACGTCATGCCCTTTTGGTTCCGCCGCATAGATTCCTTCCAATTGAGCTTCTTATTGAATCGCATCGCCGATCCGTTTCCAGAGAGGTCCGTCACGAGTATCAAGATTAAGCCATATTCGCACCGCCTTACCGACCAGATTCTGCTCCGGGACGAAGCCCGGCGCATCCGGATCGTCCTGCCAGCGGCTGTCCTTGCTGTTGTTGCGATTATCCCCCATGAAAAAATAATGGCCGGCGGGCACCACCCATTCGCCGGCCGTGACGCCGCCCCTCGCAAACATGATGAGGTGGTTCTTGGCCCCGAGTTGCTCGTGGGCGGTGCGCGCCCCCGCGTAGTTCCACATGTTCTGCTTCGGTCCGGTGTAAATCGGGCCCTGCTCCTGCGGCATGAGCACCCCGTTCACGTACAGCAGGTTGTTCTCGTCGACCCTGATCCGGTCGCCCGGCAAGCCGACCAAGCGCTTGATGTAATTGATTTTCGGATTCGGCGGCAGCCGGAATACGATCACATCGCCGCGTTTCGGCGTTCCGGTCGGAACCAGCAGGATGTTGAGCACCGGCAGGCGCAGCCCGTAAGAGTACTTGCTGACGAAGATGAAATCCCCGTCGAACAGGGTCGGCATCATCGAATCGGAAGGGATGCGAAACGGCTCGAAGAGAAAGGAGCGAATCACCAATACCAAGCAAATGACCGGGAAAAAGGAGCGCGCATATTCCACGGCGACCGGTTCGCGCACCCGCTCGGCCGGTGTCCCGGCCGCAGCGGCGGCTCGTTGCCGGCGGCCGGCAAAGAATGCCCGGTCCAGGCCCCATACGGCGCCGGCCAGGGCGCCCACCGCGACCAGCATGAAACTGAAGTCGACCGCCTCGTAGCGAAATAGGCGCCACAGCATCGCCAGTGCGAGCACCACCAGAGCGTAGCCCGCGAGCCGCGGCAACAGCGGCTCGTTCTCGCCGGTCGCGCCCGGATCGCGCTGCGGCCGCAGGAACCAGCCGTCGATCACAATAACCAGCACGCAGGCCAAGCTTGCGCACAAAAGGCCTACGAATAGGCTGTCGCCGTCAGTCACGAAGGACCCCCAATGGTTGCAATTCCCAAGGTTTGCGCGGCAACAGTCAAGTGGCTTTCTTGCCGACTTGCAGCACCGCCAGAAATGCCTCTTGCGGTATCTCGACCTGGCCGACTTGCTTCATGCGCTTCTTGCCGGCCTTCTGCTTTTCGAGGAGCTTGCGTTTGCGCGTGATGTCGCCGCCGTAGCATTTGGCGAGGACATTCTTGCGCATCGCCTTGACGCTGGCGCGCGCGATGATGTGGCTGCCGATCGCCGCCTGCACCGCAACCTCGAACATCTGGCGCGGGATCAGCTGTTGCATCTTGTCGACCAATTCGCGCCCGCGATTGTAGGAATTATCCCGATGCACTATGAGCGACAGCGCGTCGACCGGGTCGCCGTTGATCAGCACATCGAGCTTGACCAGCGGCGCCGCCTGGAAATGGCTGAATTCGTAGTCGAAGGAGGCGTAACCGCGGCTCGCCGACTTGAGCCGGTCGAAGAAATCGAGCACCACCTCGGCGAGCGGCAATTCATATTGCAGCGACACCTGACTGCCCAGGAACAGCATCTTCTTTTGCACGCCGCGCTTTTCGCTGCACAGCTTGAGCACCGCACCGACGTGATCGGGAGGCAACAGGATATTGGCGGTGATGATCGGCTCGCGCAGTTCCGCGATCCTGTCCTGAGGCGGCAATTTGCTCGGGTTGTCGACGTTGACCACGGAGCCGTCCCCCAGCAGGACCTCGTAGATGACCGTGGGAGCACTGGTGATCAAGTCAAGGTCGTATTCGCGCTCGAGCCGCTCCTGCACGATATCCATGTGCAACAATCCCAAGAAACCGCAGCGGAACCCGAAGCCGAGCGCGGTGGACACTTCGGGTTCGAAATGCAGCGCGGAATCGTTCAGTTTCAGCTTCTTGAGGGCGTCGCGGAACTGCTCATAGTCGTCCGAACTCACCGGAAACAGCCCCGCGAAAACCCGCGGCTGGACCTGTTTGAATCCGGCCAGCGGTTCCTTGGCCGGATTGGCCTCGAGGGTGATGGTGTCGCCCACCGGCGCGCCGTCGATTTCCCTGATGCCCGCGACGACGAAACCGACTTCGCCGGTGAGCAGGGCATCGCGGGTCACCGGTTTAGGCGCAAACCGCCCCAGCTTGTCGACCGAGTGACTGCGCCCGGTCGACATGACGCGGATCTTGGCGCCCGTCTGCAGTGCACCATTCATGACCCGCACCAACGAGACGACCCCGACATAATTGTCGAACCAGGAATCGATGATCAAGGCCTGCAACGGGCCATCCGGATCACCCTTGGGAGGCGGAATCCGCTTGACCAGATGCTCCAACAACTCAGGGACGCCGAGCCCGGTCTTGGCGCTTACCAGGGCCGCGTCATCGGCCGGTATGCCGATGATTTCTTCGATTTCATGCATCACCTTTGCCGGATCCGCCGACGGCAAATCGATCTTGTTGATGACCGGCAGCACCTCCAAACCTTGCTCGAGCGCCGTATAGCAGTTGGCGACGCTCTGCGCCTCGACTCCCTGGGCGGCATCTACCACCAATAGGGCTCCTTCGCAGGCCGCCAACGAACGCGAAACTTCGTACGAAAAATCCACGTGCCCGGGGGTATCGATGAAGTTGAGCTGATAGACCTCGCCGCTCTGCGACTTGAAGCCGAGGGTTACGCTCTGCGCCTTGATGGTGATGCCCCGCTCGCGTTCGAGGTCCATCGAGTCAAGGACCTGCGCCTGCATTTCCCGCGCATCGAGACCGCCGCATTGCTGAATGAAGCGATCGGCCAAAGTCGACTTGCCGTGATCAACGTGAGCAATGATTGAAAAGTTGCGGATATTCTTCATCAAGGGCTTGGGCTTGGGCAAACTCGCGATTATACCGGTCAACGGTCGTAGGCGAGCGCCTTATGCACTGCTTCGACGTCCAAGCGCCCTTCGGAACGGCGCGTTGACTTAAGGGCGCGGCGGCTCGCCGCCCGACTTGACCGAATGCGCGATAAATTCGACGGTCCGGGCCGGAACCTCGCCGACGGCCGTCACTTGGTGGCCTTGCACCACGGTGGAGAATGCGAATCCGGATCCCACCCGCGCCAACCCCTGCATCGGGGCTTCGGGCTCGGCGTCCGCTCGCCCCTCGGCGCCGGATTTCCGATCGGGTTGGGCCTCGACAAACACCGATACGGTGGCCAGCCCGTCCGAATAGACCAGGTGCGCGGCCGGAACGGTCGCGGCACCGAGCGTTTGTGCGCCGGCCACGGTCAAATGAAATCCCGGCGGCAGTTCGCTGGCTCGAAACGCCAGAAGTGCGGGCGGCGCCGCCTCGTTCGCAAGTCCCTGTCGCACCCATCGCATGCCCTCAGTGGGCACCGCGGGCAGCAACTCGCTGTCGGAAATGTTGTCGGGCATCGCGAGACGTGCGAATACAATCTGCTCGATCACCTGACCGCGCGAGTCGCACAACTGGGACTTGAGCGGCATCGCGGTTTTCTCATCGAGCCACAGGCGGTAGCCGAATCTGAATTGGTCCTTGGGATTGACCACGATCACCTTCGCCGCGCGGCCCAGCACGCGCGCGGTCGGCAACAACTCCAAGCTGTAGAATTCGCCCACATCGGCGCCAAAATGCGCGAGCGAGCCCAAGAATGGGTCGTGATCCTGGCGCGGTTCCACCAGGATGGTGTGTTGGTCGGGCAGGTAACAGGTCAGCTCGTCGTTGTTGCGGATGAACTCGCGGCCCGAGCCGTCCAGCGACTGCAGCCGTTCGGTGACGCGCCCCGCCTTGACCCGGTGGACGATCCGCATGGTTTCGACGCGGCCGTCGCTCAAGTGGAAAAAGGTGCCGTCATAATTTCGCACGGCCAGCGCGTGATTCATTTTCTCCAGCCATGCGCGCGCATCATCGGCGGCGTGCGATCGCTGGGTCAGCGCAAATGCCATGGCGCCCGCGACGGCGCACGGAATCAACCAACGAGGACCACGGCGCAGCTGCTGGCTCATGGAGCGGCGTGAGACTCCGCGGGCGGCGCCGGCAAGCGCATGCCGTTCACCGCGGGGACATTCACCGCCCGCCCATTGCCGGGGACCGGCTGCTCATCGGCATCGGCCAACAGCCCCGACAACACATTGCGCTGTCCCAACACCGAGGAGTACTGGCTATGCGCGAATACGTAATTGGTCAGTCGGGCTGAAGGCAATAGCGCCGGCGCCTCGGGCAATGCGGCTGGAACCGTGTAGGAAATCGCTTCCGTGAGCGCCACCGTGCGATTCTGCGCCGTGGCCGGCAAGGCCGCACGCATCGCCGGCGCATCGGCCCGCTGCTGCAATGCAAGTACCGCCACGGCGGCCACGCTGGCGGCCACCGCCGCTCCGGCGACCGGTCGCCACCAACGCCGTCGGCTGCCATGTACCGCCTGAGCGCCCGCCGCCGCCGGTTCGCCATCGATGGCGCAATTCACGCGCCCGGCAAAGCCCCGAGTCAGCGGCACCCGGCTCGAGCCTCGCAGCGATTCGCCGATCAAGGCATAGCGCCCGAAGCTATCGCGCAACTCCGCGTCGCGGGTCAGGCGCTTCAACAGCAGTTCGGTTTCCGAATTGGGCAATTCCCCGTCGAGAAATGTCGAGACTTGCTCACGAATTTGTTCGCTCATGTGTCCTCGGGCCGGCCCAGACCGCCTTCAAAAATCGGTCTCAGCTTCTTGTCGATCGCCTCGCGCGCGCGAAAGATTCGCGAGCGCACCGTGCCCACCGGGCAGTCCATCGTCTGCGCGATATCCTCGTAACTTAAGCCCTCGAGCTCACGCAGCACGATCGCGGTCCGCAAATCGTCCGGCAAATTCTCGATGGCGCGGTTGACGGTGTCGCGAATCTCGTCGGTAAGAAGCAATGCCTCCGGCGTTGCCGCTTCGGAGAGGCGCGACTGCAGGTCGTATTGTTCGGGGTCCTGCAGATCGAGGTCGTAATCCATGGGTCGCCGTTTGTTTGCAACCAGCGCATTCTTCGCTGTGTTGATCGCGATTCTATACAGCCAGGTATAAAACGCGCTATCGCCGCGGAATGACTGCAGGGCGCGGTAGGCTTTGACAAATGCCTCCTGTGCAATATCCTCAGCCTCGGTTGCATCGTGCACGTATCGCATGATCAGCTTCAGCACCTTGTGCTGGTATCGCAGGACCAATAAATCGAACGCCGCGCGCTCGCCGCGCTGGACACGCTCGACCAGTTTGAGGTCACTCTCCTCAATCGTCATGAGTGAACCCAAACGGCCGATATATCAAGCCAGCCGTCGCGATAGACCTTGGGCTCGGCAAAAAGTTCGACAATTCCCGAATTGCGTTGACTGCCGGCGTGAAGTTGCGCACAAGTCCGATTCTAACAGCCGCATTCAGGTGCAATATCGATCGTCGAATGTCCTTCCGGTAATTCGTTCGATCAGGGACGACAGCAGGGCGGTCGGCGGGCGGCGCTGGCCAAGAAGATATCCGTAAATATCCGTATCGGGGGCCTCCAGCAGCGTCCGGAAAGCCTCTTGGTGCGCCGCCGGAGCGTCGCAAAACTGCTCCTCGAGGTAGCGCGTCAGCAAGATGTCGAGCTCTTTCATGCCGCGGCGGCACCGCCAAAGCAGTTTCCCGAGTTCTCGTGATTCGACCGGGGCCATCGGCCGGGCGTTCGATCAAAGCCCGCGAAGCGCCAAAATCTGCTTGAGCTCCCCGATGGCCTTGGCCGGATTCAGGTCCTTCGGGCAAGCCTCGGTGCAGTTCATGATGGTGTGACACCGATACAGTCTAAATGGATCCTCCAGTTGATCGAGACGCTCCCCGGCTGCCTCGTCGCGGCTGTCGACAATCCACCGGTAGGCCGCCAGCAGCGCCGCCGGACCCAGATAGCGGTCGCTGTTCCACCAATAGCTCGGGCAGCTGGTCGAGCAACAGGCGCACAATATGCAAGCGGAAGGCCGATCGACCTTTTCCTGATCCTCCTTGGATTGCAATCGCTCGCCGTCGGGCGGCGCGGGCGTGCGGGTCTGCAGCCAGGGCTTGATCGCGGCGTACTGAGCGTAGAAATTGGCGAGATCCGGCACCAGATCCTTGATTACCGGCATGTGCGGCAATGGGTAGATTTTGACTTCGCCCTTGACGTCGGCGCAGGCGCTGATGCAAGCCAAGCCGTTCTTGCCGTCGATATTCATGGCGCAGGATCCGCAGATGCCCTCTCGGCAGGAGCGGCGAAAGCTCAGACCGGTATCGATTTCATTCTTGATCTTGATCAGGACATCGAGAACCATCGGACCGCAATCGTCCATGTCGATTTGGTAGGTGTCGAGGCGCGGATTCTGCGCGGTATCCGGGTCAAAGCGGTAAATCTTGAACACACGGACGTTCGTGGCGCCGGCCGGCGCCCGGAAAACTTGCCCTGTTTTGCTCACCTTGGAATTGGCGGGCAGCGAAAACTTCGACATCGATCGCGCTCCTTAGGATCCGTGGCGGATCGCCTCAATACGTGCGTGCCTTCGGGGGAACCGACTCGACCTCATCGGTCAAGGTCTTAAGATGCACCGGGCGATAATCGAAGCGGGTGGCCCCGTTCGCATCCACCCAGCACAAGGTGTGCTTCAGCCAATGCTGATCGTCGCGATTGGGAAAATCCTCGCGCGCCTGGGCGCCGCGGCTTTCCTTGCGATTCTCGGCCGAATGCATGGTGGCCACGGCCTGCCCCAGCAAATTATCGAGTTCCAAGGTCTCGATGAGGTCGGTATTCCACGTCATCGACCGATCCGATATTTTGACGTCGCCGAACGAGGCGAATACCTGTCCGAGCTTGCGCTTGCCCTCATTCAGCGTCTCGCCGGTGCGGAATACCGCCGCGTCGCTCTGCATGATGCGCTGCATGTCCAATCGGATGTCGGCGGTGCGGCGCGAGCCTCGCGCGTGGCGCAGCTTGTCCAACCGGGCGAGCGCGGCCTCGGCGCAATCCGGCTTTAAGGGCCGGTGGGGCGCGCCCGGCTTGACCACGCGCGAGCAATGTCGGGCGGCCTCCCGGCCGAAAACCACCAGGTCAAGGAGCGAATTCGAGCCCAATCGATTCGCGCCATGAACCGACACGCAGGCGGCTTCGCCGACGGCCATGAGCCCCGGCACCACGGCATCGGCGCCGTCGCGCCGCGACACCACCTCGCCGTGCACGCTGCAGGGAATCCCGCCCATGTTGTAGTGGACCGTCGGCAGCACCGGAATGGGCTCCCGGTTTACATCCACGTCGGCAAATATTCTCGCCGTCTCGGCGATCCCGGGCAGCCGCTCCTTGATGACCGCTGGGCCCAAGTGCTCGAGGTGCAGGTGGATATGATCCTTGTTCTTCCCGACCCCCCGGCCCTGGCGAATTTCGATGGTCATGGAACGGCTGACCACGTCGCGCGAGGCCAAGTCCTTGGCATTCGGGGCATAGCGCTCCATGAAGCGCTCGCCTGCGGCGTTCGTCAGGTAACCGCCTTCGCCGCGCGAGCCCTCGGTGATCAGGCAACCGGCCCCGTAAATACCGGTCGGATGAAACTGCACGAATTCCATATCCTGCAGCGGCAAGCCGGCGCGCAACACCATGCCGCCGCCGTCTCCGGTGCAGGTATGGGCCGAAGTGCACGAAAACCAGGCCCGGCCGTAGCCGCCGGTCGCCAGAATGACTTGGTGGGCGCGGAACCGGTGCAGCGTGCCGTCGGACATGTCGAGGGCGATGACCCCGCGGCATTCGCCGTTTTCCATAATGAGGTCGAGCGCGAAGAATTCGATGAAGAAGCGCGCATCGTGCTTGAGCGATTGCTGATACAGAGTATGCAGCATGGCATGTCCGGTGCGGTCTGCCGCGGCGCAAGTCCGCTGCGCGATGCCCTTGCCGAAATGCGTGGTCATTCCGCCGAACGGACGCTGGTAAATACGTCCGTCGTCGGTGCGCGAAAACGGCACGCCGTAATGCTCGAGCTCGATGACCGCGGCAGGCGCTTCCTTGCACATGAATTCGATCGCGTCCTGGTCGCCCAACCAATCCGATCCTTTCACCGTGTCATACATGTGCCAACGCCAGTCGTCCTCTCCCATGTTGCCGAGCGCAGCCGAAATACCACCCTGCGCCGCCACGGTATGGCTGCGCGTCGGGAACACCTTGGTCAAACATGCGGTGGCGAGGCCGGCCTCCGCCAATCCGAACGTTGCGCGCAATCCCGCGCCGCCGGCTCCGACGACCACCACATCGTAGCTGTGGTCGATGAGTTGGTATGCGCTCATGACGCTTGAATCCCGAACGCGACCCGCAGGATCGCGTATAGGCTCGCGCCACCGAGCAAAACGTAGCTGAATCGCAGCAACAGCAATAAGGACAGCTTCATGGCATTGCCGTGAACATAGTCCTCGACCACCTCGATGGTGCCGAGATAGGAATGATAGGTGAGCACGGCGACCATAAGCGCGGCGAGAAAGCCGTTCCGCGGCAGTGCGAGCCATGTTTGGACGGCGCCAAAATCCAGCGCCGGCAGGGCCAGCAACGAGCAAAAGAACCACAACGCGAGCGGGATCAGCGCAACCGCACTGACCCTCTGAGCCCACCACTGCGCGCTGCCGTGTCCGGCGGACCCGGTGCCGAGAACCCTTCCCAAGGGGCTGCGCAAACTCATATGCGTCCGAAATGCCACAGCGCGAGCCAAACCCACAGGGTCAGACCGAGCGCACCGAGCACGGCTAACCATCCGCTCGTGTGTCGCTGCCCGCGCTCGTACCCGACGCCCAAATCCCAGAACAGATGTCGCACGCCGTTCAAAAGGTGGTACAGGAATGCGAAGCTCCAACCGATGAGCAGCAATAGCCCGACGGCGGAACCGAACAAGCGCGCCGCCGCTCGGTAGCTCGCGGCGCCGCCCGCCAATGAAATCAGCCAGTAGCTCAAAGCCGGTAGCCCAAGTGCCAGCGCAAGCCCCGTCAATCGATGCAATATCGACAGGCTATTGCCCATCTGCCATCGATAAATCTGCAAATGCGGCGAAAGCGGCCGGGTGCGTGCAGGCATAATTCCTTCCTGGCGACTCAAAATGACGAGAGGCGCGGCGGCAATCAAAAATCGATACAGCGGCCGCGCAATTCCCAATCGCCGTAGCGCGTCGGCTCCGGCCCCGAAACGCCGCCCACCTCGCGCACGGCTTTTGCGGCCGGCAATCGTGTCTGCAAATCCTGAGGCGGATCCTGCGACGCCTCCTGCATCGGGAGGGCAACCACAGGCTGTTCATTGCTATTCGGCATCACAGGTGAAAGTTTGCCAGAAAACAGAGCGGCATACCTATGTCGTGCACCGATAAACGCCCAAGACGCTGAATTCGCCGATTTCCGGCGCGCCGCCGGGGTTGACAGGGTTGCCCGAGAACCTCTCTCATAGCGGCATGCCCACCGTCCACGATTCAACGCTCGCCCGCCGATTGGCGTCCGGTCAGCTGCACCATATCGGTTTGCTGCGCTTTTCCGGCCCGGATGCCGGCGCCTTCCTGCAGGGTCAGGTATCGAACGATACCCGTCGCCTCAGTGCGCAACAGGGGCTGTTGGCCGCCCATTGCACCGTCCAGGGCCGCGTCATTTCGCTGCTGCATTTGCTGCCGCACTCGAGCGGAATCATCGCCCTGCTGCCGCGCGACGTGTTGTTGCCGACCATGCAGGGACTGCGCAAGTTCGTGTTGCGTGCCAAAGTCGATATTGCGGACTTGAGCGAGCAGTTCAGCGTGATCGGTCAGCACGGCGCGGAGGCGCTGCGAGCCTCCGGATTGCCGATTCCCGGCGACGCCGACGGCTATGTCGAGCAGGCCGGCTTGGGCGTCGGGCGCGTGCCCGCAGGATCCGGCCGGTATTGGCTGATCGGTCCATCGGCGTCGCTGGCGGAACGCGGCTTCGCCGACGGGAGGCACGACGCGCTCACAGTCGAGCGCGACTGGCGCCTGGCGGATATTCGCGCCGGCTTGCCACAAGTGTATGCGCCGTCGCGCGAACTGTTCGTCCCGCAGATGTTGAACCTCGATCTGATCGACGGCATCAGCTTCACCAAGGGCTGTTACACGGGCCAGGAAATCGTGGCGCGCACCCAACATTTGGGACGCATCAAGCGGCGGATGTTTCGCTTGGCGTTGCCGCGCGGAAATTGGGCGATAGGCCAAACGCTGCGTCTCGCCGATGGCCGCGCAGGCCGTTTGACGGAGCTTGCTGCCGATGACGGGGAATGCGAGGCACTGGCGGTGCTCACTATCGAGCCGGGCGCGGCCGATGGCGAGGTATCGCCGAGCGCGGCGGTTGCGGCCCGCGAATTGCCGCTTCCCTATTCGCTGCCCGCCTCCCCCGGCCCGATTCGATGACGGCGATCGCGCCATTGTTCGCGGCCGGCTACCTGTTGTCCTTGTCGTTGTGCATGGATCTTGGAGTGGTCAATATTGCGATGGTGCGGGCCGGATTGACGCGCGGCATGCCTACCGCGTTGCTCCTCGGTTTGGGATCCTGTGTCGGGGACATGATTTACGCGGTCGGTTCGTTGTCTCTGGTCAGCTTGTTGCTCGCGCATCGCGGCGCGCGCATCGCTTTGTGGATCGGCGGCAGCGCGGTGCTGCTGTGGCTCGCCGTGAAGATGCTGCGCGAAACATGGCACCCCAGGCGGTTGGCGGCCGCGATCTTCGATGATGCCGGTGCAATCCGGCCGGCGCGCGAATTCGCGCGCGGAATGATGCTGGCGCTGAGTTCGCCCACCTCCATTCTTTGGTTCGCCGCGGTCGGCGGCAGTGTCATCGCCGCCCACGCCACCGCCGCCGCATCATTGCTGGGGTTTTTAAGCGGCTTCTTCTTCGCCGGCGTATGCTGGACGATTATGATCGCGACGCTCACCGGTTACGCGCACCGCCGCCTCAGCACCCGGTTCATTCGCGGCCTGTCGCTTGCGTCGGCGATATTGTTCTGCTACTTCGCCGTGGTCGTGTTCGTCAACGGCTATCGGGAATTCATCTAGAGCTGGCGCCGCTTCGCCACGTCGTCGGGCCCCACCTCGCTGTGCTTGTTGCCGAAGTGCGCGATCACGTAATTGGTCAGAGCCGCCACCTCCGTGTTCGAGTAGCCGGCGCCGAACGCCGGCATGAACACCTGGCGGTCGCCGATTTTGAAATCCGCGCCGTGCAGGATGGCCTCGGTGACGTTGACGCCGCTCAAATCGTTGACCGCCCGGACACCGAGCAGTGCGGCATACCTCGACTCCAACCCCGTACCGTTCCACAGGTGGCAGCTTGCGCACGCGCCTTCGAACAATTGCCGGCCCTGCGAATTGGCGGCAGCCGCATCGGGTCCGGGGCCGATGCCGGTGGATGCCGCGGCCGGGGCCGGTCGCGCGTCGATTTCCGTGGGGTGATCGCCCTTTTGCGCCGGCACGCCCCGCAGATAGGCGACCAGCGCAGCGGTATCTGCCGGATCGAGATATTGCAGGCTGTGCGCGACCGCTTCGCCCATGGGGCCGGACGCCGATCCGCGCCCGTCGGCATGCCCAAGGGTCAGGTACCGGGCGAGGTCGTCGTCGCTCCAGGATCCGATGCCATGCGCCGGATCCGAGGTGATGTTGTAGGCGCGCCAGCCCAGCAGCTCTTCACCCGCAAATTCCCTGCTGCGCTCCAGGCCGAACGCGAAATTGCGCGGGGTGTGGCATTCGCCGCAGTGGCCGAGAGCCGTGGCGAGGTAGGCACCGCTGTTCCATTGCGATGACCTCGAGGCGTCGGCGGCGAAGCGCTGATTCTTGAAGAAAGCGGTTTTCCAAAAGCCCACGGCCCAACGTTGGTTGAACGGGAAGCGAAGCTCGTTGGCCCGGTTCGGCTGGCGTACGGCGGGCAGGCTGAACAGGTAAGCCTTGATGGCAAGCAGGTCGCTGCGGCTGAGAGCGGTGTAGGAGGTGTAGGGGAACGCCGGATATAAATGCCGTCCGTCCTTGCCCATGCCCTCGCGCACCGCACGCACGAACTCATCGTCGCTCCATCCGCCGATACCGGTTTCGCTGTCGGCGGTGATATTGGTGGAGTAGAGGGTGCCGATCGTCAAACGAAATCCGACGCCGCCGGCAAAGGGCTGGTGCGAACCCGGCACGGTATGGCAGGCGGCGCAGTCCGCCGCCTTGGTCAGATATTCGCCGCGCGCCGGCGCAGCGGCCGCCGCGGGTGCTCCGGCGAGTTCGGGCGCGGCGCCGGCTGCCGGGTTTGCGCGGCTTCCCATCAGGTACGCCGCCGCGCCGGCGACGGCGACCAGCACCACGGCAATCAGCAATCGCTTCATGCTTCCACTCCCGCAACGGCACGATCGATCATCGCGGCAGTTAGGATTCCGGCCGCATGTGGGGAAACAGCAGAACATCGCGTATCGACGGCGAATTGGTGAACAGCATCACCAAGCGGTCCACCCCCAATCCGAGACCGGCGGCGGGCGGCATGCCGTACTCGAGCGCGCGCACATAGTCGGCGTCGTAGTACATCGCTTCCTCGTCGCCCGCAGCTTTGCGCTCGACCTGTTCCTTGAAGCGCCGCGCCTGCTCCTCCGCGTCGTTCAACTCCGAGAATCCGTTGGCGAGCTCGCGGCCGCCTATGAAGAACTCCCAGCGATCGGTGACGAACGGATCGAGGTCGTTGCATCGCGACAGGGGCGAGACCTCGGCCGGGTATGCATAGGCGAAGGTGGGTTGCTGCAGCGTGTGTTCCCCGGTCTTCTCGAATATCTCTATCTGCAGTTTTCCCGCGCCGTCGCCGGTCTTGTGGGGAATCTTCATCGCGTCGCACACCCGCCGCAGGTACGTCACATCGCGCAGCGACATCGGATCCAATTGTGGATTGTTCGCCAGGATGATCTCCTCGATGCTGAGGCGGGCGAATCTGCCGGATAAATCGAATTCGCTGCCCTGATAGCGCAGCGTGCGCGACCCGAGCAGGGTGTCCGCGAGACCATGAAACATCGCCTCGATCATCTCCATGAGATCGTTGAAATCGGCATACGCCTGGTACAACTCGAGCATCGTGAACTCGGGGTTGTGCTGCGTCGAGACCCCTTCGTTGCGAAAGTTCCTGTTGATCTCGTACACGCGCTCGAATCCGCCGACGGTCAGGCGCTTCAGGTACAGCTCCGGCGCAATCCGCAGATACATGTCGAGGTCGAGCGCATTGTGGTGCGTCTTGAACGGTCGCGCGGCCGCGCCGCCCGGTATGGGGTGCAGCATCGGAGTTTCGACCTCGAGAAATTCCCGCGCATCGAGAAACGATCGCAGGTAGCGCACGATCGCCGAGCGTGTCACGAACACGCGGCGACTCTCTTCGTTTACGATCAGATCGAGGTAGCGGCGCCGATATCGCAACTCCGTATCGGCGATGCCATGCCATTTGTCGGGCAGCGGCCGCAGCGATTTGGTGAGCAGCACCAGGCGCTCGACCCGAACCGACAATTCGCCGGTCTTGGTCCGGAACAAGATTCCTTCGGCGCCGATCACATCGCCCACATCCCAACTCTTGAAGTCCTCATAAGCGGCGCCGAGCCCCTGCTGCTGCAGGAACACCTGGATCGCGCCGCTCGAATCCTCGAGCTTGGCGAAGCTCGCTTTGCCCATCACGCGCTTGGCGCGCATTCGGCCCGCCACAGCGACCCGATTCGCTTCCGCTTCGAGCACATCGGCGCTCTTGGCCGCGTTTGCGCTGAGCAGCCGCCCGGCCAGAGCGCTGCGCCGAAAGTCGTTCGGGAAGGCGATGCCGCGCTCGCGCAATTTGGCGAGCTTGGCGCGGCGCTCGGCGATCAAATGGTTCTCATCGGAGTCCGTCATAGTCCTTGCTTCAGGCTGGCTTGCATGAATTCATCGAGCGCGCCGTCGAGGACCGCGGTGGTGTTGCCTATTTCCACCCCGGTGCGCAGATCCTTGATGCGCGACTGATCCAACACGTAGCTGCGAATCTGATTGCCCCAACTCACGTCCGACTTCGAATCCTCGAGCACCTTCGCCGCCGCATTGCGTTTGTTGAACTCCAACTCGTACAGTTTCGCCTTCAACATCTTCATCGCGGTCGATCGGTTCTTGTGCTGACTGCGCTCGCTCTGGCAAGCGACCACGATGCCGCTCGGCATATGAGTGATGCGCACCGCCGATTCGGTCTTGTTCACGTGTTGGCCGCCGGCGCCGCTGGACCGGTAGACATCGGTGCGCAGATCCGCCGGATTGATCTCGATATCGATGTCGTCGTCGACTTCGGGCGACACGAACACGGATGCGAAGGACGTGTGCCGGCGATTTCCGGAATCGAAGGGCGACTTGCGCACCAACCGGTGGACTCCGGTCTCGGTGCGCAGCCACCCATAGGCATAATCCCCGGTCATGCTGACGGTCGCGCCCTTGATTCCGGCCACCTCGCCGCCGCTCTGATCGATGATCTCGGTCGCAATGCCATGCCGGTCGGCCCATTTCAGATACATTCGCAACAGCATGGCGGCCCAATCCTGGGCTTCGGTGCCGCCGGCGCCGGCCTGAATATCGAGAAACGCGTTGTGCGAGTCCATCTTGCCGGGAAACATGCGCTGGAATTCGAGCCGTTCGACTTCGGTGGCCAACGCCGTGGCGTCGGTCTCGATCTGTGCGGCGGCGCGTTCGTCGCCTTCCTGCGCGGCCAGCTCCAAAATTTCTCCGGAATCCCGCAAACCGCTCGTCAGCCGGTCCAAAGCGGCGACCACTTGCTCGAGTTTCGCGCGCTCCCTGCCCAAATCCTGCGCGCGCTCGGCGTTGCCCCAGATGCCGGGCTGCTCGAGTTCGCGGGTTACTTCCTGCAGGCGCTCGCGCTTGTTGTCGTAATCAAAGATACCTCCTCAAAGAGCCGGTGCGCTCCTCGAGATCTTTGATGAATCGTTTGATTTGATTGAGCTCCATGACGCGTTACTTTAGCACACATGCCTGGCGGATCTTCATGTGCTGACAATTGAGCTGAACGCGTTGCGCACCGTTCCACTCGTTCACCTCCAAACGGTACGCAAGCCTCAACTCGATACCGGCGCGCAGCGACGGATCCTCCATGGCGCCGCCGAGGTAGCCGAAGGCAATCGCGTCGAGCGGCGCGGCGCGACTCGCGGCGGAGCTCTCACGCAGCTGCAGTTTGAGGTGCCGCCCGCCGACGATCCGTGCGTCGGTGACCGTGAAATTGCCGTCAAAGACCGGCTCTGGGAATCCCTGACCCCAAGGACCCGCGGCGCGCAATATGCGGGCCGTCTCCACCGACAACTCCGCGGCCGACAGTTCGCCGTCGCTGTGAATGATGCCGGTCAACGACTCCACGTCGGCGCGCGCCGCAATCTCGTGTGCAAAGGCGACGCGAAACTTCTCGAGGTTCGATTCGTGCAAGGTCATTCCCGCGGCCATGGCATGGCCGCCGAACTTGTCGATCAATCCGGGGTGGCGGGTGGCGATGCCGTCGAGCACATCACGGATGTTGATCCCGGAAACCGAGCGTGCCGAACCGCGCAACGATCCGTCCTCGGAGCGCGCGAAGGCGATGACCGGCCGGTGCAGGCGGTCTTTGATTCTTCCCGCGACCAGACCCACCACCCCTTGGTGCCAGCTGTCGTCGAACAGGCACAGACCGAGCGTCTCGCAGCCGGCAGGGCCGAAACGCACCGCGGCGGCGAGATCGATCGCCTCGAGCTGCATACGCTGCTCGATTTCGCGCCGCTCCTCGTTGAGCTTGGCGAGCTGCGCCGCGAGCACTGCCGCCTGCTGCGCGTCATCCGCGAGCAGGCACGCGATGCCCACGCTCATGTCGGTCAAGCGGCCGGCGGCGTTCAATCGAGGCGCGACCGCAAAACTCAGGTCGGCCGCCGTGAGTTCGGCCAGCCGGCGGCCGGCCGATTCGATCAGCGCGCGGATTCCGGGCACGCAGCGGCCGGCGCGAATCCGCCGCAACCCCTGCTCCACCAACACCCGGTTGTTGCGATCGAGAGGCACCATGTCGGCAACCGTCCCGAGCGCCACCAAGTCCAGCAAATCCGAGGCGCGAAAGTCGGGCCGCTCCAGCACTCTTGCGAGAGCCGCGACGACATAAAAGGCGACGCCGACGCCGGCCAATGCGGGGCTCGCGAAGGTTGAACCGGCAAGGTTGGGGTTTACGATGACTTGCGCCCGCGGCAGCACGGCACCCGGCAAATGGTGGTCCGTTACCAGCACCGCAATCCCGAGAGCCCGCGCAGCCTCGACGCCCTCGACGCTCGACACGCCATTGTCCACGGTGACGATCAAGGAGGGGCGGCGGGTCGCGGCCAGCGCGACTATCTCGGGCGTCAATCCGTAGCCGAAACGAAATCGATTGGGAACCAGGAAATCGACGTGCGCAAACCCAAGGGCCCGCAGGGCGCGCACCATGAGGGCGCTGGCGGTCGCTCCATCGGCGTCGAAATCTCCGACCACGAGCACACGGCCGCAATGCTGGTGCGAAGCGAGCAGCCTTGCTCCCGCCTCGACGCTCTCGAGCGAGCTCACCGGCAGCAGCCGATCCAGGGAAAGATCGAGATCCTCGCGGCACGAAAGACCGCGCGCCGCATACACCCGGCGCAAGATCGGAGCCAGATCGGAACCAAAATCGGCCGCTGCAGCCTGCGGACGCCGGCGAATCTCGGGCGCGACCATTCACCCGCCTCCATCGGCGGCGCGCATGCCAAATGATTCCCACCACGGCCGCGGCCGCCGCCAAAACCGCCGCATGCCGCGCGCGCTCACGCTGAAGCAACGCCGGCCCGCGGACAAATCGAGCCGCTTCAGCCGTCCCGACCGCAGCTCGCCGGCTGCCGGCGCAAGCCAATTCTGCTCCGCATCGCGCCAACCAGCCGAGCCCGGCCAGTCGGTAATCACCGCCACACCGGGCCCGGCCGTATCGGTGAAATTCGCCGGTCCCGCGAAGGCGGCGAACAGCGGATCGCCGCCGGCCGCCCAGCCGTGCACGACCGGCAGCGGATAATCGCTCGCGCCCCCGCCCCACAGCCAAAGTCCGCTGATCACCGTCGCTGCGCGCGCCCTGCGACGTTCATTCACCATGTGCGCAAACAGCCACATCTCGATTTCAGTCATGAGCCGCCGCAGGCGCGCCGAATCCGCGCCGCGCGGCACAAACTCGCCGATGTCTTCGCCCAATACTTCCTCAGGATCGGTTGTGGTCGCGCACAGCGGCGCATCGAACAGGCATAGCAAAGGAGCCGTACGACCTCGAGCCAAACGCGCGCCGGCGCCCTCGAAGACGCGATTGAAATCGGCAACCAACAGATCGGCTTCCGCCGGCTCGAGATCGAGGATGCCGTCGGCCGGCATGCTCACACTGCGCATGCCGGCAACGAGGTGGACCGGGGAGGCGACCAGCGCCCATGCGCCGATCGGATCCGGTGTGTGACCGCGCAAGGCAGCCGTCGCAACCGCCGGCATCGGCGCCTGCGGAGCGATGACCCGAAACGCGCGCGCACGCCAGTCCGCTTCGCATACTGCAGCATCGGCACGCGCCAGCAACCGCTCGAGCAAGGGCGCGCGCACCAGGGTGGGCGGTGGGCGCGCGGCAAAACGAAGATAGACGGTGGACAAAGGACAACCCGGTGCGAATGTGCTTATCTTAACGGGTGCGCTTCACAGAGGACTCAAGTTCCGGCATCAACGTCATCCGTGCCTATGGCGGGGGCGAGATCAAGGTCAACCAGGAGATCTATCGCGGTCCGCTGATCGTGAGCGCAGCGGTGGTCGTTCCGGGGCCCGCGATCGGCGGCGTGGGTGAACTCATGCCGGCGCATGCCGAGCCGATTCTCGATCTCGAACCCGAACTGGTGCTGCTCGGAACCGGTGCCCGGCAGTCGTTTCCGGCGGCAATTTTCGCTGCTCAATTTTTGGCGAAGGGGATCGGTCTGGAAGTCATGGACACCGGTGCGGCGTGCCGCACGTTCAACGTGCTGATTGCCGAACGCCGGCGGGTGGTGGCATTGCTGTTTCCCTAGCGGAACCGGCTGAGGTCCGGCGGGCTCGAATTGCGAAGAAAATGGCGAAGCGCTGACGAGACAAGAGTTAATTGGTATGAGAAATATTCTATTTCTTATTGATCTTATTATCTTTTTTCCCTGACCGTGTCTGTTCGCAGCGCCTCGCGAATGGAGTTTCCCCAGAGGCTGCACAGTTAAACATAGGTTAATGCAGCCCGCAAGCCTCGTGGATCATAAATGGAGTCGATAGTTATTTGTTTACTTTCAATCTGTTATAAAGCTAATCAATAAATCACTTTACAGAAGATAAATACGCCAGAGGGTCCACCGGCTTACCGTTGAGGCGAATTTCGAAATACAGCGCCGCGATCTGATGCGGGCCGGTTCCCATGCGCCCGATGGGTTGTCCACCCGCGACATCCTGGCCCTCGCGCACCGAGAGATCGCTGTTGTGCGCATACGCGGAAAGCAAATTGTCGCCGTGTTTGATAATGGCCAGGTTGCCGTAACCACGAAGACCGCTGCCGACGTACACCACCCGGCCCGCACAAGCCGCGCGCACCACTTGCCCCAGCTGCCCGAGCAGCAATATGCCGCCGCCCGGTACCGGCCGCGGCGGGACCGAACGCTCCGTCGGCCAGAACCAGCGCATCGAGTCACCCGCAAGGCCGGCCGCTCTGCTCGCACTCGAAGGCGTCGATCCGCCACCGCTCGAGGTACTGCCGGCCGCTGCTTTGTTGGACGGCTGCGGCACCGGACTCGTCGGCAAGCGCGCCGTGGACGGCCCGCGCGCAGCCGGCTTCAGCGCCAGCACCTGGCCGACCGAAATCCGATAGTCGGGTCCGATGTGGTTCCATCGCGCCAAATCGCGATAGTCGAGGTCGTGGCGCCAGGCAACGCTGTACAGGGTATCTTTCGGCTGGACCACATAGGTGGCGGGCTCGTAACGGCCGCTCGATGCACAGCCTGCGCCCAAGACGCAGCTGACACCGATGACACCGATCACCCGCGTGATGCGCACC
>DAINPA010000021.1:0-25988 GCA_036743675.1 Steroidobacteraceae bacterium
CGGCTCTGCTGACCGCCGGCCGTTTCAGCGCGGTGATCGCGGCGACTCGAGAGCCCGCAGCCCCGAGGCTTGCATGATGCGGCGCGAGTTATCCGGTGAGCGAAACAACAAAGGCCGTTCCGGGACCCTTTCTCCCGCCGCGATGGCCGCCAAAACGACGTCGTGGTGCGGCGATTTATCGCATGCGGGGTCGGTGGCTCCGATATCGCCCGTCAGAAGGTACGCCTGGCATCGGCAGCCGCCGAAGTCCGTGGTCCGTTCCGGACAACTGCGGCAGGGTTCCGGCATCCATGCCTCGCCGCGAAATCGGTTGAACGCCGGGGAATCGAACCATATTTCGCGAACGCTCGAGCTGCGAACCGAAGGAAACGCGAGATTGGGCAGCATGCGGGCCGCCTGACAGGGCAGCGCCGTGCCGTCCGGACTCACGCACAGGATGGTGGTTCCCCAGCCGTTCATGCAGCGCTTCGGTCGCCCTTCGAAATAATCCGGAACCACGAACAGAAGCCGCAAGCGATTTCCGATAGTCGCGCGGCGCGCGGCCACAACGGCTTCGGCACGCTCGAGTTGCGCGCGGCTCGGTATGAGATGATCGCGGTTGAGCAGCGCCCAACCGTAATACTGCGTGTTGGCGAGCTCCAGATATTCCGCGCCGATCTCGAGCGCCAGATCGATGATGCGCTCGACGTGATCGATGTTGAGCCGGTGGATGACGCAGTTCATGACCATGGGAAAGCCATGGCTCTTGATCAGCTCGGCGGCGCGCCGCTTGAGATCAAAAGTGCGTGTGCTCGACAGGAAGTCGTTCACCTCGCGGGTCGAATCCTGGAACGAAAGCTGGATGTGATCGAGCCCAGCCTCTTTCAGGGAAAGAATGCGCGCCTCATTGAGGCCGGCCCCCGAAGTAATGAGATTCGTGTAGTACCCGAGTCCGTGCGCCTCGGCGACCAGCACTTCCAAATCCTTGCGCGTGAGGGGCTCGCCGCCCGAAAAGCCGAGCTGAACGGCACCCAGGGCACGCGCCTCTTTCAGCACCCGAATCCAGTCCGCCGTCGAGAGTTCGTCATTCTGTGCCGCGAAATCCAAGGGATTGGAGCAGAACGGGCAGTGCAGCGGGCAGGTATAGGTGAGTTCGGCAACCAGCCATAACGGCGGTGTGATGGCGGCGGACGCAGCGGGGTTTGCGCTCATCGGTCGAGCCACTCGACCCAGCCCTTGTCGGTCGCGAACTCGAGGAACGCCTTGACGTCCGCGCCAAGGCCGGTGGTTGCGAATGCGTTCTCGAGCTCCGCAACGATCGTCGCCGTGGATTTCATGCCGTCGCAGCGAAGCAGAATTTGCCCGGCGCTCGCATTGAGCTTGACCATGCCCTCCGGAAACAGCAATACATGAGCCTGCTGGACCTCTTCCCACTGCAGTCGATACAGTGGGGCGACGCGCGGAAGTCCGGAATTGGCGGTCGGTGTTGAATCAGTCACGAGCGGGTCCGAAGCGCAGCTGAATGGCGTCGAGCATCGACCACAGGATGTCGAGCTTGAATTGCAGGATCTCGAGTGCCCGGTCCTGTGCTTCCCGGGTCCTGAAGTACGCCACAGTGACCTTCAGGCCGTGTTCTACGTCGCGGGCTGCGAGAGGGATGCGGGTTCGGAAATACTCGAGACCCGCAGGGTCAATCCACGGATAGTGAATCGGCCAAGTGGCGAGCCGGTCTTTGTGGATCTGCGGCGCGAACAGCTCGGTCAACGAGGCGCATACCGACTCCTGCCAGGGGCGCCGGCGCGCAAAGTCGACGTAGGCGTCGACCGCGAAGCGCACGCCGGGGACGAGCTCGCGCAGCGACCACAATTCCTGGCGCGAAATTCCAACCGATTCGCCGAGCTTGACCCATGCTTCGATGCCTCCGGGATCCTGATCGCTGCCATCGTGATCGAGAATGCGGCGCACCCATTGGCGTCTGACCTCCCGATCGGGGCAGTTGGCAATCACCGCGGCATCCTTTTGCGGGATATTGATTTGGTAGTAGAAGCGATTGGCCACCCAGCCGCGAATCTGTGCGGCGCTCGCGCGACCCTCGTTCAATAGAACGTTGAACGGGTGATGAATGTGATAGGACCGGCCTTTGGCCCGCAAGGCTTGCTCAAAGTCCGCCGCGTTCCACGGTTCCAAAGTAGCGGATGCGGCGCTCACAGCCGGATCTCCAATCCGTCGCATGCGACCTCGATGCCGGCGTCCGTGAGCACCGCCCGCTCTGCGCTTTGCTCGTCGAGTATCGGATTCGTATTGTTGACGTGAATCAAAATACGCCGCGCCGAGCGCGGCAGCCCGGCCAAGATTTCGATCATGCCGCCGGCGCCGCTTTGCGGCAAATGGCCGAGTTCCGATGCGCGCTTCGAGGATACCCCGGCGGCGATCATTTCGTCGTCGCGCCAAAAGGTGCCGTCCACCAGCACGCACTGACTCGCGTGCAGCGCCTCATTGAGCTGTGCGCTGATCGCCGCGAGGCCGGGTGCGTAGAGGGCTCGACGGCCGCTCTCCATGTCGCGAAATGTGAGCGCGATGTTGTCGCCGATTCGAGGGCTGCGGCGATTCGGCGAATACGGCCCGGGCTTGCCCTCGACCGCGAGCGCGGTGATGTCGATACCGGGCAGCGAGGGGATCCGAAACGGCCTGCCGTCGATGCCGATCGGATGCCACTCCACTCCGCAATAGTGTTGCAGGACCGACAGCAGTGGAAGCCCGGAGGTCAAGTCCGTACGAACCGCTTCGGTGGTCCAGACCTCGAGCCGCCGGCGATGCTCTCGCAGCAGCAGCAAGCCGACCGTATGATCGATCTGCCCATCGACGAGCAGAACTGCCGAGATCGGCGTATCGCGGACTCCGGTGCGCGGCTGCAAAGGCGGATTGGCGCCAATCTGGCGATGCAGGTCCGGAGAGGCATTGCAAAGTACCCATCGATCGCCATCGCTCGAGACCGCGATCGAGGATTGAGTTCGGGGTGTGGCTGTCACGGAACCGTCGCGTACCCCGCGGCAGTTATGGCAACTGCAATTCCACTGCGGGAAGCCCCCGCCGGCCGCCGCACCCAGAACACGTATGAACACGATCCGGCGACTATGAGCGAGCGGCGAGTCTGTGGATCCGCAGCGCCCCAGAGACTGGCAGCGCTACCGCAAAGGCTTCAGCGAACCGAGACGTAGGAATTGATTTCCATTCCAAATCGCAGTTCGATCGCCGCAGGCGTTTCCCATTTCATTTGGCATTCCTCGAGTACGTGAATCAGGTCCCAAGTCCAGTATGTCGCGCCCGTACGGCGTAAGCAATGCCGCGCAGGCTCAACGGGCCGCAAATTGCCCGAATCGGACATAATACCGGGGAGCGCCGACCTCAAGCTCCGACCAAGCGCTCGAGTTCCGGTAAGATCTGGAACAAATCGCCCACCAATCCCACGTCGGCCACTTCGAAGATCGGCGCCTCGCCGTCCTTGTTGATCGCGACGATGGTGCGTGCGTCCTTGATGCCGGTCAAATGCTGAATGGCGCCGGAGATGCCGATGGCGATGTAGATTTCGGGAGAGATGATCTTTCCCGTCTGGCCGACCTGCATCTCGTTGGGAGCGTATCCGGCGTCGACCGCGGCACGCGATGCGCCGACGGCGGCGCCGATTTTGTCAGCAAAGCTGAACAATAGCTTGAAATTCTCGGCGCTGCCGAGTGCGCGTCCGCCGGACACCACCCGCTTTGCGGTCTGCAAGTCCGGCCGATCCGTCGATCCGGATTTGGCGCCCACATAGCGCGTATGCGAGGGCAGAGCGACGCTCAGGGCCTTGGACTCGATCGAGGCATTGCCGCCGCCGCCCGCGGCTTCGTAAGAGGCCACGCGCACCGTGGCAATCAATTTGCGGCCGGGGTCCGCTTCCACGGTCACGATCGCATTGCCGGCGTAAATGGGTCTGCGAAAGCGATAGGCGCCCTCGACCGCCATCAGGTCGCTCACCTGGGGTACACCGAGCAAGGCCGCGACATGTGGCATGAGATCTTTGCCGAAGCTGGTTGAGGGCCCGAGGATGTGGGTGTAGCCGGCCGCAAGAGCGGCGATTTGCGGCGCGAAGGTCGCCGCGAGCGGATGCGCGTTCTCGGCGCGATCAATCCGCAGAACCGTTTTCACGCCCGACACCGCCGCGGCCTGCGCCGCAACGCCCGCGGTATCCGCGCCGAGCAGCACGATGCTGATCTCGGCCTCCGGAATGGCCTTGGCGCAGGTGGCGCATTTCGACGTCGCGGGATTCAGCGTCTTGCCGTCGTGTTCACCGATGATGAGTACCTTGTGCATTAGATCAAACCCTTTTTCTTGAGTACGTCGACGAGTTCAGCCACATCCTTGACAATGACGCCTTTTTGGCGCTGCGGGGGCGGTTCGGTCTTGACGACCTTGAGCAGTTGACCCGCAACCACTCCGAGCGCGTCGAGCGACGTGACGTCCAACGGCTTTTTCTTTGCCTTCATGATGTCCGGCAGCTTCACGTATCGCGGTTCGTTCAATCGCAGATCCACGGTGATGACCGCGGGCAAATCCACTTCGATGGTTTCGAGGCCGGCATCCACCTCGCGGGTGACCGCCGCTTTGGAACCGTCTATCTCGACCTTGGAGGCGTAAGTGGCCTGCGGCCGCTCCCAAATTGCCGCGAGCATCTGCCCGGTTTGGTTCGCATCGTCGTCGATGGCTTGTTTTCCCAGAAAGATCAAATCGGGATTTTCCTTTTTGGCCACCGCGAGAAAGGTCTGCGCGGCCGTCAGCGGCTCCACCGGCAGGTCCGTCTGTACCAAAATTGCCCGGTCGGCGCCCATTGCCAAGGCCGTGCGCAATTGTTGCTGCGTATCGGCCGTCCCGATGCTCACCGCCACCACTTCGATATTCGAGCCGCGCTCCTTGATGCGCAACGCCTCCTCGAGCGCGATCTCATCGAACGGATTCACGCTCATTTTGACGCCATCGAGCATCACACCGCTGCCGTCGGGTTTGACGCGCACTCGCACGTTGTAGTCGACGACGCGTTTGATGCAAACCATGATCTTCTGCATTGAAGACTCCTTAGTCAGCCGCTTGCGGCGCGCGCTTGCGTTGTTGTTCAGAGAAAGAAAGACTGATCTTGGCCGCGCACTGGCGCAGCTTGGGCAAAAAACGTTCGATCGCGGTCTGCAGCGGTACGGCGGTGGCGGCGAAGCGCACGCACAGACACGCCAGCACGCGCCCGTCGAACGTTACCGGCACGCTCAGGCTGATCTCATCGACCGATCGCCGTGCGCTCGATGTGATCGCGTAACCCTGCGACGTGACCTCGGAGAGTTTGGCCTGCAGCTGCGTCTGCGGCGGGCGCGCAAGCGCGTCCTCCTTCTTGGCAGAGCGCGCCAGGATGTCGATGAGCGCCTCGCGTTGCGGCGCCGGGCAGAAGGCGAGATACGCGAGGCCAGCGGCGCTCGCCAGCATCGGGGCGCGAAAGCCCGCAGACAAGCGCTCGACGGCGAGAGGGCTGGTGTGGTCGGTGGTTTCGCGCGCGATCATCGCGCCGCCGGAGGGCGTGTAGAGCGCGACCGGCCATACGATGTCCCGGCACAACGCGTGAATCAACGGTTTGGCGATCTGCTTGACCCAGGCTTCGTCGTCGAAGCCGCCGCTCAAGGCGCGCACTTTGAGGGTCAGACGATAGCGGTCGTCGCCCTGGTCGCGAAACACGAAGCCCGCATTGCACAGAGTCTCCAAGATTCTGTAGACGGTGGTGCGCGGTAGGCGGATTTCGTGCGCGACCTCCGAGACCGTCGCACCGTCGCGCAAATTGAGTACCGTCAGCGCATCAAGACCGCGCATGAGCGCACGGATTGGGCGTGTTGATTCCATGAAACCTCGATCAGGTGATCGCGCTAGTTTATGGATCACGTCTGCGCTTGTCCACCTTGCGGTCAACCGATAGACTCGCCTCGATGACCCGCTATTTTCTCATGCGCTTGGGTGGGGCGATTCCCACGCTATTTGTCATTGTCACGCTGGCTTTCTTTCTCATTCGGGCGGCGCCCGGCGGCCCATTCGACCGCGAGCAGTCGCTACCGCCGCAAATCATGGCCAATCTGCAAAACGCCTACGGCTTGGATCAGCCCGTGTGGGTGCAATATGGCCGTTATGTGCGCGCCTTGGGACATGGGGATTTCGGTCCCTCGTTCAAATACAAGGACTTTACGGTCACCGAACTGATCGGCCAGGGCCTTCCGGTGACCCTGGAACTCGGGACGTTTGCCTTGTGCCTCGCCTTGGCCCTCGGTATACCGGTTGGCATTTTCGCCGCGCTTCGCCACAACTCCCCTGCCGACTACGCCACGATGTCGGTCGCCGTGGTTGGCATCGCAATACCGTCGTTCGTGGCGCTGCCGTGTCTCGCGCTATTCTTCGGCATCCATTTGCGCTGGTTGCCGGTTGCCGGTTGGGAACCCGGTTCGATTCGGCATCTGGTGCTGCCGGTGGTCGCGTTGGCTCTGCCGCCGCTTGCGTATATCGCGCGGCTCACCCGTGCGGGCATGCTCGAAGTGCTGCACAGCCGCTTCATCCGCACGGCCGTCGCCAAGGGCCTGCCATTGCGTACGGTGATTGCGCGGCACGCGCTGCGCCCGGCGCTGGTGCCTGTTGTGGGGTACCTGGCGCCGGCCGTCGCGTCCATCATGACGGGCTCCTTGGTGGTGGAATCGATCGCAGGATTGCCTGGCGTCGGCCGCTACTTGGTGCAAGGCGCGCTCAATCGCGATTACACGCTGGTGATGGGAATGGTGATCATCTACTCGACCGTGCTGATCGTCATGGGGCTCGTCGCCGACTTGTTGTACGCGTGGCTCGATCCGCGCGTTCGGTTCGTCCGGTGAACGTCGGCCTGTGGCGCGAATCCGGTCGGCGCCTGCGCGCGAATACCGGCGCGGTCATCGCGCTCTGCATCGTGGTGATCCTCGTGGCGATGGCGCTCGTCGGACCGTGGTTGAGTCCGAACAACTTGGAAGCGCTGGATTGGTCGCATGTCGCCGCCTGGCCCGGCATGGCGCATGCGCACTGGTTCGGCACCGACCGCCTGGGCCGGGATCTGTTCGTGCGCACCCTCGACGGTGCCCGGGTGTCGCTGGCCGTCGGCCTCGTCGCCAGCGCGGTGAGTTTGAGCGTCGGTGTGAGCTATGGCGCGGTGGCGGGATATCTCGGCGGGCGAACCGATCAGCTGATGATGCGCATCATCGAGATCCTGAGCGGGTTGCCGTTGATTTTCTTCGTCATATTTCTCACAGTCATCCTCGGCCGCAGTGAGACCCTGTTGTTCGTCTCGATCGGCGCCGTGGGCTGGTTGACCATGGCGCGAATCGTGCGCGGCCGCACCTTGAGCATACGTCAGCAGGAGTTCATCGAGGCGGCGGTCGCCTCCGGCGCGAGCACCGCCCGCATCATAATCAAACACGTAGTGCCCAATGTATTGGGTCCGGTGATCGTGTATGCCACGCTCACCGTGCCGCAGATCATATTGTTCGAAAGCTTCCTGAGTTTTCTCGGGCTGGGGATTCAGGAGCCGCACGCCAGCCTCGGCACGCTGATTGCGCAAGGCGCCGGTGAGATGGAGGCCGCGCCCTGGATATTGCTGGTGCCGGGCGGCTTTCTCGCTCTGCTGCTGCTCAGCCTGAACATCCTCGGCGATGGGCTGCGCGATGCGCTCGATGTAAAGGAGGGCGGATGACGCGGCACGCCGCCTCCATGCCGACTCTCTGCATAGAGAATTTGCAGGTGACCTATGCGCTTGCGGGCGGCCCCGTCGAGGCTGTGCGCGACGTGTCGTTGACGGTGGCTTCGCGCGAGTGTCTCGGCATAGTGGGTGAATCCGGTTCCGGCAAGACCCAGGTGTTCATGGCGGCCATGGGTCTTCTGGCGAAAAATGCCCAGGCAAGCGGCAGCGTGCGCTTCGACGGGCGGGAAATTCTGGGTCTGGCGCCGAAGGCGCTCAACCGGATACGCGGTTCCGAGCTCACCATGATCTTCCAGGATCCGATGAGCTCGCTCACGCCGCACTTGAGGATCGGCGTGCAGCTTGCCGAGGTCTTGGTGACTCACCGCGGCTTCTCATGGCGCGATGCGATGCGTGCAGCCCGGTTCATATTGGAGCGCGTGCGCGTGCCCGAGCCGCAACGCCGCCTTCGGCAATACCCGCATGAATTGTCCGGCGGGATGCGCCAGCGCGTCATGATCGGCATGAGCCTGCTGTGCGAGCCGAAGCTGCTGATCGCGGACGAACCGACCAGTGCCCTCGATGTGACGGTTCAGGCCCAGATCATGGAGGTGCTGCGCGCCGTGAGGCTCGAAGCGGCGATGGGCATGGTTCTGATCAGCCATGATCTTGGCGTGGTGGCGGCACTGGCCGATCGAATACTCGTGATGTACGCGGGTCGGGTGGTGGAGGCTTCGCCTGCGGGTGATCTGTTGCAGCGCCCCCAGCATCCCTATACCGCGTTGCTGCTGCAGTGCGTGCCGAATTTGCGCACCGCCCGGCTCGAGCGCATGCCGTGCCTGCCGGGACAGGCTTTGGGCGCGGGGGTGCGGGAACGCGGCTGCGCGTTTGCGCCGCGCTGTCCGCGGGCGACGGAGCAGTGCCGCTCGGAACAACCACCCTTGCGCAGCCTGCAGCAGTCGGCTCAAGTGGCATGCCACCACCCGCTGTCCCGGTGAGCGACCCTTTGCTCGAGGTGCGCAATTTGAGCGTGAACTTCGGCGCCTTCGCCGCGCTGGCGCAGGTGAGCTTCGGCGTGGGCGCAGGCGAGACCGTGGGATTGGTCGGCGAGTCGGGCTCCGGCAAATCGACGCTCGCGCGCGCGCTTTTGCGCCTGATACCGGCTGCGCGCGGCAGCATCGTATGGGGCGGCATGGATTTGTTGTCATGCGATGCGGCGACCTTGCGCCGACAACGCCGTGACCTGCAAATGATATTTCAGGATCCGCTGGCGAGCCTCGATCCGCGTATGACCGTGGGCGAGGCGCTGGCGGAACCGCTCGGCATCTTCGAACCCGGTCTCTCGGCGCAGGCCCGCCGGTCGCGGATCGAGCAGATGTTGGAGCGGGTCGGTCTGGCGCACGGGACGGCCGATCGGTATCCGCACGAATTCAGCGGCGGCCAATGTCAGCGCATCGGCATCGCGCGTGCCATGATGCTGCGCCCGAAGCTGTTGGTATGCGACGAGCCCGTCAGTTCGCTGGACGTGTCGATTCAGGGCCAGATCGTCAATTTGCTGATGGATCTGCAGCAAGAGTTCGGCACCGCGATGCTGTTCATCAGCCACAATCTGGCTGTTGTCCGGCATATCAGCCATCGCGTTCTGGTCATTTATCTGGGCAGAATCGTCGAGCACGCGGCCCGCGACGCATTGTTTGCCGCACCCGCCCACCCGTACACCCGGGCACTGCTCGCGGCCGTGCCCGACCCGACGCGTGTGCCGACGGGCGGCGCCATCGTGGCGGAGGAGAATATGGTCGCCGCCGGCGAGCCGCCCCCGGGTAACGCAGTGCCCTCCGGGTGCGCATTTCGTAACCGTTGCCGCTATGCGGAGGGAATTTGCGAGCGCGAGATCCCGCAGCTCGAACCGGTGAGCGCACAGCATGCGGTCGCCTGCCATCGCTGGCGTGTGATCGCGCCTTATCCATGAACCGCGCCCTGCTTGAGGCCGCCGGCGCCGGACACACGATCCTTGCGCCGAACACCGAACTCGCGGCGGCGCTGTTCGATGCGCTCGAACGGGCCTATCGGGATTCGGGCCGTGACATATGGCCGACGCCGCGCGTGCGCGACTTCGGCGGCTGGTTGAGGGAACGGCATATCCAACGTCAGCTCGCCGACTCATCCACGCCGCGATGCCTGAACGATGTGGAAGAGCGCGAACTATGGCGCGCGGTGGTGCTGGAGCGCGAACCGGGCGAGGGGTTTTTGGATCCGTCGGGCGCGGCACGCGCGGCACGGCGCGCCCGGCGCGCCATGCATGAGTATGCGATACCCGCAAGCGCGGTCGCCGCCGACGGCAGCGAGGAATCGCAGATGTTCCTGGATTGGAATGCGCGATTCGAGGAATACTGCCGGACGGTTCGCTGTATCGATAACGACCGATTGCCGATGTCCTTGGCTCGCACATCGCAAGCGCGCGAGCAGGGGGCGCAGTCCATCGTCTGGATCGAAAGTCCCCACTGGCGCCCGGTCGCGCGGCGCTGGCTGCAAGCCGAGGCCGGACCGGCACTGCAGGCGCCGGCGGTTTCGCCGGCCTCGTCGCGGCTGCTCACCTTCGGCTCACGCGCCGCGGAATTGGCGGCCATGGCCGATTGGGCGCGGCAGGGCCTGCTGACAAGTCCAGGCTTTCGCGCCTGGATATGCGTACCCGATCTGGTCCAGTGCCGAAGCGAATTGGTGGATGCCTTCGACGCCGCGATGGCGCCGCAGCGCTACTCCCTCAATCAGCGCTCAGAGGCCGCGGAGGGCGCGCCCTATGCGGTGGCCGGCGGCACGCCGCTGGCCGCCTATGCCCCGGTGCGCGCGGCGCTCGATCTTTTGGCGGTGAGCGCCGGACCGGTCTCGTTCACGCAATTCAGCGCCTTGCTGCGCTTGCCCGAGCTGCAGGAGTCGGCCGCCGAGGCGGGCGCGGCGTCGGCTCTGGATGTGGCATTGCGCAGCCGTGCGCCGAGCGAGAGTCCGTTCGCGGATTGGCTGAAGCTTGCGCAGGACGTGGCTCGCGCGGCGTCCGTGGGTCCGGTCGGCGCATTGCAGCGCCTGCAGACGAGCGCACGGATCCTCCGCGAGCTGACCGGCAATCATCCGATGAGCCGCTGGGTTTCTCTCTGGATCGGCGCATTCGAGGCCGCGCCGTGGAGCTTGCGCCGCCGGTGGTCGAGCGGCGAATATCAATCGGCCGAACGGTTTCGCGAACTGCTCGGGGGACTTGCCGCCGGCGATCCGGTGCTGGGCACTCACTCAAGCCGGGCCGCCGAGGGCATTCTGCGGCGGGCCGCGCGAGATACGGCCTTTCAAACCCAAACCGGGGTTCCGGCGATCTGGGTCAGCGGTCAACTGATCGATCCGTGGCTCACTTACGACGGCTTATGGGTCACGGGCTGCTACCAGGCACGCTGGCCGCCGCCGCTCGATCCGATTCCCCTGCTGCCCGTTCGGCTGCAAAGAGAGTATGGAGTGGTCGCCGCGGCCGCTCATCTGCAACTGGAATTCGCCGAGGACCTGCTGCGACGTTGGCGCGCGCGCGCGCTCTCCGGCGTATTCAGCTGCGCCGATTCCGGCGACGGCCGGCATGCGGCGCCGAGTCCGCTGCTGTCGGCGGGCGACGCCGGCCCGATAGGGTCGCTCGAGGCGCCGGTGCCGCCATTCATGCCCGGTCCGCAACCACATTGGCTGGCGCAGGTGAACAGCGCACCCGAACTCGAGATACTCGTGGACGAGTGGGCACCGGCATTTGCCGCGGACGAGCGCACGCGGGGCGTCTCCACGCTCAAGGCCCAGTCGCGCTGTGCATTTCGGGGCTTTGCGGAAACCCGATTGAAGAGCGAGGCCCTCGAGCGGCCCATCCCGGGTTTCAACGAGCGCGAGCGCGGCGAATTATTGCACGGCGCATTGGAGCGCATTTGGTCCGACCTGCATGACTCGAAGCGATTGGTGGCGCTCGGCGCGGAGCAGCGCGCGGATTTGGTGAACCGCAGCGTGCGTGCGGCTATCGCAACACTGTGCCGGCGCCGCGATCCGGGTGCGCGCTGGCGCGAGCGCGAGCGAATTCGCCTGAATGCCGTCTTGAGCGGATGGCTGGAAGTCGAGGCTGGGCGCGCGCCCTTCGAAGTCGAACGTTTGGAAGGGGGCGCGCAGCGCGCAAGTTTCGGCGGCGTGGAGTTCACGGTGCGCATCGATCGAGTCGATCGGCTCGAGGATGGTGCGCGCGTATTGATCGATTACAAGAGCGGCGCGACGGGCGTCGATTGGCGCGGCGATCGACCCGACAATCCGCAGTTGCCCATCTATGCCCTGTTGCTTCCGCAGGCGCTGGTGGCCGTGGCGTATGGGCGGATCAATGCATCCGAATGTTCGTTCGTGGCGGAGGCCGAGCGCGACGGAATCTTCAAGCCGAGGGCAAAAAGAACCAAGATGGAGGGCATGGAAAGCCTCGCGGCCCTTATGTGCGTGTGGTCGCGGCGCATCGAGAAACTCGCGGCGGAGTTTGCCGCGGGGCGCGCCGCGGTGGATCCGCTCCCGCGGGCGTGCGAGTCCTGTCATTTGCACGGCCTGTGTCGTGTCCACTGATCCCATCGAGGATGCCAAGGACGGTGCGGCGCGCCGTCAGGCCATCGCGGCGCGCGGATCGGTTCTGGTCCAGGCTCCGGCGGGCAGCGGTAAGACCACCCTGCTGGTGCAGCGCTATTTGACCCTGCTCGCATCGAGCGATGCGCCGGAGCGCATTCTGGCGCTGACCTTCACCAACCGCGCGGCGCAGGAGATGCGCGAGCGCGTGATTGATGCTTTGCGAGCCGCTTCGCTCCCGGCCTGCCCGCCGCACATGAATCGGCAAACCTGGTCATTGGCAGCGACGGCGAAGCAACATTTACAGGCGCGGCAAATCGATATCGAACGGCAGCCTTCCAGGCTGCGCATCGAGACCATCGACGCGTTCAACGCCTGGCTGGCGGGCCAGCTGCCCATCACGGCGGGAGCGGGAGGGCGCCTCAATACGGTGGAGAACGCCGCGCCGATGTATCAGGAGGCGGCGCGGCGCGCATTGGCGCACGACGGGGCCGATGCGTTCGGATCGGCCGTCGAACGGCTGCTCGCTCTCGACGATCAGCGCTGGCGCCGATTGGTCGATCTGATCGCCGAGATGCTGCCGAGCCGCGATCGCTGGCTGCCGCTGCTCGCGGGACGATTGCAGGCCGCGAGCTCGCTCGATGAGGCGCAGCTGCGTCGCGTGCGACAGCGCTTCGATGAGGATCTCGAGCTGCTGGTCACGCGTACGCTGCGCAGCGCCTACGAGGCGGTGGGCGCAGAGCGAATCGCGGCCTTGTCGCCTTTGCTGCGCGCCGCGGCGCAGCGCCTCGACGACGAGCGCGCGGATATCGCCGAATGGCGGCTGGATCAAGCACCGCTGCAGCCGGACGCGAAGCACGTCGGCCGTTGGCGCGGCATGGCCGCCGAGTGCCTGACGAACGGCGGCGCACTGCGCAAACGGCTCACCAAGGCCGAGGGGTTCCCGCCGCAGTGCGCGGAGAAGCCCTTGATGCTGGAGCTGCTGGCCGAACTCGCGAACCTACCGGAGGCGCTGCAGGCACTCGAGGAAGTGCGCACGCTGCCGGCGCCGAGGTATGGAGACGAGGACTGGAAGCGCGTGCGCGATGTGGCACAGGTTCTGGTGCTTGCGGCGGCCGAATTGGAGCGGGTGTTTCGCGAGCAGGGGGCGGTCGACTTTCCCGCCGTGTCGATGGCGGCACTGCGAGCGCTTGGTACGGCGGCGGCCCCGACCGACCTGAACTTGCGGCTCGACTATCGGCTGCAGCACATCTTGCTCGACGAGTTCCAGGACACCTCGAGTGCGCAGCTCGAAATGGTGCGGCTGGTTACGGCCGGGTGGCAGCGCGGCGACGGACGCAGCGTGTTTTGCGTCGGCGATCCGATGCAGTCCATTTACGGGTTCCGGCAAGCCGAGGTCAGGGCGTTTTTGGAGCTGGCCGAGGACGGTATCGGCGACCTGCGATTCGAAGTACAGCGCCTGAGCAGTAATTTTCGCTCCGACCGAATCTTGGTTGATTGGATCAACGCCTGCTTCGCCCGAATCATGCCGCGAGAGGATGACCGCGAGCGGGGCGCCATCGCCTTTCGGCCGAGCGATTCGGCGGTGCAATCGTCGGCTGCCGCCGAGCCTGCGGTCAAGATTCAAAGCTACCCGACCCGAAGTGCCGAAGCGCTGGCGGTCGCGGAGTTGATCGAGGCGCGGCGCCTGCAACATCCCGAATGGAGGATTGCCGTGCTGGTACGTGCCAGAGCGTACGCGCGTGATATCGCAAGGTGTCTACGCATGCGCGGGATCGCATTTCGCGCCGTGGATCTCGAACCGCTGCAAGATCGCGAGGTGGTGCGGGACTTGGTCATGCTGGTCTGTGCGCTGCTGCATCTCGGCGATCGCACGGCGTGGTTGGCGGTGCTGCGTGCCCCGTGGGTCGGGCTGAGGCTCGCGGATCTGCTGATCGTGGCGCGCACCGGACCGGTGGTTTGGGACGCCGTCTGCAACGAGGCGGTGCTCGGGCAGTTGAGCCCAGAGGGCGGGGCGCGCTTAAGGCGGCTGCGTACCGTGCTCGAGGCCGCTTTGCGCGTGCAAAACCACGGGACCATCGCACGCTGGGTGGAACGTACCTGGCTGGGGCTTGGCGGCCCGTCGTGCGTGGCGGACCAGTCGGAGCTGGATCACGTACGCGTGGTTTTCGCACGGTTGCGCGAGTTCGAGCAGCGCGGGCTGCCGGATGCGGCGGACCTCGCGCAAAGCTTTGCCGATCTGTATGCCGATAGCGGCGCCTCGAACTTCGTTGAAATCATGACCATCCACAAGGCGAAGGGCCTTGAATTCGACATGGTGGTGCTGCCGGCGCTAGAGCGGTGCCCGGGACCGAACCGCGACCAGCTGCTGCTCACCCACCAGTTTGCACGTACCAGCCGCGACGGCATGGTGATGGCCGCGCGCCCCGCGGTCGGTGCCGACAAGGATCGGCTGTTCGAGTTTCTGCGCCGCCGGGCTCAGGACGCCGCGGGACTCGAGGCCGAGCGGCTGCTGTACGTGGCGAGTACGCGCGCGAAATGGCAGCTGCATTTGACCGCGACCGTCGATTCGCGCGGGGAGGATCGCGACCAAGAAACCGAAGAGGAGGCCGCCGAGGAAGCGCACAACGCGCAACGAGTAAAACCGCGCGCGGGCAGCCTGCTCGCGGTACTGTGGCCCACCGTGGGCCCTGAATTCGCCGCCGCGGCGCGACCATCGGCCATGGATTCCGCTTCAGTGCCGGATGCCCCGGTGACGGGCGGCGGACCGCTGCGCCGCGTACCCCTCGACTGGTCACCGGTCAATGTGTTTGCGCAAATCGGGGCGAATCCTGCGCTGCCTGTCACGCCGCGCGAGGAGACTCCGGTGTTCGACTGGGTCGGCGAGACGGCGCGTCGCGTCGGCAGCCTGGTGCACGCCGAACTTCAGGCGATGGATATCGAGCGCAGCGACGCAGCGGCGATTCGCGCCGCGGGTGGACACTTCAAGCGCTGGCTGGGGCTGCATGGCGTACCCGAGCAGCTGCTGCAGGACGCCAGTGTGCGGGCAGTGGAGGCGTTGATCGCGGTTCAAAGCGATCCTCGCGGTCGCTGGATATTGCAGAGACGGGGCGGGCGCGACGATGTGCGCGAATACGCGGTATCGGGACAGTGGCGCGGCGAGGTGGTGCGCGCGGTGTTCGATCGAAGCTTCATCGATGAGCACGGCACCCGCTGGGTCATCGACTACAAGACGAGCCAGCACGGCGGCGGAGCTCTGGCGGAATTCTTGGATCGGGAGGTCGAGCGCTATCGCCCGCAGTTACAGCGCTATGCGCTGTTGGCCCAAAAAATGGGGCCGGAGCCGGTACGGGTCGGTCTGTATTTCCCGCTCATGCGCGCCTGGCGCGAATGGGCGCCGGAGAATTGAGGTTGCCGTATCAACGCGAATCGCGCCTGAGCGCGCCAAATCGCCGCTGGCGACCGGAGTAGTCCTCGAGCGCGCGGCTGAATCGCTCCTCGTCGAAGTCCGGCCACAGACATTCGGCGAAGTACAGCTCCGCATAAGCGCATTCCCACAACAGAAAATCGCTGAGCCGCTGTTCGTTGCCGGTGCGAATCAGCAGATCGACTTCGCTTGCGGGATACAAGCAATGATCCACTTCGTGCAGCAAGCGCCGAAACCCTTCCTGGTCGAGATCAGTGACGTCCTTGGCCCGGCGCGCCGCCGCGACGATGCTGTGTTGGGACGAGTAGTCGAGCGCGATGCGCAAGTGCATCCCGGAGCCTCCCGCGCTCAACCGCTCGCTCTGCCCGATCGAGCGCAGCAGACTCTCGCTGAGTCGGTCGCGCCGACCGATGACATTGATGCGGATCGACTGCTCGAGGCAGCGGCGCGTCTCGGTGAACAGATATTGGCCGAGCAAGCGCATCAACGCCGCGATTTCCGCGGCTGGACGAGCCCAGTTGGCGGCTGAAAACGCGTACAGCGTCAGGGTGTCGATTCCGGCACGCGCCGCCACTTCGACCGCGGTGCGCACCGCTTTGGCGCCCTCGACGTGACCCGCGGTGCGCGGCAGTCCGCGTTGCGTGGCCCAACGGCCGTTGCCGTCCATGATGATCGCGACATGCATGATATTTTACCGGTGACTTGGCATTACAAAGCTAATAAACAAGAAAACGCGCATTAGACCCGTCCCTGCACTAAACCCGCCGCGTCGCCTTGATCACCGCCTCAATGTGCTCGAGGTAGCGTAGCAAGGCTTTTCGCCCGAGAACCGTGATGCGGTACATAGATTTCGGCCGCCGTTCCTCGAAAGATTTGGTGCAGGCGACATAGCCCGCTTCTTCGAGCTTGCGTGCATGCGCACCGAGGTTGCCGTCGCTGGCATTGAACAGCGATTTGAGCTCGTTGAACGTCAGTTGATCGTTCATGGCGAGCGCGCTCATGATGCCGAGGCGCACCCTCTCGTAGATCAGCCGATCGAAGCCGGCGACCTTGTTCATGCCGGCGACATTCGGCACCGGCACGGGTCGCGGCGCCGCTTTGAACGACCCGTCGACACCCGGGGATTCATCGCGTTTGGTGCCCAGCGGTTTATTGGCCATGGCTCAAGCGTCCGATGAGAAGGCCGAATACGATGTGCAGGGCGCCGAACCCCGCGCCGAGAATCAGCGAATGGCTTTGCGCGGGCATGGCGAACGCGAAGCATCCCATGACAACGAACAGCGCGCCCATGATGCATATGAGCCGCATGGTGCTGGCGACGGTCACCGTGCTCGCCGACAGTACCGCGCAGCCGTAGAGTAAAAGCCAGGTGCCCGGCACCAGGCGCTGCATGCCCGCCCGCCATAGGACGAAGGTCAGCACCGCACCGGCGAGCAGGGCGGGACACAGGCACAGCAAAAACTTACGCACCGGCCCGAGGTAGCGCGCATGCCCGGTTTGGGCGGCCTGCCTCGCCATGAGAGTGCCGCCCAAAAGGAATGCGGCGGCGCCGGCGAACACCCAAATCGCCAGCCAGTGAGAGGCCCATCGGGGCGTCATAGCCGCTATCGCGGCCACGATGCCGACGCAGCCCATGAACACGCCCGCCATTCCCGGCACCACCAATGAACTCGACAATTCAATGGAGGTGCGGATATAGGCGAGCGTTCCGAGCGCGTGGGTCTGAATCGACACCGGAACATCGGATCGCATGTGTGCTACCGGAATTTCGCCTTACACCGCCTAAATCTATGTGGTTTGCACTGTATCGTCAAGCACTCTGCAAGTCAGAGTGTGTGCCTCGCGCAGCCGCCAGAAGGTAAACAGCCGCTAGAAGGTGAATTCGAAATCGACGGGTAAGCGTCCTTGCGCGTCGCGCGCGTGCAGGCGCGCAAGGTCATCGACCTGGGTGCGCAGCGCCGCCGGTGGGTCGGCGCGTTCCTTAAGGGTCCCGGAGAGCAAGACGCTGCGTTGCTTGGGGGAAAAGCGAATTTCCGCATCGACACTCAGTGGACCGCCGGTGTCGGCGACCCGTCCGGTTGCATCCGAATCGGGGGGCAGCATCGAGTCGGCGAATTGCAGCGAGTAGCCGCCCAAATTCGCGCCTTCCGCCACTTGCGGAGAAGACAGGTCGGCTACGGCGATGTCGCCCACGGCGGCTTGAAGGGTGGCGGCAGCGCCGGAAAAAGCCGCCCGCAGTTCCTTGATGTGGATTCGAGCGCTGCCGCGCCATCCTGCGGGCAGCCCCAATCCCTGCAAATCCTCGATCGGGCCGCCGCCTCGGACGTCGGACGCGATCAGGCCGTGGCGGTCGAAGCTCGCGGCCCCGTCGAGTACGAACCCGCCTCGCACCCAGCGCAAGTCGGCGGCCGCACGCAGACGCAGCAGCGCTTCGGGATGAAGGCGCCATTCGACCGAGCCGGCATCCCGAGCATGCACGGTGATCCTACCGGCCGAACCGTGCCAGATGCTGCCCGAAAAATCCTCCGCATGCACCGCGGCGGGAAGCAAGCGCGCGACCAGGGATGCCGGCAGGGCGATCACGGCGACGGTGAGCGCCGCCAACACGAACATCGGCAGAACGATGCGCCAGAACGGGCGTGCCGGTGGCGACGGTGAGGCGGGTCTCGGTGCGCTAGCGTCGCGGCGAGGCGAAGCTGATGTTCGCATTGACCACTCCCGGTTTGTCGGCGCGGTCGATGGTGATTGATTCGATCGCAAGACCGTAGCGCCGATCCAGCGTGGCAATCCATGTGATCAGGGCGTCGAACGGCGCGTCGCCCAACTGCACCCGCACGCCGTTGGCGCTCGGCTGCGTGCCCTTCAAGGCACTGCCGAGGCCGCTCTCTCGGCCCACTCTGTCGACCACGACCACCGGCGCTTCCGTGCTGTCGATCATGAGCGTGGCGCCGGCGGCTTGGATTTCAGGGGCGTTCACGCGCATCCATTCCAGATCCGCGCGCCTGGTGTCGGTTCGCTTGAGCGCGGTCGATATCGCTGTTTGCAGCGGCAGCAATACGCCGCCCACCAGAAGCAGCAAACCGACCGCCAGCGCGCCCAGCCGGACCATGCGTTGTTCGCGCGGCTGCAGCCGGGCATACCGGCGCTCGAGGTTGGCGATAAACTCATTCATCGGTGTGCCTTCGCGGCGGCGGATCTGACCTGTAAATGTGCCTCGATGGCGGCGCCCGCCGGCGTCGAGGATTGAATTTCGGCCGTCAGACCTTGTTTAGCCATCAGCTGAGACAACTGAGAGAGCGCCGCGAGGCTCGGTGCCGTCACTTTCAAATCGAGCGTTTGCTCGCGATAGCTGAGCGTATCGATGACGGTGTTCGGCAGGGCCGAAATGGCGCTGCTCAAAGCCTCCAAGCTACGCAAGAAGTATTCAGGTCCGGCGCCGGAGCGGCGAATGCGCTCGAGACGCGATTGCATCTGACGGCGCGGATCACGCATTGCTTCGGCGGACATGGTTTGCGTAAACACCCGGGCGATCTCGCCGTCGAGGGTGGCCGTCTCGCGGTTGGCCCGGTGAATCTCGAGTGCCGCCGTCGCCACGTGCACCACGAGCAAGGCGAGCGCGAGCAGCGCGGCGGTTCGCCAGCGGCGCCAACGTTCGCTGTAGTCCGTCGAGCGAGAGAACTCGCCTTGCAGCAGATTGACGGCATCGGTGGCGGTCAGATTGCGCGCCAACCACGGCAGCGGGCCTTCGGGCAGGAGCTGTATTTTTAACGATGCGAACTTATCTGCGAGCCGGTCGAACTCATCCTGAACTCGCGTCCAGTCCTCGCCAGTCGCATACAGGACGGCGCTCTCCAAAGTCTTCGGTTCCGAGGATACCTCGAGAGGGTCCGGTATGACCCCGGCGACCGCCAACGCTTCCGAGACCGGCGTGAGTTCCACGGCGAACGGCAACGTTCCCGGGCGCCGCACCGCAAGCCGCGCCCCTTCCAGCCATAGCACTGTTTGCCCCGGATTCTCCGGAACCAGGGTGATGTCGGCATATAGGGCGGATGGCTCGATACCGACATCGCTCAGAGCCGAAATCCAACCTTGCAACACGTTTCGCGCCACCACCGCAACCGGGGTGCGCCCGCCGGCACTGCGTCGACCGAGCGCGAAGCACAGCTCATCGATGTCCTCGGTGAGCTGCTCCTCGAGCGCAAAGGGGACCGCGCGCGCGAGCTTGACCGCGCTGCCGGGAGGCAGTTCCGGCTCCGCCAATAGAATTTGTGTGGCCGGCGCAAGCACCACGACTTTGGCGGATCGCGCCACGGCAGCGGCCAAACTCAATGGCCCGCGCTGCTTCGCGGCCGTCGGTCGGCCGGTCTCATCGATGCTCACCCACTCGGTGTCTTCTTGGCCGGCGGCGGGGAGGCGTAACAGCAGTGTGTGCGGCATGTGATCTAGAGTGTTCCGAATGTGCGCAGCAGCGGGGAGATTTTTCCGCCGGGACCCCGCAACAAAAGACTGTACAAGGTGAACTGCGTAGTGCCAAGCGTCACCCGGGTGGTGAGCCGGAAGTAGGAGCTCTTGTCCGAGAACAGTGTGGCCACCTTGGGGGCGTTGGGGCCCAAGATGTTGGTGAACGTCTGGACATCGGGAAAACAGCCGCTGGTGCGCGCACTGGTGAGCAGCTCCGGATTGCCGGAATATTCGCCGCTCAGATTGTCGGCGAGACTCTCGAGCACGATCGCGGGCGCGGTGCAGATATTGATGGTCGCGGTGGCGTAGGGCAGAGCAGTCACGTAAGGGGCGATCTTGCGATAACGGTCGGCGCCGAAGCCGGGAAGATTCATCAGTTCGCTCGGACTGGTCATCGGCCAATTGCCGGTACGGTAAGGCGGCGATTGTGCGGTGTAAACCGCATCTTCCGCGCCATCGGGGCTTCCCGGCTGATCGTCCGCATCGATCCAATCGCGCGCGATGGCGGCCCATTTGGCCTCCAGTCTCGCCGCCACCAGCAGGCGCTGAAATTGTTCCAGCGGCTGCGGGTCCTGTTCGATCTTGCCGTTCACATTGATGACATGGCCCAGATTGTTCAAATTGAAGCGGCCCTGCATATCCTCCAACTGTCCCTGCAAGATGCCGATCGGCTCTCCTTCGGGATCGTTCTCCGGTGTGATGGGCAACGGCTGGGTAGGTTGCGCCCAGGGTTGGGCGAGGGTGACCTGCGAGTTGATTTGCGCGGTTTGCGTTTGTTGGGTGTTCTGGCTGGTTTGCCCGGCCTGAGCATTTTGCGGCTTTTGCCCGTTCTGGCCGAGCACGGCGGCCGCCAGCGCTTCGGCGCCCATACCGAATTCGAATGCCTGTTCCGCAGCCATGACACCGCTGGCGCGCCGCCGTTCCAGCCAGCCGTCGAAGGTCAGCTTGGTCGCGAGAATGGCCGCAAGCGCGACCAGCACCAGCGCGATGATCAGCGCCACACCGCGTTGCCGCTGCCGGCTCATCCGGCCACCTCGATCAGCCGGCGAACCCGGCCCCAGTCCTTGAACTCGACCGTGATTTCCACCGCGACCGGCCGGCTCCACAGCGCTTCGGGCTGCGGCATAGTCGCGGGCGGCCATTGGTTCTGCCAGGTCTGGTTGATATCCAGATAGCGAAACTGGACGGTCTTCACCTGGCCGAACAGGTCCTGAATCACCGGTTTCGTGCCCTGCACGGTGTCGAGCGCGGTGGTGTAGCTGCGCTTGAGCATGTCGCCGACAAGCGCATAGGCCACGCGTTGCAACGTGCCGCGCTGCTGGCCGGCGGTATTCGACCAGCCCGCGCGTGTCAGTTCGGCCAATGGGAGCGCGGAGGCGGAGGATGAATCGGCGAAACCGGATTGGAATCCGGGATCCGAATTGAAGTGCAGGCTCGAGGAACTCGACGCAGTGCTGCCGAATCCCTCGCCGGCGGCACCGGCGCTGGTGCCGTTGCCGGATAGGCCGTGCAGCGCCGGCAGTCGCGATTGGCCGAGCGGATCGCGTACCGGCCGGGGCACCATTTGCGCGAAATCCATGACCACCACCCGCATGCCGAACTCGATCTCGCGCGAGCGTTGCAATGCCTGCTCGGTACGTTCCGCCGAGATGCGCGCTTGCCGATAGGTGCCGTAGCCGAGTGCCGACATGATGCCGAGGATCAGCAGCGCCACCAGCATTTCGACCAGCGTGAAGCCGCGGAATCCTGAGCGCACAGGGGTTCGGCCGGGCTTGCTCATGGCGGTGTCGTCTGACCGGTGCCGGTCGGACCGCCCGGTACCGGCGTGATGGGAGTGCCTGAGGGGTTGGGAGTGCCGCTCGGCGTGGTCGAGGGTGTGCATGGAACGCCACCGGGGCCAGTCCCCGGGGGCGTGCTCGGTGTGCCGGGAGCTGCGGGCGGGCAGGGCGCCGCGGCGGCGGCGGTGGTGCCCGTGGTCCAATCGACATTGGAACTGCCCGGCGTGGCAACCGAGGAGCCCATGAAAGCGTAGGATTCGGCCACGGGGTTGCTCTTGGTATTGGCGGCCCCCAGCCAAACGCGCACCACCACGCGCTTCATGCCGCCGATGCTGGTATCGAAGTAGCGAGTGTCGTAATGCCAGGTGCGATTGGCGAACTCGAGCTGGCCGGTGTCGGCGTTTTGGCCCAGTTTGTTCACCATCAGGCGCACTTCGGTGAGACGATTGAGGGCGATCCATTGGGCCAGCGTTTTGTCGCGCAAATAACCGCTGGTGCGGGCCGTGGCGCTCACCGCCGTCATCAGGGCGGCCAATCCGATCGCGACGATCATCAGCGCGACCAGCACCTCCACCAAAGTAAAGCCGCGGCTTCGCAAGCGGCTCACGTGGGCTTTTCCGGTTGGTTCGAATTCTCGATCTTCGTCTTGCCGAGCGCGTTGCCGTCCACCGACGCTCTGGCCCGCGTCGCCTCGCGCAACAGCGTCAGTCGAAACGGCGTTCCCTCGCCGCTTGCCGCGATCGCCACTTGCGGCGCCGGTGGCGCCTCATCGCTTGCGCTTTTTCGCTCAATGGGCTTGAGCACGACGATTTGCGAGTCCAATTCCAGTTGCAAGGTCACGCCTTTGGGCAATTCGCGGCGGCGAAATTCATGCTCGTCATTGAACGTCAGCCAACGATCGCGAACCGGGTCGTATACCAGGAACTCATACGCGGTCGGCTGGATCAGCAATCCGAAATCGCGCCCTTCGAGCACCGCACGCTCGTGCAGCAGGTCAACCAAGCCCTCGATACGCATGCTCTCCTCATCCAGTTGCGAGTCGCGTCCGGTCACGCCGATCGACAGCACCGCCAATGAGATGACCACCGCCATGATCACCACGACCACCAAGATTTCGACGAGCGTGAAGCCCTTGCTGCGCATTGCGCGGCACCCGCAAGCGAGTGGCCTACCGTTGTTCGAGGGTCGTGCTGCTGATGTCCGCGTCGTAGCCTTCACCGCCTGGTTTGCCGTCGCGTCCGTAGCTCGTGATCTCGTAGTCGCGCCCGCCGGGGCCCGGACTGACGTATTGATACGGGTTGTTCCAGGGATCCTTTGGCAAGGACGACAAATACCCGGCGGACCGATAATTGGTGATCGAGGGGTCGTTCGGCTGCGTCACCAGCGCCTGCAAACCTTGTTCGGTGGTCGGATATTTGAAATTATCCAAGCGGTAGAGGTCGAGTGCGGTCTGAATGGCCCGAATGTCGCTGGCTGCGCGGGTAACGCGGGCCTTGTCGACGTTCTCCAAGATCTTCGGCACCACGAGCGCACCCAGCACTGCGAGAATGACGACCACGACCATGATCTCAATAAGGGTGAATCCGCGCTGGCGCTTGTGCATAGTGACCTCGAGAATTCCATGAATGATACCAAAATAGGCGACCGCGATGCCGCGTAACGCAGCAAATACGCTGGCGCAGTTCGCGCAGGCTCTGCAGTTGGATCGCGGCCGCTGGCTTTGGTTGCTTTTGATTATGCTGATCCTCGATCTGGTGTGGGGTCTTGGCGACAGTGTCGGCGAGGCGCTTCGCTACGATCGCGGCGCCATCGCGGCGGGGGGATGGTGGCGGTTGCTCACGGCCCACGCTGTGCACCTCGACCTGCATCACCTGCTGCTGAACGAGTTGGGGCTGGTGCTGATGTGGTCGTTGTTCGCACGAGATTACGATCCGGTGGAGTGGTGCGTAATCGTCCTGTCCGGCGCGTTGGCGATCAGTTGCGGTTTGTGGTGGCTGAGCCCGAGTGTGGGCTGGTATGTCGGCGCCTCGGGTGTGCTGCACTCGGTCATGGCCGCGGGCTGCGCCAAGCACTTGGCGGAGCGTGCCTGGGATCGGTGGCTTCTGCTGATCGGTCTGTGCGGCAAATTGGTCTACGAACAGTCGACAGGCCATGCGGCGCCCATGATCGTCGTCGATGCCCACTTGTACGGCGCGGCCGCAGGATTTGCGGTCGGGGCTGCACTCTCGTGGCGTATCGCTATAATTCGCCACCGCTGTCGCATCTAGAGACCCGCTCGCAATGTCACTCGCCTTCGTTTTCCCGGGCCAAGGCTCACAATCGATCGGTATGATGAGCGCCTTGGCAAAATTATCGCCGGTCGTCGAGGCGACCTTCGCGCAAGCCTCGGACGTGCTGGGTTACGACTTGTGGCAGCGCTGCCAGCAGGGCCCGGTCGAAGCCTTGAACGCCACCGAGTGCACCCAGCCGGCGATGTTGACCGCCGGCGCGGCCACTTATCGCCTGTGGATCGAGCGCGGTGGCGCTCGCCCGAGCCTGATGAGCGGGCACAGCCTGGGGGAATGGAGCGCGCTGGTGGCTGCAGGCTGTCTCGATTTCAGTACCGCTGTCGAGCTGGTCAAGTTTCGCGCCGAAGCCATGCAGGCCGCGGTGCCCAAGGGTCAAGGCGCCATGGCGGCCATTCTGGGGTTGGAGGATGCCGATGTCCAAGCCGCCTGTCGCGAGGCGGCGCATGGCGAGGTAGTGGAGGCCGTGAATTTCAATGCGCCGGGGCAGGTCGTCATCGCCGGAGCGGCACCCGCGGTTGCGCGGGCCATCGAGGCCGCCACCGCCAGGGGCGCGCGCCGCGCCATGACCTTGGCCGTAAGTGTGCCGGCGCATAGCTCGCTCATGGCGCCGGCGGCCGAGCGGCTGCGTCTACGGCTCGAAGAGGTACCGCTGGCGGCCGCTGCGGGCATCACGGTGTACGGTGTCGACCTGAAAGCCCATGCTGAACCCGCCGCCATCCGCGCCGGTCTGGTCAAGCAGCTGCATACGCCCGTTTATTGGGCCGCGACCGTTCGCGCGTTGATCATCGCGGGCGCCACGCACATCGTCGAATGCGGGCCCGGCAAGGTATTGACGTCCTTGAATCGCCGCATCGACAAGAACCGAGATCTGAAAATGCTGGCGCTCGAGGATCCGCAATCCTTCGATGAGGCGCTCGCCCTAGGTGTTTCATCAGGAGGATTTCACATGCGGAACGGTCCCCCATGTTGAACGGACAAGTGGCGTTGGTTACGGGCGCTTCTCGCGGGATTGGCGCGGCCATTGCCAGCCGCTTGAGTGCGGATGGCGCGCGCGTGGTGGGTACCGCGACCACGCCCGGGGGCGCAGCGCGGATCAGCGAAACGCTGGCCGCGAGCGGCGGCCGCGGCGCGGTTCTGGATGTGGTCAATCAGGAGTCGATCGATGCGCTCGTCGCCGACATCGAGTCGCACGAGGGGCCGATCGGCATTCTGTGCAACAACGCCGGCATTACCCGCGACACGCTGCTGTTGCGCATGAAGCCGGAGGACTGGGACGCGGTGCTGCAGACCAATCTCGCATCGGTGTTCAGGCTTTCCAAGGCGGTCTTGCGCGGCATGATGAAGGCTCGCCAGGGCCGCATCATCAGCATTGCCTCGATCGTGGGGCTCACCGGAAATCCCGGCCAGGCCAACTATGCGGCGGCCAAGGCGGGCATCATCGGGTTTACCAAATCGCTGGCTCGGGAGGTCGGTTCACGCGGCATCACGGCGAATGTCGTCGCTCCGGGGTTCATCGACACGGACATGACGCGGGCACTGAATGAGGCGCAACGCACCGGCCTGAGCGCCCAGGTTCCGCTCGGCAGGCTGGGTCAACCGGCGGAGATCGCGGCCGCGGTCGCATTCCTGGCATCCGCCGAAGCGGCGTACATTACCGGCGAAACCCTGCACGTTAACGGCGGCATGTACATGGC
>DAINPA010000022.1:0-25864 GCA_036743675.1 Steroidobacteraceae bacterium
CGCCAATGGTCGCACATAGTGTCGGAGACGCTACGTGACTTTGATCCCAATATCGCATCTCAAATCAGCGCTGGCCAGTCACCAGTGAAATTGGTGTGGTCATAGTTCGGTGCTGTTCCCGGCGTCCGTGTTGCTGCCTCCAGGTCAAAAGTGCGGCGCAGCATCGCCGTGGAGCATCATCAATAAGCAAGCCCGCGCGATGGGGCGCTCGGCTGAAAGATTGCCCCTTAAGAATGGCAAATGGTCGGGAGATACCGGGCCTTAACGGTCGTTGTGGTCGCAGTATCAGTACTTTGCGCCGTCAAGGTACCGGTTGGTAATAGTGGCAGTAGTAGCCGAACCACATATCCACACGATGTCGTTGTTGGTGTTCGTGTAGGGCAACAATGCCAACGTATACGTACCGATGTTGGCGTTGGCTTGGTTGCCGTAAACGATTTCAATCGCGCCCTTGTTTACGTTCACCCCCGTCACGTACTTGCCAGTGGATGCCGAGGTGCCGGTTAAGGCGGCCGTATTTGCCGGCATGTTGCCGGTACCGGCGTAGTACTCGGCAATGGCAGTCTTCCAACCCTTACCCAGGCTCAAGCCTTCAGTGACCTGCGCGCGGATGGTGTAGTTCTGGTAAGCGGGACTCGCGACCGCTGCCAAGATACCGACGATGGCACAATCATCAATTCGATGAGGGTGAATCCTTTTTGATTCGGCTTCATTTCTGCGATCTCATGTTTCATTTGAATCTTCCTCACTCCTGGAAAAGAAAGCCCCTCCGAAGAGGGGCTTCCAGACGACCTTGTGGTCGATTGATTGCCTTCGTTGTTACACGTGGCAGGTCGTGGGCAGATACGCTGCCGGGACATTGGTCGTGTTGGTGCCGGTTGGCGCGGTCACGCCCGCAGCCGTGGTCGAGGCCGTACCACAGAACCAGACCACGTCGAAGTTGGCACTCAGGCCGGGCGCAAGCGCCAGGATGTTATTGCCGGCGGCCTTGATCTTGGCATTCGCCTGGTTGCCGAACGTGACCGCAATCACACCGCCCGCGTTCACGGCGATCGCCGAAACGTACTTGCCGGTGGTGGCGCCTGTCACGGATATACAGTTAGCGGCACCGGCAGCGAGTGTCGAAAAGCAGCTAGGGAACGCGCCGTACTGTGCGTAGTATTCCGAGATCCCGGTCTTCCAACCCTCAACCAGGCTCAAGCCTTCAGTGACCTGCGCGCGGATGGTGTAGTTCTGGTAAGCGGGAATTGCGATCGCTGCCAAGATACCGACGATGGCAACCACGATCATCAATTCGATGAGGGTGAAACCCTTTTGCACTTGCTTAAGCATTTTAACTCCTGATGATTGAACACGAATTAACTCAACATTTCTAAACAACGGCCCGCGCCGGTGATACTAGACAAGCAAGTCGTGCGCCAACTACCGAGAAGAATATCTAACCCATTGAAATTGATATCTATTTATAAAACTTCGAGGGTGCGTTTGACATAGAACCGTCATCATCCTGCGCCGCTTGTGTCGCCAGCCGTCACACACTGACAAACTTTGTCACTCCGTGCGGGGCGGCTAACGGGACATGCCCGAGTTGCGCTCCGCTGATCCGGTTGGGCGAGGCGCATTGGAAACCCCCGCTACTCGATGCCGAGCTTCTTGATTCGGTACCGCAGGGCTCGAAAGCTCATCCCCAGTGCCTTGGCCGCCGCCGTCTTATTGTATCTGGTCTGTTCCAGCGCCTTGATGATGGCATCGCGTTCGATGTCTTCCAGGCGATCGCCCAAGGCTCCGCCGTTTGGCGCATTCGGTGCGGCGGTCGATCCCGCCGGCGTCGGCCGCAATTGAATGTCGCTGCTGCGCACTTCGCCGCCGGTGCTCATGGCGATGGCGCGCTCCAGAATATTCTCGAGCTCGCGCACGTTGCCCGGGAAGGCATAATTTTCGAGCGCGACCAGCGCTTCCTTGCTCAAGGCCGGCGGGGCGATCTTCATGCGCTGCCCAAGACGGCGCAGCACCGCCTCGGCGAGTTCCGTGACGTCCTCCCGCCGTTCGCGCAGCGAGGGCACTCGCAATTCGATGACATTGACGCGATAGAACAAATCCTCGCGAAACTTGCCCTCGGCCACCAGCTGGGCGAGGTTCTTGTGGGTAGCCGACAAAATCCGCACGTCGATGCCGATTTCGTGCTGCTCCCCCACCGGACGCACCGCTTTCTCCTGGATCACCCGCAGCAGCTTGACCTGCATGTGCAGCGGCAAGTCGGCGATTTCATCGAGAAACAACGTGCCGCCTTCCGCGGAGGGGATCAGGCCCTTTTTGTCGCTGACCGCGCCGGTGAAGCTGCCACGTTTATGGCCGAACAGTTCGCTTTCCATGAGTTCGGTCGGAATAGCCCCGCAATTGACCGGCACAAAGGGGCCGTCGCGGCGCGGGCCGGATTCATGAATGAGCTTCGCGACCAACTCCTTGCCGGTGCCGGATTCGCCGAAAATGTGCACCGGCGCCTGGCTCCGAGCGACCCGCGCGATCATTTCGCGCAGGTGCTGCATAGTGGCCGAGGTCCCGAGCAAGCGCGGGCCGTATATGCTGGTATCGCCGTCCTTGGCGTCCGAGAGCTTGATGGCGGTGGCGACCAATTTGCGCAAGCCGGGTAGATCGAGCGGCTTGGAGACGAAATCGAAAGCGCCCAGTTTGAGCGCGCGCACGGCGATTTCCATGTTGCCGTGGGCGGTGATCACGGCAACCGGCACGTTCGGCGAGTTTTGCTGTATCCATTTCACGAGATCCAAGCCATCGCCGTCGGGCAGCTGCATGTCGGTGAGGCACAAATCGAACCGCTCCGTCTTGAGCATACGCTGCGCTTCGGCGACGCTCGCGGCCGTGCGCGGGCTCAAGTTCATGCGCTCCAAGGTGATGGACAACAACTCGCAAAGATCCGGTTCGTCGTCGACGACTAAGACTGCAGGTTTGGTCATGGGTCCATTGTACCGTCAGCGGATCATCATCTGCGCTACCCCTCCCAGCGCTGCGGATCGCTGAACACGATTCTAAAAACGCTGCCGCCGCCGCTGCGCGCCTCGTAGAGGAGGACCGCGCGATTCAGCTGGCACAGTTCGCGGGCGATGAACAGCCCGAGTCCCGTGCCGCCCTTGTGGCCGGTAAAGAAGGGTTCGAAAATGCGATCAGCCGACTCCACTCCGATGCCCGGTCCGCGGTCGGCAACTTCCAAATAAGGCCGGTAACCTGCGGCCGTTCGGCTCAGGTTTATCTCGAGGCCGCCGCCGGCCGCAGCACCATACTTGATGGCGTTGTCGCACAGGTTCCACACCACTTGATGCAAGTGGGTGGGATCGAAACGCACCTCGAGTTCGTCCGCCTCTTCTCGAAGCTCGATTTGCGCGAGCGGAATTTGCATGGTTTCCGAGAATTCGTGCACGAATTCCTCGAGCCAGTCGCCGAGCATGAATCGAGTCGGTTTGGTGGCTTCGCGGCGCGAGAGTTGCAGCACGTTGTTGATGATGGTGCTGACGCGCTCGGAATTATTGCGGATGATGTCGGTGAGTCTGCGCTCCTCGGGCCCGATACTGGGGCTTTCGGCCAACAACTGGCCGGCATGGCTCATGGCTCCGACCGGATTGCGAATTTCGTGGGCGATGCTGGCGGAAAGGCGGCCGAGCGCGGCCAGCTTGCTCTGTTGCACGCGTTCGGCCATGAGGGTGGTATCTTCGAGGAAAATCAGCGTCGGGCCCGGCGCGTGGCCGCCCAACAGCGCGAAATGCGGTTGAATCAAGCGCGCGCCGTCGGCGGCCACGAAACTCGAGGGTGCGCTTTCGTGCCGATCGCCGTGCCGCCAGGTGCTCAAGGAGTAGAGCAGGCGCGGCGACACCTCGCCCACCAAGGCCCCGGGGACTGCATAGGTGTCGCCGAGAATCTCCTCCGCGGATTCATTGATCAGACGGATCTTGTCCGCGGCATCGACCACCAGCAGGCTCTCGCGCAGGTGCTGCACGATGTACTGGGACAGTTCGGCGAGGTTCGCCAGATCGACGTCCTTTTGGCGGATCAAATCCTCGCTCTCGTGCATGCGGCTCGCGACCACGCTCGCGGATGCGGCAAACGTGAACAACACCGCCCCCAGAAAGCCCGCGGTCGCGTACGCCGTGATGTCGGTATGGCCGGTCAGCTGCTGCCAAATCGTGTGGGCGAGGACCGCGAGGGCGGCGACGGCGGCCAGGAACAGCGCGCTGCGCGGCGGCAGCAAGAACGCCAGGCCGCCCACCGGAACCAGCAGCAACGGCCCCAATCCGCTCGCAATGCCGCCGCAGGCATGCAGCAGCAACATCAAGCTCACGATATCGACACTGGCCTGGAGAATGGTCTGAAAATAAGGGGTCGCCAGGCGTCTGCGCACCAAGACGACGCTGCACAAGCCGAAACACAGATAAAAGAGCGTGACGCCGAAGAATAGCCGGGGGGCGTCGACGGCGATGCCGCGCGATCCGCCCAGGGAATAAAGGCCCAGGAGCACCAGCGGCACCAGCAACCGATACAGGTTGAGCAGGCCGAGAACCCGCCAATTGAGGGCGAGCTTGGAGCTGCCACCGAGGGCGATTGCGCGATTAAAGAGGTTCACGTTGCAGTCCAAGTCCTAAAGGCGGCTTTGCGCTCCCGTTAAGCTTAATTCAGAATAGCGCGCCTCGATGCGACCGGATCGGCACAGTGGGAAATTCCATGAACTTGCGCGACGATGGTGGGGGATGGGGTTGAACCGCTCGGGGCGCCTGCGATGCGTCATGGCGCAGCTCAATATGATCGTCGGCGACGTCGAGGGCAATACCTCGCGTATCATCCATGCGGCGAATCAAGCGCGCGATGAGTCCCGCGCCGATGTGGTGATGCTGCCCGAACTCGCCGTGTCGGGCTATCCGCCCGAGGATTTGCTGTTCCATTCGGGCATGCGCACGCAGGTCGCGCGCTCGATCGCACGGTTGCAAAGCGAGGTGCGCGGAATCACCCTGATCGCCGGCTATCCGGAATACGAGGGTCAGCTCATCTTCAATTCAGCCATCGTGATTCGCGACGGGGCCGTTCTCGCCAATCACCGCAAGGCCTCGCTGCCCAATTACCGGGTTTTCGACGAAAAACGCTATTTCACTCCCGGCACGCTGCCGACGGTGGTCGACTTGAACGGCGTGAAAGCGGCGATTCTGGTGTGCGAGGACGTCTGGGCTTCCGAACCGGCCGCCCGGGCGCGCGAGGCCGGCGCCCGGGTGTTGTTGGTGATCAATGCCTCGCCCTACGAGGTGAACAAGCAAACGCAGCGTGAACGGGACGTGGGCCGCGTGCGCGTGAACGAGACGGGGATACCGTTGGTGTTCGTCAATTTAATCGGCGGCCAGGACGAACTGATGTTCGACGGCAATTCCTTTGTCATGGATGCACAAGGGGCAATCACTACTCGGGCCCCGGCATTCACCGAGGGTCTGTACGAAGTCGATTTAGCGGTCGATGCCGCCGGCGCGGTCAGGCCCTTGCCCGGCGCCATCGTTCCGCTGCAGGGGCAGGAAGAGAGCGTGTACGGTGCGTTGGTCCAAGGCACGCGCGACTACGTCGATAAGCACCGCTTTCCGGGCGTGGTGTTGGGGCTCTCCGGCGGCGTCGATTCCGCGCTGACCCTGTGCATCGCGGTCGATGCGTTGGGCGCCGACCGGGTGCATTCGGTGGCGATGCCCTCGCGCTATACCGCGCAGATGAGCCGGGACGACGCCGCGCTGCAGGCGCGACTGCTCAACGTCAAGCACAGCGAGATTTCCATCGAAGGCATGTTCGAAGCGACGCTCGAGGCTTTGCGGGACGAGTTCGCCGGGCGGCCCGCGGACACCGCCGAGGAGAACATTCAGTCGCGCTGCCGCGGCGTGCTGTTGATGGGCATATCCAACAAGACCGGCCGCATGTTGCTCACCACCGGCAACAAGAGCGAGATGGCGGTGGGCTATGCGACTCTCTACGGCGATATGGCGGGGGGCTTCGCACCGATCAAGGACTGCAGCAAGTTGCTGGTCTACCGCCTGTGTGCATGGCGCAACGCACAATCCCCGGTGATTCCGGCGCGGGTGATCGAGCGGCCGCCGTCCGCGGAGCTGCGCCCCGACCAAAAGGACACCGATAGCCTGCCGCCTTACGAGGTGCTCGACCCGATCCTGGAGGCCTTCATCGAGGAAGATCTTTCGGTGGATCAGATCGCCGCCCGCGGCTTCGACCGCAAGACCGTCGGACGCATCCTGGATCTCGTGAAGCGCAATGAGTACAAGCGCCGCCAAGCCCCGCCCGGCGTACGGGTGAGCGGCCGCGCATTCGGCCGCGATTGGCGCTATCCGATCACCAGCGGCTACCAATCGCATTGAGGGTGCCACGCGCGCCGCGCCTCGGGGCGAGGGCGCCGGGCTGGAGCGCGCCGCCGGCTAGAGAATGTGCTGCCACCAGGACTTTTTCTGCTGCCTGTCCTTGGCATTTTGCGGGTAGTTGTCCGCATATACGCGTTCGGCATTGGCCGCCAGATCCGTCATTTTGAGCTTCCGGTAGGCATCGACCATGACCTTCATGGCGCCCTGCACGGCGGGAGCGCCGTCGTAATTCTCGACGCAGAACTTGGCGCGATTGAGCGCGCCGACATAGGCGCCGCGCCGCATGTAGTAAAGCGCCACGTGCAAATCGAAGTCGGCCAGCCGATTGCGCAGGAAAATCATGCGCTGGCGGGCGTTGGCCACATATTGGCTGTGCGGATATTTCTTCACCAGTTCATCGAATGCATCGAAGGACTTCTTGGCGTTGAGCGGCGGCCGCTTCGATAGATCGACGTTGAACCCGCGCTCCACGAAATTCGACTGGCGCTCGAAATACACCAGGCCCTTCATGTAGTAGGCGTAATCGACCCGCGAATTGGTCGGGTTCTCGCGTATGAAGGTATCCGCGGCGTCGATCGCCGGTTCGACCTCGCGATTCTTGTAGTAGGCGTAGATCAGATCGATCTGCGCCTGGTGCGCGGGCTCGCTGAACGGAAACCGCGATTGCAGGGTCTCGAGCTGTTTGATCGCGTCCCCATAGTTCGAATCCTTCATGCTCTTTTGCGCCCGGGCATAGATCACTTCGGGGCCGGATTTGGCGTCGTCCCGATGGCTGCGGCAGCCCGTGGACAGCATCGCAATGCCGACGGCGATGAGCACGACGCCGTACGGGTGGACAAGATCACGCAGTCTCACAGGCGATTCCTTACAATGGGTGGATCCAAAGACGGGCGGCAGTATACCCGATGCCCCGCCGGTGGCAGGCTGCTAGCTTCGAGTGCCCTTATGAACGCAGAGTTCCACGTCGTCGACCTCGAAATTCCGGCGCAATTGGCCGGACAGCGCCTCGATAGCGCGCTGGCGCGGCTTCTGCCCGAGCATTCGCGCACGCGCATCAAGGGTTGGATCGATGCGGGCCAGGTGCTGATCGGCAGGCTTCCCTGCAAGCCCCGCGATGTGGCGCGCGCCGGCTCGCGGGTCCAGGTGCGAATGACGGTCGAGGCGCCGCCGACCGGCGTGTTGCCCGAATCGATTGCGCTCAATGTGGTGCACGAAGACCGCGATCTGCTGGTAGTGGACAAGCCGGCGGGACTGGTGGTGCATCCCGGAGCCGGCAACCCGCATCACACCCTGCAAAATGCCTTGCTGGGCATGGATCCTAAGTTGGCCGCGGTGCCGCGCGCCGGCATCATCCACCGGCTCGACAAGGACACCAGCGGCCTGCTGGTGGTCGCGCGCACGATTGAAGCGCACACCTCCCTGACACGTCAGCTGGCGGCGCGCTCGGTGTCGCGCGAATACCTCGCGCTGTGCGTGGGCGTGATGACCGGAGGCGGTACCATCGATGAGCCGATCGGCCGGCACCGCAGCGACCGGCTGCGCATGGCCGTGCGCCAGGACGGCCGCCCTGCGATTACGCACTATCGCGTGCTCGAGCGCTTTCGCGGCCATACCTACCTGCGCGTCAAGCTCGAGACCGGACGGACGCACCAAATTCGTCTGCATTTGGCGCATCGGCATTATCCGATCGTGGGTGATCCCAAGTACGGCGCCCGGCGCCTGGCGCGTCCACGCGGCGCGACGGATGCCCTGATCGACGCCTTGCGCGGATTCAAGCGCCAAGCCCTGCACGCCGCCACATTGGCCTTCGATCATCCACACTCCGGCAAACGGCTGACGTTCGAGAGTCCCGTGCCGCCGGACTTCGCACGGTTGCTCGCCGCGCTGCGCGACGATGCGCGCGGCGCCGCGCACGATGCCGTGCGGACGGTGGGGACCTGATTGGACATACGATGGCTCACGCCGCAGTGGCCGGCGCCGGCGGTGGTGTGTGCGTTGTCGACGCAGCGCAGCGGCGGCGTGAGCGCCGCTCCGTATGCGTCCCTGAATCTGGGCGATCATGTCGGGGACCTGCCGGCGGCGGTCGCGGAGAATCGGCGGCGGCTTCGGGTCGCGGCGCAACTTCCGGCCGAGCCTCACTGGCTCGCCCAAGCGCACGGCATACGGGTCGCGGATTTGGATGTCGGTGGATCAACCACCGCGGCCGCGGACGGCGCTTATACGCGCCGGCCCGGCCGCATCTGCGCGATTCTTACGGCGGATTGCCTGCCGCTGCTGTTCGCGGCCGAGTCGGGCGAGGCGGTGGCCGCTGCGCACGCGGGCTGGCGCGGCCTTGCCGGCGGCGTGATTGAGGCGACAGTGCGGGCGCTTGCCCTGGAACCGCGGGCCGTGCTGGCGTGGCTGGGTCCGGCCATCGGTCCTCGATATTTTGAAATCGGCCCCGAAGTCCGCGACGAACTGCTACGCGGCGACGGCGGGGCGGAGGCCGCTTTCATGGTGAATGCCCGGGGCCGGTTCATGGCGGACTTGGAGGCTCTCGCGCGCCGCCGGTTGGCACGCCTCGGCATCGAGCGAATTTTCGGCGGCGGTGAATGCACCCACTCGCATCCCGATAGGCACTTTTCACATCGGCGCGACGGTCAGACCGGCCGCCAAGCCACGCTCATTTGGCTTAAGGGCGCTGCAAGCCGTTGAATTGCCCGACCGAAGCCCCACCTTGTGAACAATCCGAGCGAATGGCAGGTGTTTTCATGCGAATGGACAAGCTGACGACCAAATTTCAGGCGGCTCTGGCCGATGCCCAGTCGCTCGCCATTGGGCGCGATAATCAATATATCGAGCCGGCGCACTTGATGGCGGCACTGCTCGACCAGCAGGGCGGCACGGCGCGTCCGTTGCTGGAGAAAGCCGGCGCCAATGTCGCGAAGCTCCGTTCCGAGCTCGCCGCCGCGCTCGATCGCATGCCGAAAGTGGAAGGATCGGCCGGCGAGGTGCTGATCGGCAACGATCTCAATAAATTGCTCAACGTCACCGACAAGCTGGCTCAGAAGCGCGGCGACCAATTCATCGCCAGCGAGCTCTACGTGCTCGCGGCCTGTGACGATCGCGGCGAACTCGGCCGCGTTTTGAAGTCCTGCGGCGCTGCGCGTGCGGCGTTGGAGCAGGCGATCGAAGAGGTTCGCGGCGGTGCCAAGGTCGAGGACGCGGCAGCGGAAGAAAATCGACAGGCGCTGGAGAAATACAGCATCGATCTTACCGAACGGGCATCCCAGGGCAAACTCGATCCGGTCATCGGCCGCGACGACGAGATTCGGCGCACCATTCAGGTTCTGCAGCGCCGGACCAAGAATAATCCGGTGCTCATCGGCGAGCCGGGGGTCGGCAAGACCGCCATCGTCGAAGGCTTGGCGCAGCGTATCGTCAACGGCGAAGTGCCGGAGGGCTTGCGCAACAAGCGCATTATCGCGCTCGACATGGGTGCGCTCATCGCCGGAGCGAAATATCGCGGCGAGTTCGAGGAGCGCCTCAAAGCGGTGCTCAACGACCTGGCGAAGCAGGAAGGCCAGGTGATTCTGTTCATCGACGAATTGCACACCATGGTCGGCGCCGGAAAGGCCGAAGGAGCGATGGACGCGGGCAACATGCTGAAGCCGGCGCTGGCGCGCGGCGATCTGCATTGCGTCGGCGCGACCACCCTGGACGAGTACCGCAAATACATCGAGAAGGACGCGGCGCTCGAGCGGCGCTTCCAAAAGGTATTGGTTGACGAGCCGTCGGTGGAGGACACGATTGCCATTCTGCGCGGGCTTAAGGAGCGCTACGAAGTTCATCACGGCGTCGAGATCACCGATCCGGCCATCGTCGCGGCGGCGACGCTGTCGCACCGCTATATTTCCGACCGGCAACTGCCCGACAAGGCCATCGACTTGATCGACGAGGCCGGGTCGCTGATTCGCATGGAAATCGATTCGAAGCCCGAAGCGCTCGATAAACTCGAGCGGCGCATCATACAGCTCAAGATCGAGCGCGAGGCGCTCAAGAAGGAAGCCGATGAGGCCTCGCGCAAGCGGTTGAGCACGCTGGAAGATGCGCTCAAGGCGCTGGAGAAGGAATATTCGGATCTCGAGGAAATCTGGAAGGCGGAAAAAGCCTCGGTGCAGGGCGCCGCCCATATCAAAGAGGAACTCGAGCGATGCCGCACGGATCTCGATACGGCGCGCCGTGCGCAGGATCTGGCCCGCATGTCCGAACTGCAATATGGACGGATTCCCGATCTCGAGCAGCGCCTCGCCAAGGCCCTGGAAGTGGAACACAAACCCAACCAGCTGTTGCGCAATTCGGTAACCGAGGTCGAAATCGCCGAAATCGTCTCGAAGTGGACCGGCATTCCCGTCTCGCGCATGCTCGAAGGCGAGCGCGATAAGTTGCTGCGCATGGAAGAAGTGCTCGGCAAACGCGTGGTGGGGCAGCAAGAGGCGGTCAAAGCGGTGGCGGATTCGATTCGCCGTTCGCGCGCGGGGCTGTCGGATCCGAATCGCCCCACCGGCTCGTTCATGTTTCTCGGGCCGACCGGCGTCGGCAAAACGGAGCTCTGCAAGGCGCTGGCCGAATTCATGTTCGACACGGAAGAGGCCATGGTGCGCATCGACATGTCGGAGTTCATGGAGAAGCACTCGGTCGCGCGCCTGATCGGCGCGCCGCCGGGCTACGTGGGCTACGAAGAGGGCGGCTATTTGACCGAAGCGGTGCGCCGCCGGCCGTACAGCGTGATCCTCCTCGATGAAATCGAGAAGGCGCATCCCGACGTGTTCAACGTGCTGTTGCAAGTGCTCGATGACGGCCGGCTCACCGATGGCCAGGGCCGCACGGTGGATTTTCGCAATTGCGTGGTGATCATGACCTCGAATTTGGGCAGCCAGGTGATCCAGGAGCTCGCGGGCGAGGCGAACTACGCCAAGATGAAAGCGGCCGTCCTGCAAGTGGTCGCGCAGCATTTTCGGCCGGAGTTCATCAATCGCGTCGATGAAATCGTGGTGTTTCATCCGCTCGGCCGCGAGCAGATCCGCTCGATCGTGGATATTCAGCTGGGCCGGTTGCGCAAGCGGTTGGCCGAGCGCGATATCCAGCTGCGGCTCGAGGATGCCGCGCGGGACCGAATCGGCGAAGCGGGCTTCGATACCGTCTTTGGGGCGCGGCCTTTGAAGCGCGCCATCCAGTCGCAAATCGAGAATCCGCTGGCACAGCAGATCTTGCGCGGCGATTTCATAGCCGGCGACCGGGTGGTCGCCAAAGTCAAGCGCGATGGCCTGATATTCGAGAAGGAGCGCCTGCACTGAAGCGGCCGGTTTTGCTCTGAGGCTGCGACATTGCCCCATGCTTCGCTATACTTCGGCGGGCGCGACACTGGTTCGCGCCCGCGAATTAAACGAGGAAACGCATGCCTTTCTACGAATACCAGTGCAGCATCTGCGGCCACACCCTGGAGGCCATGCAGAAGCTCCACGATGCGCCCCTGAAGAAATGCCCGCAATGCGGCAAGCCGCAGCTGCAGCGCTTGATGTCGGCGCCCGTGTTCCGTTTGAAGGGCGGGGGCTGGTACGAAACGGATTTCAAATCGGACCAAGACGCCAAGCGCAACCTCGCGGATCGGCCGGAGGCCCAAGCGCCCAAGGAAGAGAAGAAGGAAACGACCGAGGCTCAATCGAAGGACGCCGCGACGCCCGATGCGGCCAAGCCCAAGGAAAAGGGCGCCGATAAGCCGGCCGAGAAGGCGGCGCCGCCCAAGGCTGCAGCGTCGGAGTCCGCACCCAAGACGGCGCCTGCGCGCCGCGCTCACGTGACTGCTGCGAATAAGTCCAAGTCGAAGGCGGCGCCCAAGCGGCCGACCAGGCTGGCGGCCAAGCGAACCGCCGCCAAGCCGGCGCGGCGACGCTGAGGTGCGCACTCACTATTGCGCCCAGGTCGGCGAATCCTCGGTCGGCAACATCGTCACGGTGGCCGGATGGGCGCATCGGCGCCGCGACCACGGGGGCGTCATCTTCGTCGATTTGCGGGACCGCGAGGGACTGCTGCAGATCGTGTTCGATCCGGATGCCGCCGATGTGTTCGCGATGGCGGAGCGCGTGCGCAACGAATACGTGCTCAAAGTCACCGGTCTGGTGCGCATGCGGCCGCACGGAACGGCGAACGCGCATTTGAAATCCGGACAGGTCGAATTGCTGTGCCATGCGCTCGAAATACTCAACCGCTGCGAGCCGCTGCCGTTCCAGCTCGATGAATACGTCAGCGAAGAGGTCCGTCTGCGCTTCCGCTATATCGACCTGCGCCGCGAACAGATGCGCGAGCGCATGCTGCTGCGGCATCGCATTACGCGCGCCATGCGCCACTATTTGGATGATGCCGGGTTCATCGATATTGAAACGCCGATGCTCTCCAAGGCGACTCCGGAAGGCGCGCGCGATTACCTGGTGCCGAGCCGCACGCATCCGGGCAAATTCTTCGCATTGCCCCAGTCCCCGCAGATCTACAAACAGTTGCTCATGATCGCGGGCTTCGACCGCTACTATCAGATCGTGCGCTGCTTCCGCGACGAGGATTTGCGCGCAGACCGGCAGCCCGAATTCACCCAGCTCGACATCGAGACCTCGTTTCTCGATCAGGCGCAGATTCAAGAGCTGATGGAAGGTTTGGTGCGGTTCCTGTTCGCCCAGGTGCTCGGGGTTGAGCTGCCAAACCCGCTGCCGCGCCTGACGTATGCCGAGGCGATGCGCCGCTACGGATCGGACAAGCCGGATCTGCGGGTGCCGCTGGAATTGGTCGATGTGGCGGATCTGGTCCGGGGCTGCGATTTCAAGGTGTTCGCCGCGCCCGCGGCGGACCCGCGCGGCCGCGTGGCGGCACTGCGTGTACCGCAGGGCGGGAAACTTACGCGCAAGGAGATTGACGACTATACGGCGTACGTGGCGCGCTTCGGCGCCAAGGGGCTGGCGTACATCAAGGTGAACGAAGCCGCCAAGGGACGCGACGGGCTGCAATCGCCGATTTTGAAGTTCTTGAGCGATGCCGCCATTGCGGGAATTCTCGAACGCACGGCGGCGGGCGACGGCGATTTGATTTTCTTCGGTGCGGATCGCGCCAAGGTGGTGAGCGATGCGCTCGGGGCGCTGCGCCTGAAGGTCGGCCAGGACCTCAAACTGGCGACTCCGGGCTGGCGGCCGTTATGGGTGGTCGATTTTCCGATGTTCGAGTGGGATGAGGAGGCCAAGCGCTGGGCGGCCATGCACCACCCGTTCACCAGTCCGGTGAATCTGGATTATGCCGCGCTCGCGGCCAGTCCCGGCGAGGCGATCGCTAAGGCATACGATATGGTGCTCAACGGTTCGGAGATCGGCGGCGGTTCGGTGCGCATTCACAACCAGGATCTGCAGTCGGTGGTGTTCGACCTATTGGGTATTTCGCCCGAAGAGGCGCGGCTCAAGTTCGGTTTCTTGCTGGATGCACTCAAATTCGGCGCGCCGCCCCACGGCGGCATCGCCTTTGGACTGGATCGCCTCGCGATGCTGATGGCCGGGGCGGACAGCATTCGAGATGTCATCGCGTTCCCGAAGACCCAGACCGCTGCGGATCCGTTGATGGACGCGCCCACCGAGGTGAGCGAGGCGCAGTTGAAGGAATTGCACATTCGCGTGCGCGTTCCGCCCAAGGTGGAGTAAATCCCTGCTTGCAGCCAAATCGACGCCCGGAATCGGTATTGATCGTGATTTATACCGCCGGCGGCGAGTTTCTGCTGCTCGAACGGCGCATGCCGCCCGGATTCTGGCAATCGGTCACCGGCAGCCTCGAATGGGGCGAGACGGTCGATGCCGCGGCAGCGCGCGAGCTCAAGGAAGAAACCGGCATCACGCAAGGCGCATTGCGCAATCTGCACTGGACGCAGGAGTACGAGATTCTGCCCTCGTTCGGCAAGAAATACGCGCCGGGCATCACGCGCAACCTCGAGCACGCCTTCGCTTTGGAGCTGCCGCAACGGGTGCCGGTGACCATGAGCGACCATGAACATGCGCAATATCTCTGGCTGCCGGCGGCCGATGCCATCGAAATGGCGTCCTCGAGCACCAACCGGGCGGTCATTGAACGGTTGCGTCAAGGCGCTTAGCGCGATGAGCGGCGTGGTCGTGTACGTGCATGGGCTATGGCTTCATGGTTGGGAAAGCGCTTTGCTGTGCCGCCGATTGTCGCGGCAACTGGCATGCGAAGCGCGCATGTTTCGCTATCCATCCGTGAGCGCTGATCTCGCCACCAACGCCCATGCCCTCGCGCGGTTCTTGGCCGCATTGCGCACCGACACGCTGCACTTGGTCGGCCACAGCATGGGCGGCCTGGTGATCTTGAAATGCTTCTCGAGCGAGGTGTCGGCGGACGGCCTGCAGCGTGACGGCAGGGCATTGCCGCCGGGGCGCATCGTGCTGCTCGCCTCGCCGGTGCGCGGCAGCCGGGCTGCGCAGCGCCTGGCGCGACTGCCGTTCGGCAAAAGGATCCTGGGATCGACGGCCGGTGAGGCGCTGTTGACGGCGCGCGAGGGCCGCTGGAACGGTGTGCGCGAGTTGGGCGTGATCGCCGGAGATCTTGCCTTTGGCTTCGGCCGACTGCTTGGGCCGTTGAATGCGCCGAGCGACGGCACGGTATTGGTGGAGGAGACGCGCCTTGCGGGCGCCAAGGCGCAATTGACGTTGCCGGTCTCGCACACCGGCATGATGGTGTCCGCGACGGTGGCGCGGCAGAGCGCGGCTTTCCTGCGCGATGGGCGGTTCGGACCGTGAAGCGGCTACCGAATGCGCCGCCGTCCGCGATTCCGTTCGACACGTCATTCCCCCCGTTGTTCGCCATCCAATTGTTGTAGGCGAAACAGCGACTCGAGCGCCTCGCGCGGGCTCAAGGCATTTGGATCCATGGCGCGCAAGGCATCGAGGGCGGCTGAACCGGCGGGCCGCGCCGTGTCGGGCGCAGCCACGATGAGCGGCAGTTCGGTCTGCGGCGAGGTCGAGTTGCGCAGCGCGTCGCGCTCACGCTCGAGTTCACTCAAATAGCGCCGCGCCGTGGCGATGACGGATTTGGGAATCCCGGCGAGCGTGGCAACCTGCAAACCGTAGCTCTGATTGGCGGGGCCCTCCTTGACGCTATGCAAGAACACCAGCGCGTCGCCGTGTTCGACCGCTTGCACGTGGACATTGACCACGCCGGGCGCTTCGCTCGCAAGACTGGTCAGCTCGAAGTAGTGAGTCGCGAACAGCGTGAAGGCACGGACCTTGGCGGCAATGAAGGCGGCGCACGCGTAGGCGAGCGACAGGCCGTCGAAAGTGCTGGTGCCGCGGCCCACTTCGTCCATCAATACCAGGCTCTTGTCGGTGGCGTTGTGCAGGATGTTGGCGGTCTCGGTCATTTCGAGCATGAAGGTCGAGCGACCGCCCGCCAAATCGTCGGAGGCGCCGATGCGGGTGAATATGCGATCGAGGGGCCCCAGGACCGCGCGCTTCGCGGGCACGAAACAACCGATATGCGCAAGAATGGCGATCAAGGCGGTCTGGCGCATGTAGGTGCTTTTGCCGCCCATGTTCGGGCCGGTGATGATCAACATACGGCGCCCCTCATCGAAGCGCACGTCGTTCGCAACGAAGGGTTCCCGGCTGGCGCGTTCGACCACCGGATGCCGGCCGCCGTCGATGCGCAACATCGGCTCCTGCACCAGTTCCGGCTGCACGCAATCGAGAGCGGCGGCGCGTTCCGCGAAGCAAGCCAGCACATCGAGCTGCGCGATGCTCGCGGTGGTTCGTTGCAGTGCCGGCAAACTCGCCGTCAGCAGATCGATCAGCCCGTCGTAAAGCTCCCGTTCGCGCGCGAGCGCGCGGTCGCGCGCGCCCAAAACCTTGTCCTCGAAGGATTTCAATTCGGGCGTGATGAATCGTTCGGCGGATTTCACGGTTTGGCGGCGCTGATAGTCCTTCGGCACCGCGTCCGCTTGGGCGCGGCTGACTTCGATGAAGAATCCCTGCACCCGATTGAAGCCGAGCTTAAGGCTGGAGAGCCCGCTGCGCTCGCGTTCCTTTCGTTCGAGATCGAGCAGGAATTGCTCGGTGTTGCTGCCGAGCAGGCGCAGCTCGTCGAGTTCGGCGTCGTATTCCGGCGCGATCACGCCGCCATCGCGCAAGAAGTGCGGCGGCGACTCGACCACGGCGCGGGTGAGCACCGCATGCTCGGCGCGATGATCGCTGAATTCGCCGAGCAGCCGCTCGATCAGGGGAGAGGGGGTCTCGACTTGCACGGCGTGCAGGGACGCATGCAGAGCCGGCAACACGCCGAGCGCGGCGCGCAACTGCGCAAGATCCCGCGGTCGCGCCGAACGCAGCGCAATCCGGGCCAATATGCGCTCCAGGTCGCCGACGCCGCGCAGCGATTCGGCGAGGGCCGCGTGGCGGGACGCTTCGATCAGCGTCGCAACCGCATGATAGCGGGCGCGAAGCGTGTCGCGGTCGCGCAGCGGGCGGTGCATCCAGCGGCGCAGCATGCGCGCACCCATCGCGGTGGCGGTGTGGTCGAATACCCCGGCAAGGGTCAACTCCGGCTTGCCGGCAAGGCTCTCGTCCAATTCCAGATTGCGCCGGGTGGCCGGGTCCATGATCAAGGCGCCGTCGTGTTCCTCAGTGGCGAGCGACAGCAGATGCGGCAGCGCCGCCTTTTGCGTCTCGCGCACATAGGCGAGCAGCGCGCCCGCCGCGCCCACGCCCAACGGCTTGTCGGCGCAGCCGAAACCGGCCAAATCGCGGGTGTGGAACTGTTCGCAGAGCGAGCGGGTCGCCGAATCGGTGTCGAAATGCCATGGCGCCCGCAGCTTCCACGGCCGGTCCGATGCGCCCGATGCGGTCGCAGCCGGCGGCTGCCAGCCGTCGGGGGCCAGCAACTCCGCCGGACGCAGCCGCTCGAGCTCGGTCTCGAGCGCGGCACCGCCCTCGAGCTCCATGACGCTGAAGCGGCCGGCCGACAGATCGAGCCACGCCAGGCCGATGCGGCCGTTCGCACCGCACACGCTCGCGAGCACGTTGTCGCGGCGTTCATCGAGCAGCGCATCGTCCGTGACGGTCCCCGGCGTGACGATGCGCACCACCTCCCGCTCCATGGGGCCCTTGGTTTTGCCGGGCTCGCCGCGCTGCTCGCAAATGGCGACCGATTCGCCTTTGCGAACCAAGCGCGCCAAGTAGGCGTCGAGAGTGACCGCCGGCACGCCGGCCATGGGAATCGGTGCGCCGGCGGAGGCGCCGCGCTGGGTCAGCGCGATGTCGAGCAATTGGGCGGCGCGCCGTGCATCGTCGTAAAACATTTCGTAAAAATCGCCCATGCGATAAAACAGCAGGACGTTCGGGTGCTGCGCCTTGATGCGCAGGTACTGCTGAATCATGGGGGTGTGGGTGTCCAGCGGATCGGAGTGCGTGATGTGGGTCACCATCTGCGGATGAACCTCAGTGCTATTCTTGGGGTATGAACCAACCATGCGAGCAACATGATAGCGGAAGTTAGTTTTCGAAAAACACGCATGTATCATCTGGCGCGATTATTTTTCTTTGCTGCATGGGTAGTTCCAACAACATGTTTGATCGGCGGAGGACTGCCGAGCGAGCGGATCGTCGCAGCGTTTTGCGCAGCTGCGATATCCGGCGGTTTACTGGCGGGTCTGCCGGTAACGGCATTTCGCGCTGCTCGCCTATTGACCGCGATTTGTCTTCCGCTTTTCTTAATTTGGATCGCTTATGTGTCGCTGAACGGGATGGGGCCGACCTCCAACGATGCGCTAGGTACTTTGGCGAACACGAACGTGGCGGAAGCTCTGACCGCAGTGCGTTTGGTGACGAATTACAAATCCGTTTCCATCGGCCTACTGCAGGCGATGTTGATCGCTGCGTCGTACGCCTGCACGGTTTCACGCCAAACTCCGTACTCTGGTGCGATCGTTGCGGCGTCGCTGATCGCGCTGATGGTGAACGCTTGGATTCCTCGTTTCGTACACACTGTGCCCTCTTTCCTGCCGGGCCGCGACGATCTACAGAATGCTCCGTACGGCTCTCTAGCCGACCTAATCGATACTTGGCTCGATAACCGGGAAGTCCTTGCGTCACGATCTTCGGGCGCAGGACGTCAAATCCCGAGCGAACCGCGCCAGTACGATCACCCTGGCCAATATGGCGGTTGATTTGCCGCTCAAGTTTCGAGGCTGTACCGAGACTGTGTTGCGGTTATAGCGCGCCGCTCAATTCGGTTGCGCTATACGTTATCGGACATCGATTGTTATTGAGTGCTCTCGTGCGTAGTCATTCGGTGCCGCACCACCCCTGCCAGCCTCCCGAAAGGGGGGTTGTCCAGGCGCCCTCCGTAGGGATTGTTAGGCTACCTTGACCAAGGTGTAGGACTTGGGCTTCAGTGACGCGAGTTCGCGCAGCAGTGCGGGAACGAGTGGCAGTAGTGCCGGCAGTTCATTGGATACGGAGTCGAGCATTACCAACGCAATGGGTAACGTGGCCAGGTTCTGCTGAAACGGCAGGTTCTTGTCCACTGTTACGAATGCGTCGAAATCAGCCGCCGCAAGTGCAAGCAGCTTACCGTTCTTAACGCCGGACCAGCCTGCCTGAACAACCGTTCGCACGGAATGATCAGTCAGCGATCGACGCAAGCCGGCTTGGGACCGACTCGTCAAGCAGCAGTCGCATCCAGCGCCAACCGTTCCCTAGCTGCCTCGAGTACGAAAACCGCAGTCGCTCGGGAGATTGAGGGGAAGTCCTCAAGAAAGTCTTCGAGCGTAGACGATCCTTCGAGGTAATCGAAGAGATTTTTCACGGGCACTCGCGTACCCTTGAAACAAAGCGCCCCACTCATGACTTCAGGGTCGCGGCTAACAAGTAAATCGTCCATTTTGCGCTCCTGTGCCCATAGTTTACACGAAGCGCCGATCCAGGCGCAGGCAAGCCCGGCACCGCCGCTTCGTGGCAAGCATTTTTCGTGAAGTACCGCTGTTTAAAAACACAACGTGACCGTTACATAACGGGTGTGCGGATACTGCTGCATCATCGGGGTGTGGTCCTGCAGGAGATTGCCCTGGCGTAAGCCTTCGGAGGGTGCCTCGATGTTCATTCGGTCCATTGTCCAGGTCTGGAATCCGAACCGCACGCCCTATGTTTCGCCGGTTTCCGATAGGCGGATATTTGACTGTCGCAGCCAATCTTGCTATCAGAATTTCGAGCAGAGGGGCGGCCAATGAAGATCACGGACCAGGAACTTTTGCGCCTCGCCGCTCGGGTGGGGCGGCACTTGCTGCATTCCGCACGTTGCGTGTGCACCGCGGAGTCGTGTACCGGCGGTTGGATTGCCAAGGCGCTCACCGACGTCGCCGGCAGCTCGCAATGGTTTTGCGAGGGGTTCGTCACCTACAGCAACGATGCGAAGTTTCGCCGGCTCGGAGTGCCGCGTTCGCTGATCGCGCGCGACGGCGCGGTAAGCCAAGCCGTTGCCCGCGCGATGGCCGGCGGGGCCTTGCAGCGCACCCGAGCGCAATTGGCTGTGGCGGTCACCGGTATCGCCGGTCCCGATGGTGCAGTGCCGGGCAAACCGGTGGGAACGGTGTGGCTGTGCTGGGCGGAACGGCGCGGAGGCAGGATTCGACTGATCGCGCGGTGCAAGCGCTTGCGCGGCGACCGCGAAGCCGTTCGGCGCAAAACCGTGCGCCTTGCTCTCAAGGGATTGCTCGAGCGCTGATCCTTAGGCGAGCGCTCGGCGAAAGGGGTGCATCTTGCGCTTGTTTTTCGCGGTATTGCCCCCGGTCGACGTGCGAAACGGCATCGCGGCGGCTGCACTTCGGCTTCCGCTGGAGGCGGGGTCGGCGCTGGTGCCACCTGAAAACTATCACATGACTCTCGCATTCGTCGGCGAGGTGCCTGCGGCGCAGCTCGCCACCGTGCGTGAGATCGGCGCCTGGCAGCGCGCCAGCGGCTTCACCGTGCGCTTCGATGCATACGAATACTGGCCTGAGGCCGCCGTGCTGGTGGCGGCTGCACGAGAAATTCCCTCCTCGTTGGCGTGCCTGTGGGAGCGGCTTCATGCCGGCCTCGCGAGCTACCAGTTGGCGCCAAATCCACCGCTGCTGCGGCCGCATGTAACGATTGCGAGGAAGGTGTCGCAAGCTCCTGTGTTGCAAGCCATGTCTGCATTCGGCTGGAGGGCGCAGACATTCAGTTTGATGCAATCGAGCAGGAGCGGCGCTCAACCCATCTATACAGTATTGGACACGTGGCCACTACTGGATGAGTGTGCAAAACCTTAGATAAACTCCATCATTTCGACGCATATGAGATGAGCGTCGGGCGCCGAATATGAAATAATGGCGCCACATTTTGTTAAGGACTCCCCCGATGGAAGAGAATCGTAAGAAAGCTCTCGCAGCTGCGTTGAGCCAGATCGAAAAGCAGTTTGGCAAGGGCTCGGTGATGCGCTTGGGCGACGCCGGCGCAATCTACGAGGTGGATTCCATTCCCACCGGGTCATTGGGCCTCGATATTGCGCTCGGCGTTGGGGGCATACCCCGCGGCCGCGTCATCGAGATATTCGGACCCGAGTCATCGGGTAAAACGACGCTCACCTTGGCCATCATCGCCTCGGCGCAGCAACACGGCGGAACCGCGGCGTTCGTGGACGCCGAGCATGCGCTCGATCCGGTGTACGCGGAGAAGCTCGGCGTGATGGTCAATGACTTGCTGGTGTCGCAGCCGGACACGGGCGAACAAGCGCTGGAGATTACCGACATGTTGGTGCGCTCGGGCGCTGTCGACGTGGTGGTGATCGATTCGGTGGCAGCGCTCACTCCGAAGGCGGAGATCGAGGGCGAGATGGGTGATCAGCACATGGGATTGCAGGCGCGCCTCATGTCCCAGGCACTGCGCAAGCTGACCGGCAACATCAAGCGCTCGAACACCATCGTCATATTCATCAATCAGATCCGCATGAAGATCGGCGTCATGTTCGGCAATCCGGAAACGACCACCGGCGGCAACGCGCTGAAATTCTATTCTTCCGTGCGCATGGATATTCGACGTATCGGCGCGATCAAGAATGGCGAGGAAGTGGTCGGGTCGCTGACCCGCGTCAAAGTCGTCAAGAACAAAGTGGCGCCGCCGTTCCGCGAGGCCGAGTTCGAAATCATGTACGGCACCGGCATCTCCAAGGAAGGTGAGCTCATCGAGATCGGGGTGCTGCACAATTTGGTGGAAAAATCCGGCTCTTGGTACAGCTACAAGGGCGAACGCATCGGGCAGGGCAAGGACAATGCCCGCAATTTCCTGCAGCAGCATCCGGAAATCGCGAAGGACATCGAAAGTCAAATTCGCGCCAAGTTGATTCCGGAGAAAGCAACCATGAACCGCGGTGGCGACGCCAAAGAGGCGTAGCATCTGCGCCGCCGCGAGGTAGAGCCTCTCGATTCGCGCGCGGCTCGAGTCGCGGCGCTCGATGCTTTGGCGCGGCGCGACCATGGTTCCGGGGAATTACGCCGCAAACTGCTCGACAGGGGCTACGATTCGGCCGTTGTGGCCCAGCTGATCGAGCGGCTGTGCGCCGAGAAATTGCTGGATGATCGCCGCTTTCTCGAGAACTTCGTGGCCTTTCGCGCGGCGCGCGGCCAGGGGCCTGAGCGGGTGCGCGCCGATTTGCGCAAGCTCGGAATGCAGGGCGAGGCGGTCGAGGCAAGCATTGAGGCTTATCCCGACTGGATCCAGCAGTTGCGAAAGGCGCGGCAAAAGAAGTTTGGCACTTCGTTGCCGAGCAATTACCCTGATCGACAGCGCCAGGCTCGATTTCTCGGCTACCGGGGCTTCACCGGCGCGCAAATTCGAATGGCTTTGGGCTTTGACACCGACCTTGATGCAGACACGTAACCTATGAAACGCGACGCCAAATTGAGAATGATGACGAGTTCGGAGATCCGGGCGAGCTTCCTGGAATACTTTCGCAAGAACGGACATGCGATCGTGCCGTCGAGCTCACTCGTGCCGGGTAACGATCCGACGCTGCTTTTTACCAATGCGGGCATGGTGCAGTTCAAGGACGTGTTTCTCGGCAGGGATACCCGCGACTATACGCGCGCGGCGAGCGCGCAGCGCTGCGTGCGCGCCGGCGGCAAGCACAATGATCTGGAAAATGTCGGCTACACCGCCCGGCACCATACGTTCTTCGAGATGCTCGGCAACTTCAGCTTCGGCGATTATTTCAAGCGCGAAGCGATCCACTACGCCTCGAATTTCATTACCGGCGCGCTCGGCATCCCGAAGGAGCGCCTCTGGGTCACGGTGTTCACCGAGGACGACGAAGCCGAACGCATCTGGACCGAGGAAATCGGCATCGATCCGACGCGCTGCACACGGATGGGCGAAAAGTCGAATTTTTGGTCCATGGGAGAAACCGGTCCCTGCGGCCCATGTACCGAGATTTTCTACGATCACGGCGCGGGGATTCCCGGCGGCCCGCCGGGATCCGTCGACGAGGACGGCGACCGCTATGTGGAAATCTGGAATCTCGTATTCATGCAGTACGATCGCGCAGCGGACGGGGTGTTGGTGCCCTTGCCCAAGCCTTCCGTCGATACCGGCATGGGTCTGGAGCGCGTCGCAGCGGTCATGCAGGGCGTGCACAGCAACTATGACATCGATCTGTTCAAGTCGCTGATACGCGCCGCGGCGGAAGTCACCGGTGCGCAGGATCTCAATTCCTCCAGTCTGCGCGTGATCGCCGACCACATCCGCGCGAGCACGTTCCTGATCATCGATGGAGTCGTGCCGTCCAACGAGGGTCGCGGCTATGTACTGCGGCGCATCATTCGGCGCGCGATCCGACACGGCTACAAACTGGGGCAGACCCAGCCGTTTTTACATAAGCTGGTACCGGCCTTGGTGCGGGAGATGGGCTCGTACTATGGCGAATTGGCAAAAGGCGAAGCTCGTGCCGTGCAGACGTTGGCACTGGAGGAGAGTCGATTTGCCGAAACGCTCGCGACCGGCATGGCTCTGCTCGATGCGGAGACCGCCAAACTAAACTCATCCGTGATTCCGGGCGAAACGGTATTTCGCCTGTACGATACCTACGGATTTCCGCTCGACCTGACCGCCGATGTGGCCCGGGAGCGGGGCCTTACGATCGATCAAGCCGGCTTCGATGCGGCCATGGCGGCGCAGCGCGGTCGCGCGCGCGCGGCAAGCAAATTCGGCGCCGAGCTGCGCGACTCGATCAAGCTGTCGGGGAAGACGGATTTCCAAGGCTACGATCGGCTGGCCGGTACCGGCCGCGTCACCGCGCTGATATCCGGCGGTGAATTGGTAGTGGCATTGCGCCAGGGCCAAGAGGGTCAGGTGGTGCTGGATCGCACGCCATTTTATGCGGAGGGCGGCGGTCAAATCGGCGACACGGGCGCGCTCGTCGGGCCGAGGGCGCGATTCGTCGTGAGAGACACGCAGAAGCTCGGCGCATCGTTTGCCCATATCGGCCTGATTGAGGCGGGGGAGATCCGCGTCGGCGACGAGATGAACGCGCTAGTCGACCGCGAGCGCCGCACCGCGATCGCTCTGAATCACTCCGCGACTCACCTGTTGCATGCGGCGCTGCGCGAAGTGCTCGGCAAGCATGTTCATCAAAAGGGCTCGCTGGTGGCCCCGGATCGACTGCGCTTCGACTTCTCGCATGGTCAAGCGCTTTCCGCCGAGGAGCTGCGCCGCATCGAAGAACTCGTCAATGTGGCAATTCGCGGCAATGCACCGGCGGAAACGCGCGTGATGGCGCTGGATGACGCGGTCGCGGCAGGCGCGATGTCGTTGTTCGGCGAAAAATACGAGAGCGACGTTCGCGTTCTTTCGATCGGCGATTTTTCGATGGAACTCTGCGGCGGCACTCACGTCGAAAGAGCCGGAGACATCGGGTTGTTCAAGATCATCAGCGAATCCGGTGTCGCGGCGGGTGTGCGCCGAATTGAAGCGGTGACCGGTCAGGCGGCCTACGAGTGGGTGGTGCGCGCGGACCAAACGCTGCGCGACGTTGCCGGCATGCTCCGGGCTAGCCGAGAGGAAGTGGACGAAAAGGTTCGCGAACTCGTCGAGCGCGCGAGGCGCTTGGAAAAGGAAGTGCAGCAGCTCAAGTCGAAACTGGCGAGCGGGCAGGGAGGCGACCTATCCATTCAGGCAAAGTCCGTGGGTGGCGTTAAGGTTTTGGCTGCACAGATCGAGAGTGCGGATGTGAAGGCATTGCGCGATGCGGTCGACCAGCTCAAGCACAAACTCGGCTCCTCCGTGATCGTGCTTGCAACCGTTCAGGACGGCAAGGTGACGCTGGTGGCCGGTGTTTCAGCCGATTTGATCGCACGGCTGAAGGCCGGCGACATCGCCGGCGCCGTTGCCGCTCAGGTGGGCGGACGCGGCGGCGGGCGTGCGGATTTCGCGCAAGCCGGCGGAACCCAGCCGGAGAATCTCGGCGCGGCTCTGGCGGGAGTCGAATCTTTGGTGCGCAGCCGTTTGTCTAATTGAACGGTTTGTTTATTCTGGTGGTGGGGTGCGACAATTGCATCTGCTATTATTGTTTGCTTGATGTATCGATGAATTCCCGTGGTGATTCGCGCGAGCATTCCACATCACCGATTGCTTGACGGCGAAGCGGTCCGAAAACAGTCAAGCGCGCCGATGTAACTGCCAAGGCCGCTGAAACTGCGAAGGAAGAATTAGGAGCACCAGCATGTTGATTTTGACGAGGCGTGTCGGCGAAACCGTGATGATCGGCAACGAGGTCACGTTTACCGTGCTCGGCGTGAAGGGCAATCAAGTGCGCATTGGAGTCAATGCCCCGAAGGACGTTGCGGTCCACCGCGAAGAGATCTACCAGCGAATCAAGCGCGAAGAGGATCATGAGGGCAGATCGCCCGATACGGACGCCAAAATCGCCGATGATGCGTATTAGAAGGGTTTAAATCCCCTCATAGCTTTACCTGGACTGCTCCGCACGGGTATCATCCCGCGCTCCTTGATTAGGGCTCATTACCCGATCCGGAGAGGTGGCCGAGTGGTCGAAGGCGCGCCCCTGCTAAGGGCGTATGGGTCAAAAGCCCATCGAGGGTTCGAATCCCTCCCTCTCCGCCAATAGGCTTGAAATCGCTCAGAGTTAGTTCTGTGCTTGTATGGCGAGGAGTTGAGTGGGTTGAGGAGGGATGACGCCGGAGCGTTAGCGACGGCGGTCCCGAGCGAAAGCGACGGGACGAGCGGCCGACAGGCCGCGAGCAATCCCACCCTCTCCGCCACGCAATGCGACCGATTTGTTCAATATGCGCCCGTAGCTCAGTTGGATAGAGCGCCTGGCTACGAACCAGGAGGCCGGGAGTTCGAATCTCTCCGGGCGCACCA
>DAINPA010000023.1:0-25470 GCA_036743675.1 Steroidobacteraceae bacterium
CTAACTGCTTGTTTCTACAGTGGAAACCAAATCAGCCCAGCGACTACGCCTTCTCCCCCGCCGCTAACTCCGCGGATTTATAGGGCACCCCGCACGAATGGTCCGGGCAGTACCCATCGGGATTCTTCGCCAGGTACTGCTGGTGATATTCCTCGGCGTAATAGAATTCGGGCGCACCGGTGATTTCTGTGGTGATCGCTCCCATTCCGCATTTTGTAAGCACCGCTTGATATGCGGAGCGCGATTTTTCGGCGCGCCTCTGTTGCTCATCGCCGTAGCTGTAAATACCGGAGCGGTACTGTGTGCCGGTATCGTTGCCTTGGCGCATGCCTTGCGTCGGATCATGCGATTCCCAGAACACTTTAAGCAGCTCGTCGTAGCTCGAAATCTTCGGATCGAATACGACGCGCACCACCTCATTGTGTCCGGTGAGGCCGGTGCAAACCTCCTCATACGTGGGATTGGGAGTGTACCCGCCCGCATAACCGACCGCCGTCGAATACACGCCGTCGATTTGCCAGAACTTGCGCTCCGCACCCCAGAAGCAGCCCAAGCCGAACAGAGCCGACTGCATTCCCTCAGGGTACGGCGGCACCGTCCGACGGCCGGACACGAAATGCCGTCCCGATATTCGAACCGGCTCGGCTCGCCCTGCAAGTGCTTGATTTGCTGCCGGCATGACGGCGCTTGTTCGAAACATGTCCATGGCCTAGTGTGTGGCCGCTGGGCGTCGGATTCAAGCGCCGGCCGGCGCCGAATCAGCTGTCTCTTGCGTCGGCGTACCCGTGGAAACCGGCGCGTCGCCTTTGGGCGGTGCGTCAACCGGCACCACCGGCAGACTGTAGGCGTCCACCTTGGTCTTGGCTTCTTGTTCCTGACGCGTCTTCTCTTGCGCAAGCCGCAGTTGCTCGCGGCTCCGTTCGAATTCCGCCTTGCGCTTCTGTTCTATCGAAGGATCCACATCCTTCTGCGCCAACCGCTCGATAGCGATCCGCGCATTAAGACAATCCGAGGTGTTGCGGGCTTTGGCCGGATCCTGGTTGCACTTCAACAGCACGCCGTCGAGCGTCACCCGATCCTCCATGAGGTCCTCGACCGTCATTGGCGGGATCTTGCGCGGCGAACAGGCCGCGCTGCCCAATACCGCTGCACCGAGCAGCCCCAAGGCGAAAATTCGTTTGCTTGAATATGGCATATAGCTTCCCAAGTCCAATGGTACCCAAAACCAGCCGCGGCGCGACTCCATCGATGTGACGCAAATCACGGCTTGACTATTTGCCTCGCCCTGGGAGCCGACCGGCGATTTGCCGCCGTGAACTCGCTCACCCTGCGCGCCTGGTTTGACCGCACCGCCGCGCATGTGTACTTTGCGCAAGAATGGCGTCCCGTAAACCAAATCAAGAGCCCCAACCATTGGATTTCGAGGCAACCATGCGTGACCTCGAAGCACTCGTCGAACGCCTGGAGCACGGCGATCTGCCGCTCGAGGAATCGCTCGCGGCCTTCGAGCGCGGAGTGGCGCTGACTCGCAACTGCCAGGCGGCCCTCAAGGAGGCGCAGCAAAAGGTGGAGATTCTGCTCAAAAAGGCCGGCGAACTCCAAGTCGAAGAATTCGGCGCCGACGAACCGAAGGACGGCTGAGAGACGCCTACCGCCTGTCGGTTGCCCCCCATCCTGCGCCTCGGCCAGGCGCCGTCGAATCGTCTGATATCATTGGCGTTACGCGCCCTCGAGGAACCATAGCCCCATGACCGTCGCCGCCCTTGCCAAAAAACCCACTGCGTCGCCCGTCGAGGACGTGCAGGGCCATTCCGACACGCGCCGGATCCCGATCAACAAGGTGGGGATCAAGGATATCTACCACCCGGTCAAAGTGAAGGATCGGGCCGCCGGCGAACAGCACACGGTCGCAAATTTCAACATGTACGTGAATTTGCCGCATAACTTCAAGGGCACGCACATGTCGCGGTTCGTCGAGATCCTCCACCGCCACGAGCGTGAAATATCGGTGGATTCCTTCAGCAAGATGCTGGAAGAAATGACCGAGCATTTGGATGCGAGCGCCGGTCATATCGAGATGACCTTCCCGTATTTCGTCATGAAGAAGGCGCCGATTTCCGGCGTCGAGAGTCTGATGAATTATCAGGCCACCATATTCGGCGAGCGCCGCGACGGGCGGACCGAAGTGTGGCTCAAAGTGGTGGTTCCGACCACCAGCCTCTGTCCGTGCTCCAAGAAAATATCCGATTACGGCGCCCATAATCAGCGCTCGCACATCACATTGACGGCCAAGCTGAACGAGCACATGTGGTTGGAGGAGTTGATCGACGTCGCTGAAGCGAATGCCTCATGCGAGGTATATGGAATACTGAAGCGCCCGGACGAAAAGTACGTCACCGAGCGCGCTTACGACAATCCGAAATTCGTCGAAGATACGGTGCGCGACGTGGCCGTGGCCCTCAACCGCGACAAACGCGTCCGCGCCTATGTGGTCGAATCGGAGAATTTCGAGTCCATACACAATCACTCGGCATACGCGATGATCGAGCACGACAAAGAGGCGGGTGCCCGGCCTTAGCCGCCGATCGCGACCGTTAGGATGCGCGCTCGGCGCTTTGCAGCCGCCCGATCAGGCTGCGCAGGAACACTTGATTGAAGCGCAGCTGGCATTCCGCCGACACCTGCTCCAGCAGCGTGGAACTCACTTTCATGACCGTGACCGGACCTGATGCCATTATGGTTGCGGTTCGCTTGGCGCCGCGCACGTAGCTGGTTTCGCCGAAGCAATCGCCGATGTCCAAATAGCCCAACGCCTTGCCGAGACGCGCGACGCCGACGCGGCCCTGCACGATGATGTAGAAGCGATCGTCCATCTCCCCCTCTTTGACAATTTCTTCGCCGTCGGCGTAATCCTGCCAACTGCTGGCGCGCAATACTTCCCAGATTTCACTGTGCGAAAATTCGTGGAAGAACTTCAGCTTGCGCAACAGGCTGAATTGCTCCTGCTGATCGATGCGGTTGTATTGGGCGCGCAATTTCTGATGCACGCGGGTCAACTCGGCGGCGAAATCGAGGCCGGTTCTATAGCGTTTGGACGGCTCCTTCTGCAGCGCTATCGCCGTGACGTTCTCGAGCTCCTCCGGAATCTCCGGTCGCAAGGTATGAATGGGCGGCGGCGTTGCAAACACGATCTGGTGCAGCAGTTTTTGCAAATTTCCGGCCCGAAACGGTCTGGTGCCCGTCAGCAGCTCGTACATCACCGCTCCCAGCGAATACAAATCCGATCGATTGGTCAATTCGATCGACTGGACCTGCTCAGGCGACATATACGACGGGCTGCCGGCGATTCCCTCGATGCGCGAAATCTCCGAATCGGCAATCAGCGCGATGCCGAAGTCGATGATGCGCACATCGCTCTCGAGCGTCAGCATGATATTGCTTGGTTTGATGTCGCGATGAATGACGCCGCGGCTGTGCGCATAATGCAATGCGCGCGCGGCCTTGTAGACCAGTTCGACCACGTCGTCGATTCGCAGCAAATTGTCGGGTCGACAATATGCGGCGAGGGTGCGCGCACCGTGCACGTGTTCGGTCACGATGTAGCAGTGTCCATTCTCCTCGCCCGCATCGTAGATCGGCAGGATGTTCGGGTGCTGCAGCATCCCGACCATATGCGCTTCGGAGAGAAACATCTTGCGCGCGATGCGCTTGCGATTTTCATCACCGTTGGGATCAACGTTGTAGACCTTGATGGCGACGTCGCGGCCATAGTACGGATCGTGCGAGAGGTACACGACGCCCGTGCTGCCGCGGCCGACCTCGTTGATGATCACGTACTTGCCGATCTTTTCAGGCAACGCTGCGCGACCGGTCAGGGAGTTCGCGTTATCTTTTGTCCGAATATTGTTCAAGGTTAGCCGTTAGCCGCTGCAGCGACGTTCGATTGCGTGGCGCAGAGGATACTTCGGCAGGCGGGCGCTAAACTGTGATTTGAGTCGAGGGTCAGCGAAAGTGATCGTATCCGTGCGCCTGGGGCGTAAATTTCGCGCCATGCGACGCCCAGCTCACGCCGGTTCCGCGACGTAGCTCACCGACCGGGGTCAGCCTTAAGTCCAATTTGGCGGCCAACGAGGCCAGCTCGCCATAACCGCGCGGCGGGACGGCGAGCAGCAATTCGTAGTCATCCCCGGCGCCGAGCGCCCAGTCGCGCGCCTGCTGCGGACTCGCGAATGCCTGTAAGGCATGCGATAGCGGCAAACGATCGACATCGACATGCGCCGCAAGCCCGCTGGCGCCCGCCAGTTTCGGCAGGTCTCCCGCCAACCCGTCGGACAGGTCCATGGCCGCGCTCGCGATCCCGCGTGCCGCCGCGCCGAATTCCACCCGCGGCGTCGGATACTCGAACCGTTGCCGCAGTTCGCGTGCCACCGCGCCATCGCTGGTCGTGTGCGAGCCGGTCGCCAACGCCAACCCCGCACCTGCATCGCCGAGGGTTCCGGTCACCGCCAACAGGTCGCCTGCTTGCGCCCCGCCGCGGCGCAGCGCCGTGCCGCGGGCGACATGCCCCATCACTTGCACGCTGATGGTGAGCGGTCCCGCCGTGGTGTCGCCGCCGACCAGGGCCACGCCATAGGCGTTCGCGAGCTGCGCGAAGCCGCCGGCAAACCGCTCGAGCCAATCCGGATCGGCGGCTGGCAAGGTCAAGGCCAGGGTGGCCCAGGCCGGAGTCGCACCCATCGCTGCCAAGTCGCTCAAGTTCACGGCCAGCGCACGGTGGCCTATTGATCGGGCGTCGCTATCGGGCGGGAAATGGCGGCCGGCGACAAGGGTATCCACCGCCGCCGCCAATTCCGTATCCGCCGGCATGCGCAGCAGCGCGGCGTCATCGCCCACCCCCAACACCACGTCGGAACGCGCGCCGCCTATGCGCGAAAAGTATCGGCGAATCAAATCGAATTCCCCGAGATGCGCTTGCTCGCGGCCCACGCTGCGCTATTCCGCAGGCTGACCGTATTCGTTTGGGCGGAGTTCTTGCGCGGCGCGGTCCAATACGGCGTTCACGAACTTGTGCCCGTCGGTCGCCCCGAATTGCTTGGCGAGCTGAACCGCCTCCGCGAGCGCGACCCGATAGGGCAACTCGGGGCAGGCCGCCAATTCGTGCAAGCCCAACCACAACACCGCGTGCTCGATCGGGTCGAGTTCAGAAGGCGGAATCTCGCAGAGCTTTACGAGCTGCAAATCGAGCGTGTCGCGATTCGGCGCAATCGCCGCCATCAATTCCTGGAAATACTCGCGATCCACTCGCAGCGCTTCCGGATCCTCGGCAAATTGCCGCTGGGTATCCTGCCAGGGTCGCGGGTTGATTTGCAGTTGATACAGCGCCTGCAGCGCAAGCCTGCGTGCGAGGCTGCGAGCGCGATGCGGATTCACCGCTACCCATCCAATCGGCGCAGCAGATTCGCCATTTCGAGCGCGGTCAGCGCGGCGTCGGCGCCCTTGTTGCCGGCCTTGCCGCCCGCCCGATCGATCGCCTGCTCCACCGTATCGGTCGTCAACACGCCGAACGCAATGGGGACGCCCGATTCGAGCGCAATTCGAGCCATTCCCGAAGCGCATTCGCCGGCGACGTAGTCGAAATGCGGCGTCTGGCCGCGGATGACGGCGCCGAGCGCGATCAGCGCCTCATAGCGGCGTGACAGCGCCAGTTTGCGCGCGACGATCGGCATGTCGAAAGCGCCCGGAACGCGCACGATCTCGATCTGCTTCTCCGTCGCCCCATGGCGCTTGAGCGCGTCCAGCGCGCCGCGCACCAACGGTTCGACGACAAAATCGTTGAACCGCGCAGCCAGAATGGCGAAGCGCAGGTCGCGAACCAGGAGTTCGCCTTCGATGATCTTGGGCTGCTCAATAGGCACAAAGCTTTCCTCGCAGGTCTATTCGTCGCGCGCCGCGGCCAATGGCCACAGTATAAGCCCCGCAGCGCTCATTCACCGCCGTCCACGTATTCGGTAATTTCAAGATCGAAAGCCGAGAGACCCTGCAGCTGCTTCGGCGCGCTCAGCACGCGCATACGGTTGATCCCCAAATCCTTGAGTATTTGCGCCCCGATCCCGTAGGTGCGCAGCACCGTCGCCCCGACGTTGGGCGCCGCCACCGGTTTTGCATTGATCTGACGCACGTTGTCCATGAACTCCCTCGGGGTCTCCTCGGGCCTCAAGATCACGATCACGCCGGAGGGCTCGCCCGCCACGCGGCGAATCGCGGCGCGCAATGGCCAGCCCAACCTTTCGCTGCGCAAGCCGACCACGTCGCGCAGGGTGTCGTTGATGTGCACACGCACCAACGGCGGCGGATCGGAATTCAGATCGCCCTTCACCAGCGCGACGTGCACGTTCTTGTTCACGTGGTCCTCATAGCAGCACAGCCGAAATCCGCCGTATTCGGTCTCGGCCGGCTCATCGTAGATTCGCTCCACCGAGCGCTCGTTCTTGAGCCGGTAGCGGATCAGGTCCGCAATGGTGCCGATCTTCAATGCGTGCGCCTTGGCAAAACGCTCGAGATCGGGCCGGCGCGCCATGGTGCCGTCGTCGTTCAGAATCTCGACGATCAAGGCGGCCGCGGAGAATCCCGCGAGGCGCGCGAGATCGCCTCCGGCTTCCGTGTGGCCGGCGCGGGTAAGCACTCCGCCGGGCTGCGCCATCAGGGGAAAAATGTGTCCGGGCTGGCGCAGGTCCTCCGGGCGCGCCTGCGGCGCCACCGCGGTCTTTATCGTGTGCGCACGATCATGGGCCGATATGCCCGTAGTCACGCCCTCGGCCGCTTCGATGGACAAGGTAAAATTCGTGCGATGCGAACTGTCGGTCTCGCTGACCATCAGCGGCAGCCGCAGCTGGCGGCAACGCTCGCGCGTCAAGGTCAGGCAGATGAGTCCGCGTCCGTAACGCGCCATGAAGTTGACGTCTTCGGCCCGCACGCAATCCGCGGCCATGATCAGATCCCCTTCGTTTTCGCGGTCCTCATCGTCCATGATCACCGCCATTTTCCCCCGGCGGATGTCCTCGAGAATCTCATCGATCGTGTTCAATGCGGTCATAAATAATTCATTCTCGATCTATTGTCGTAACTACGCGACGGACGGCCCTATACCACGCGCCTGGCCGCACCGGACCGAGTGGCGCAACCCGGCGAGTCGCATTGTAGCTTGCGGACCGGGCGGCGCAGTGCGAACGCCTCATCGGTGTCCCGTTGGAGGGGTCCATTGCAGGGCAGGAGTTGTCGCTGGAAAATCCAGAGATAAAAATCTGAATAGCATCCAGAGCAACGCGACCGCAATAGCGGCAACGATCCATACGAGAGGCTTAACGCGTTTGCCCCGTGGCGCTTGTCCATAGCTCGTCGCAACTACGTCGGGCGGTAGCGCGCTGCCCGGTTCCGGTTGAACCGGCATCGCAAGGTTCTCGGCAGCGGATACGGGCGATGGCCGCTCGGCTTCGACGGATTGGCTGGCGATGGTGATGGTTGCCGGTGTTGGCGCCGGTAACGGGGTTGGCTCGATAACCGCAGGCAGCGGAGTGCTAATCGCCGGTCTGGACCTGAGCTTTGGCCGTAGCGCATAGGCAGTAGCCTGTGCGCCTTCCATTATCCGGCTCTCGATCACTACGAACACGGCGACCAGTAATGGCACCACTACTGTCAACGCCGGTGATTGCCGATTGACCCAATCCATGACTAGCGGATCGGAAATGGCGATATCGCCGGCGAGCCAGCCGAGCATTGCACCGCCGGCGCGTTTCAGCAGTGGATATCGTCTCAGCAAGACGCTAACGAACAAGCTGCCGTACAGCAGAAAAGGCACACTCATCAACAAACCCATGGCCAGCATGAAGATGCTGCCGTGGGCCACCGCGGCCAGGGCGACCACGTTGTCTACGCTCATGACTAAGTCGGCAACGATTATGGTGCCGACGGCCGACCAGAGGCCGAGGGGTATTTTCGATGGGCTCTGGTCGGATATCGTTTCTCCCTGTTCCTCGACGGTCAGTTTGATCGCGATAACGGTCAGTGCTACGCCGCCTACGAGCTTCAGCAGCGGGATGGACAGCAGAAAACTGGCAAAGGCAGTCAGCAGTACGCGCAGCGCAATGGCGCCATCGATACCGATCAACATGGCGCGCCTCGTCAGCGCCGGCGGCAACGAACGACAGGCAAGCGCGATAACCACGGCATTATCGCCACTCAGCAGCAGATTGACGAAGAACACCTCCAGCGTCAGGTTCAGGTAGTGGAAGAAGGTATCAAAGCCCATTACGGCAGCCTTTCATCAAGTTCACCCGGCGATGCCGGCCAAGGCGGCATAAACCCCCGTGGCGGCGGCGCAGAAAAATATCGTCCCTACCGTAGCGGCGTAAGCACCCTTGAGTCGCATCGGGTCCGCCAGTTTCGTGCGCGCCAACTGGAACAGGAATCCCAACGCTATCGGTAGCAGAAGAGCGTTTACCACTCCCATCGCAATCGACAGCCGGATGAGGTTAACGCCGGAGGCGACCAGCCCGCCACCGAGCATGAGGATCAGCGCAAAGGCAGCGTAGAACCAAGGAGCTTGCAACGGATGGTGTTCCAGCGAGTGATGAACGCCAGCCACTTCGCCCAACGCCCAGGCTGCCGTAAGGCATACCGTTACGGTGGCGACCAGCGCCCCGCCACCCAGGCCGGCGACAAACACCACATGACCAATGACAGGTCCAAGGGTAGCGCTGAAGGCTGTGGCGAGCTGCGGCACGTTTTCCAGCTGCACGGGCTGCTGCTGTTGAGCAAACGTGGCTGCCGCGGCGATTAATACTGCAGCGGTTACGGTCTGGCAGAGAACGGCACCGATCAATATGTCGAGCCGGGCGATTTTCAGATGCCCGATACCGAGCCCTTTATCGATCAAGGCAGACTGTTGGTAGAAAATCGCCCAAGGCATCACGCTGGTGCCCAGGTTGGCCGCCAGAAGATACAGGTAGTCGCGGTTTCCGAGCGGCATCTCGAAAAGGCCGGCGGTCAGTCTACCGATGTCGGGATGCGCTTCCCAAGCCATGATCAGAAAGCCCAGCTCGAATAGGCCGAATGCAATTACCATGCGCTCCACGGACCGGTGAGCCCCAAGGCCTACCATCAGAAGGATGGCTACGATCAGCAGCACGATCGATACCCAGATGGGGACGCCAAATAATTGGCCAATACCGGCCAATCCGACCATTTGAGTGACCAACGTGCCGAAACAACTCACCGTCAGCGCCGTAACCGCCACGATAGTCATGAGGCGACCGAAATTCTGGTGGATCAGTTCGCCGTAGCCAATTCCCGTTCCAAGCGCTAGGCGTGCCGCCAACTCTTGTACCGTGTAGAGCAGCGGAATGATCAGGAACTGTAGTAGCAATAACCGATAACCCCATTTTGCACCGCTTTGAGCCGCCGTAATTACACTGCCAACCTCTGTATTGGCCAGCATGACCACCAAACCTGGGCCGAACGTCACCAGCACCTGTCGCCAATTGAACTGCTTTTTCGGTATTTCAACCATTAATGTTTGGTGAGCGTGCCCGGGCCGGTTTTGAAGTAGCGCAGGAACTCAGTGTCGGGCGACAGCACAATTGTCGGGCCGGCGTTCGCCAAGGCCATTCGATATGTCTGCAAGGAACGGTACAGCTTGTAGAACTGAGGATCCTTGCCGAACGTGCTGGAGAGAATTTGGTTGGCCTCGGCATCGGCCGCGCCGCGAGTGATCTTGGCTTGGCGTTGCGCTTCAGACAGGATTACGGTGCGTTCGCGATCGGCCTTTGCTTGGATTTCCTGTGCCCATTCGAAGCCCTGCGCCCTCAATTCCTTGGCTTCGCGTTGCCGTTCCGAGGTCATCCGGTCATAGATGGCCTGACTTGTTTCCAACGGCAGATCGGCGCGGTGGAAGCGGACTTCCACGACGTCGATTCCGACATCTTTGGCCTTGTCGGCCACCTCCTTCTCAATTAGCTCGACGATGTGGGACCGATTTTCCGACAGCAGCGACGGTAGCATCACCTGACCCAGTTCGCGGCGTAGCGACGAACTGACCAGCTGAGCGAGTTGTGGCTCGGCCAGCTCCACCGTGCGCACCGCGTTATAGAAGCGCAACGGCTCGGCGATGCGGAAACGTGTGTAGGTCTGCACCTCGATGCGCTTCTGGTCTCCCAGAATGACCTGTTCAGCCGCCGGCTCCAAAGTCAGCAATCGACGATCATAAAAAATGACCGAATCCACCAACGGCAGTTTGAATTTCAACCCGGGTTCGGTCACGACGCCAATCGGCGCTCCGAGGCGAACAATCAACGCCTGCTGCACTTCACTGACCGTGTAGAGCGTAGTCGAGAGCAGCCACAACAGAAAAAACGCACCAGCACCAATGACAAGGCGTAGCTTCGCACTCATTTCGGTGACTCCTTGGCTGCATCTGGCTTTTCCTTATCTGCCAGCGGCATATACGGAACGATGCCGGACACGCCTTTGCCGGAAGTATCGACGATGACCCTGGTGGCCTTTTTAAGCATCTCGTCGACACTCTCAAGGTATAGGCGCCAGGCCGTTACGTCTTTGTCCGCGGCATAGCTCGCATAGATCAGCTGGAAGCTCTTGGCGTCACCTTGCGCCAGATTTATCACCTGCGACTTGTAGGCCTCTGATTCCTGGGCAATGTGCGATGCCTCCCCGCGAGCCCGCGGAAGGATGTCATTGGCGTAGGCTTCGGCTTCATTGCGGGTACGCTCCTGATCAGCTCGGGCGCGCTGCACGTCGTTGAAAGCGTCGATGACGACGATTGGCGGATCGACACGTTGCAGTTGCACCTGGGTGACTAAAATCCCTGAATCGGCCTTGTCAAGCAGGGTCTGCAGCAGATCTCTGGTTTGTTCGGCGACCTGTTGGCGCTTGTCCGACATGGCGGCCTGAATCGGCGTACGGCTGATGATCTCGCGCAGCGCGCTTTCCGCCACTACCTTGAGCGCAGCCTCCGGGTTGTTAACCTTGAACAGGAACTTGCCGGCATCCTTGATACGCCAGGACACGGCACAGTCGGCTTCCACAATATTCTCGTCTCCCGTGAGCATCTGCCGCTCATGCGAGGAATCAGCGGTGTTAACGCCAGTCGCAGCGAGACGAACGGTGCCGAGTTGTAACTGATTGACTTGGGTAACCTTCGGCAGCAGCACGGTTTCAATGGGGTATGGCAGATGGTAGTGCAGGCCGGAGCTTGTGGTTTCCACCCATTTGCCAAAACGCAGAACCACGCCTTGTTCGTCAGGCTGTACCTTGTAGATGCCGGCACTGATCCAAGCAATGGCCAGAAGTCCCAGAATCAATGCCATGCCTCTGCCGCGCAGTCCAAACAATTGAATATACGAGTCGAGCCATTGCCTGATCTCGGCAGCCCTTGAGGGACTATCGGCGGACGGTGCCGGGTTTGACGAATCTTCAACAGCGTTTGGTGGCATCAGCGAGGTTCCGGTGGAGTTTGGTGTTGCGGCAGCAATGAAATTATAAGTTTGCAAGACGTTCGATGTATCGCGCGATCGTATCGATCTCGATATTGACCGCCGCGCCCACCCGCAGTTCGCCCAACGTCGTAGCCTCGCGCGTGTGCGGGATGATGTTGACATCGAAGCGGCGCCCGGCGACCTCATTGACCGTCAGGCTCACGCCGCTGACGCATATGGATCCCTTGGGCGCCACGTAGCGCATCAGCGGCGTCGGCAGTTCGAACTGCAGGCGCCGGGATCGCGCATCCTCAGCGGCGCTCGTCAATGTTCCTACCGCATCGACGTGACCGCTCACCAAATGACCGCCGAGGGGATCGCCGGCCCGCAGGCTCGGCTCCAAATTTACGCACGCGCCGTCCTTAAGCGTTCCCAAGGTCGTCTTGGCCAGGGTCTCGCGCGATACATCGGCGTACAAGACCGGCCCATCGAGCCGCGTCACGGTGAGACAGACGCCCTCGATGCTCACACTGTCGCCCACCGCCAGGCGTCCGGCCCCGAGCGCCGCCGCGTCGACGGCCAACTCCAGGTCACCGCCCTTCTCGACCGTCGCGACCAGGCGGCCGGTGCCGACAATTATCCCGGTAAACATTCTCAATGCTCCTTCGGCATCGCAATGCGGGGTGTCAGTATGAGCCGCAGGTCGGCACCCACGCGTTCCACGTTCGCGTAGTCAAATGAGGGCAGGACACCCTTCGCCGCGAGACCGCTCCAGGCGGTCAGCGGCTGTGCATCCGCGCCCAGCAGGATCGGCGCGACGTATAGGATCAGCTCGTCGACCAGGTTCGCCTCGAGGAACGCCGCCGCCAGCCGCGGCCCGCACTCCACCCAAAGTTCGTTGACCTCGCGCAGCGTCAAGCGCTCGATGACGGCCGTCAAGTCCAATCCGCGCCCCGCCGCCGGCACGGGCTCAACACTCAAGGGCGGCGCTCCGGCAAGCGCGGGCGGTTGCGCAGCGGGACTATGCGCAACATCCGCCGCGATGAACACCAGCGCGCCGCCGCCGGCGAAGATTTTCGCGCTTGGCGCGCATGACTGCGCGGGATCGAGCACCACACGCAACGGCTGCCTGACCCATGGGCCGTAGTTCCAGCGCACATCAAGGCGCGGATCGTCCGCACGCACCGTACCCGCGCCGGTCAGAATCGCGGAGCTGCGGGCACGCCACTTTTGCACGTCGGCGCGCGACTCCTCGCCGCTGATCCACATTCTGCCCCCGTGAGCGGGCGCGGTGCGCGCATCGAGGCTCATGGCGAGCTTGAGACGGATCAGCGGCCGGCCGCGCTCGAAGCGCGAAAAATAGCCGGGGTTGAGTGCGCGTGTTTCGCCGGCCAGCGCCCCGACCGAGACGCTGATTCCGGCGGCCTCGAGGCGCTTGATGCCGTCGCCCGCCACTTTCGGATTCGGATCTGCCGAACAGCACACCACGCGGCGAATACCCGCCGCGATCAGCGCATCCGCGCACGGCGGCGTACGGCCGGTGTGACTGCACGGCTCGAGCGTGACGTAGGCGGTGGCGCCTGCGGCGCCTGCGCCCGCCGCGCGTAGCGCGGCAACCTCCGCATGCGCTTTTCCCGCGCGCTCATGCCAACCCTCGGCGAGAATCGCGCCGCCGCGCACCAAGACGCAGCCGACACGCGGATTCGGATCGGTGGTGTACAAGCCGCGTGCGGCGAACTCGAGCGCCCGCGCCAGGTGGGCCCGGTCCTGCGCGCTGATCGCCTCCGCGCCGGTCGCCGGGGTCATTTGCCCGCGCCGCTGGGTTCATCGCCCGGCAGGAGCGGCAATTGATCCTTGTTGGTGTCGCGGCGTCGGCGATGTCGGCGCAATAGATCGATTTCCGTGCGGAACGCCTCGACATCCTGAAAGCTGCGGTAAACGGACGCGAACCTGACGTAGCCGACCTCGTCCAAGTGCCGCAGCTCCTCCATGACCATTTCACCGACCGCGCGCGAGGCGATCTCGCGCTCGCCCAGGCTGCGTAATTTGTGGCAAATCCGCGCCGCCGCCGCTTCGATCGATTCGCGGCTCACCGGCCGCTTCTCCAGCGCCTTTAGCATTCCGGATAGAAGCTTATTCTCGTCGAAGGGCTCGCGGCTGCGATCTCCCTTGATTACGGTGGGCAGCAGCAGCTCCGCCGCCTCGAAGGTCGTGAAGCGCTCCGCACATTCGAGACACTCGCGGCGGCGGCGGATTTGCCGCCCTTCGCCGGCCAAGCGCGAGTCGATGACCTTGGTCTCCGTATGACCGCAAAATGGGCAGTGCATGGGGCGGTCTCGCTGCGTACCCGCTCGTCATCAGCCATAGACGGGGAATCGCCGGCACAGTGCCATCACCTGGTCGCGTACCCGCTCCACCGCGGACTCATCGCCCATATGATCGAGCACGTCGGCGATCCAGTTGGATAACTGTTCCGCTTCGGGCTCCTTGAATCCGCGCGTGGTCACCGCCGGCGTGCCGATCCTAAGACCGCTGGTCACGGCCGGTGGGCGTGGATCATTGGGTACCGCATTCTTGTTGACGGTCATGTGGGCGCGGCCCAGGGACGCGTCGGCATCCTTGCCGGTGATGTTCTTATCGATCAAATCGAGCAGAAACAGATGATTGTCGGTGCCTCCCGATACGATCTTGTAGCCGCGCCGCTGCAGAATCCGCGTCATGGCACGCGCATTGGCGATGACTTGCGCGGAATATTGCTTGAATTCGGGCTGCAGCGCCTCGTAAAACGCCACCGCCTTGGCGGCGATGACGTGCATCAGCGGGCCGCCCTGGGTTCCCGGGAATACCATGGAATTGAACTTCTTGTGCAACTCCTCGTTCGCGCCGGCCAAAATCAATCCGCCGCGCGGACCGCGCAAGGTCTTGTGCGTCGTGGTCGTCACCACGTCGGCGAACGGCAGAGGATTCGGATACACCCCGGCTGCGACCAGCCCTGCGACGTGCGCCATGTCCACAAAGAAATACGCACCCACGGACTCGGCGATCGCGCGAAACCGCGCCCAATCGATGACGCGCGAATACGCCGAAAAGCCGGCCACGACCATCTTGGGCCGATGCTCCCGCGCCAGCCGCTCCACCTGGTCATAGTCGATCTCGCCCGTGTCGGGCTTGATTCCATACTGCGCAGCCTTGAACAATTTGCCGGAAAAATTGACTTTGGCGCCGTGGGTCAAGTGTCCGCCATGGTCCAGGCTCATGCCGAGAATCGCATCGCCGGGATTGAGCAGCGCCAGATACACCGCCGCGTTCGCTTGCGAGCCCGAATGCGGCTGTACGTTCGCGTAGGCGGCGCCGAACAATTTTTTGGCGCGCTCTATCGCCAAGGTTTCCGCAATGTCGACGTATTCGCAGCCGCCGTAGTAGCGCTTGCCGGGATATCCTTCCGCGTACTTGTTGGTGAGCACCGAGCCCTGCGCCTCGAGCACCCGCGGGCTGGCGTAGTTTTCCGACGCAATCAGCTCGATGTGGTCTTCTTGACGTTTGCGCTCGCCGGCTATCGCCTGCGCGAGTTCTGGATCGAAACCGGCAATCGTCATATTGGCATTGAACATGAGAGGACCTCGCGGTGGACAGCCTTTAATTGTAGCCGATGCGCCTGGGGTTCCCTAGTAACCGGGCCATCGCACCGGCGGCCTGGCGGGGCCCTAATCGCCGTGACAAGTACCCTGGTCGCGCGGATAATTCGCAAGTTCCCCCCGCTACACAGTATTTCAACATAGGTAATACATGGCTCAGTTCATCTACACCATGAACCGGGTTGGCAAAGTTGTGCCGCCCAAGCGCGTGATTTTGCGCGATATCACTTTGAGTTTCTTCCCCGGCGCGAAGATCGGGGTGCTTGGCCTCAACGGCTCGGGTAAGTCCACCCTGCTGAAGATTATGGCGGGGGCGGACAAGGAAATCGAGGGTGAAGCCCGCCCGCAACCCGGCATCAAGGTCGGTTACCTGCCGCAAGAGCCGTTGCTCGACGAGGCCAAGACGGTGCGCCAGGTGGTCGGCGAAGGCGTGGGCGATGTGCAGAGCCTGATCGATCGCTTCAACGCGATCAGCGATCGCTTTGCGGAGCCGATGTCGGACGAGGAAATGAACAAGGCCCTCGAAGATCAGGCGAAATTGCAGGACAAGATCGATGCGGTCGGCGGTTGGGAGCTCGAGCGCAAGCTCGAAATCGCGGCGGACGCGCTGCGCCTGCCGCCCTGGGATGTCCTCGTCGGCAGGCTGTCCGGCGGCGAAAAGCGGCGCGTGGCGCTGTGCCGCCTGCTGCTGTCGAAACCCGACATGTTGCTCCTCGACGAGCCGACCAACCACCTGGACGCGGAATCGGTCGCCTGGCTGGAGCATTTTCTCGAGGAGTACCCGAGCACGGTCGTCGCCGTTACCCACGATCGGTACTTTCTCGACAATGTGGCCAAATGGATTCTCGAGCTGGATCGAGGCCACGGAATCCCCTGGGAAGGCAATTACTCGTCCTGGCTCGAGCAAAAGAGCCAGCGGCTTGCGCAGGAACAGCATCAGCAGGATGCGCTTGCCAAGACTCTCAAGCGCGAGCTCGAATGGGTTCGAACCAACCCGAAGGCGCGACAGGCGAAATCCAAGGCCCGCTTGCAGCGCTACGAGGAGCTCGCTTCCCAGGAGTTCCAGAAGCGCAATGAAACCAACGAAATCTACATCCCTCCGGGCGAGCGGCTCGGCGATCTGGTGATCGAATGCGCGGGCGTGCGCAAGGGCTTTGGCGACCGACTGCTCGTCGAGAGCTTGAGCTTCCGCCTGCCCCCCGGCGGCATCGTGGGCATCATCGGCCCCAACGGCGCGGGCAAAACCACGCTGTTCCGCATGCTGGCCGGCATGGAACAGCCCGACGCGGGCGAGATTCGCGTCGGACCCACCGTCAAACTCGCCTACGTCGACCAGTCGCGCCAGTCGCTCAACGGCAAGAATACCGTGTGGCAGGAAATCTCCGGCGGACTCGACCTGATCAAGGTCGGAAACTACGAGACCTCCTCGCGCGGCTACGTCGGGCGCTTCAACTTCAAAGGTGCGCAGCAGCAGCAATTCATCGGCGACCTTTCCGGCGGCGAGCGCAATCGGGTGCATTTGGCGAAAGTGCTGAAATCCGGCGGCAACGTGCTGCTCCTGGACGAGCCCACCAACGACCTGGACATCGAAACGCTGCGCGCGCTCGAGGAGGCGCTGGTGGCCTTTCCCGGCTGCACGGTGGTCATCTCGCACGACCGCTGGTTCCTCGACCGAATTGCAACCCACATACTGGCTTTCGAGGGCGACTCGCAAGTAATATGGTTCGAGGGCAACTATCAGGAATATGTTGAAGACCACAAGCGGCGCAAGGGCGAGGACGCCTCGCAACCGCACCGAATTCGTTACAAACCGTTGACGGGTTGAGAAACATGAGTATTTACATCACACCGCACGATGAATTGGATTTCGAATGCCAGGGCATCGCATTGACCTGCCCGCATTGCCAGACCCTGACGCATCTGAGCCCGGTCGCAGTGCCTAAATTCGAGGATCTCAGCCGGCGCAAACCGAAGCAGATCGGCATCGTTTTTGCGTGCGATGCCTGCGGCGAGCCCGTATTCCTCAAGTTCTTCGTGAAAAGCTATGGCGGCATGCGCATCGAGCTCGCCCCGAACTACCTGGAAGTCGAGCGGGCGCGGGAAAATTTTCCGCTGAGCTACCTGCCGGCGGAAGCCGAAGTCCTGTTCAAGGAAGCGCTCGGCTGTTACACGGCCGGCTGCTACAACGCCTTCGGGTCGATGAGCCGGCGCACCGCGCAGTCGCTGTTCCGTGAGCTCGGCGAGCGCGGCAAGCTGGAACTGTTCGATGCGCTGCAGGAGATTCGCACGCTCGCCGAACTCGATGACGACACCTTTGCCTCATTGCGCAGCGTGCTGTTCGGCAGCGACAGCGATCCGTGGCCGAATCAGCCGCTGCTCGATGCCGAACGCGGCGATATCCTGCTCGAAGTCATGCGCGACCTCTTGTATCAAACCTTCGTGCGCAAGGCGCGGCTGTTGCAGGCGATGAAGTTTCGAAAATTCGTGGCGCCGACGCAGATGACTCAGATCGAGACGGCCTCGTGACCGCAGCCGCTTAACAGCACAGCCGCCTAGCCGAGCGCGGCCGCTTCGGCTGGCCTCTCAGCCGAGGAACTTCCGCGCATTGCGGAACAGGCGCATCCAACCGCCGTCTTCGCCCCAGCCCTTGGGCGCCCAAGAATTTTGCACCGCGCGAAACACCCGTTCGGGATGCGGCATGATCGCGGTGACGCGGCCGTCGGCGCTGCACAGCCCGGCGACCCCGAGCGGCGAACCGTTCGGGTTGCAGGGATATTGCTCAGTCGGTTGGTCGCGGTTATCGACGAACTGCAAGCTTATCCTGCCCTCCGCGAGCAGCTTGGCGGGAGCCGCGCCGCTGCCGAATTCCGCGAAGCCCTCGCCGTGCGCCACCGCGATCGGCAGCACCGAGCCGTGCATGCCGGTGAGCAGCACGGAATTCGAACGCGGCACCTGCACCAGGGAAAAACGCGCCTCGTATTGTTCGGAGCGGTTGCGCACGAAGCGCGGCCAATTCTCGGCGCCGGGGATCAACTCGCAGAGCACCGACAGCATTTGGCAGCCGTTGCACACGCCCAGGGTGAAGCTGCCGTCGCGCTCGAAGAAGGCGGCGAACTCGTCGCGGGCCAGCGCATTGAACAGAATCGATTTGGCCCAACCCGCGCCCGCCCCGAGCACGTCCCCGTAGGAAAAGCCGCCGCAGGCCACCAGGCCGTGGAACCGCGACAAGCGTGCGCGACGCGCAAAAACATCGGTCATGTGCACGTCATAAGCGTCGAAGCCGGCGCGCGTAAACACCGCGGCCATTTCCGATTGGCTGTTGACCCCCTGTTCGCGCAGCACTGCGATCGCGGGTCGAGCGCCGCTCGCAATGTACGGAGCCGCGACGTCCTCTGCCGGATCGAAGCTCAAGGCGGCGTGTAAACCCGGGTCAAGCTCGTCCAACAGACGGGAATACTCTTCGCGGGCGCATTGCGGATTGTCACGCAACGCCTGCATGCGATACGACACCTCGCTCCAGCGGCGGTGAAGATCGATGCGCGAAGCCGAATACGCCGCCCGCCCATCGATGCTCACGCTGACCGCGCTGCCGGCCACGGGTTCGCCAATATCCGCGCTGCGCGCACCCATTCCGTGATCTTCGAGTACCAGGCGTGCCTCCGGCACACGCGCCGCCGGAATTTGCACTACCGCTCCGAGTTCTTCGGCAAAACAGGCGGCGATCGAATCCGCGTGGGCACCCAAGGCGATTTCAAGCCCGCAATGCGCGGCAAAGGCCATTTCCAGCAGCGTCACCAGCAGCCCACCGTCGGAACGGTCGTGATAGGCAAGCAATAATTCCCGATCCTTCAGTTGGCGCACGGCCGCAAAGAAATTGCGCAGCAGGGCCGGATCGTCGAGATCGGCCGGTTCGCCGCCGGTCGACTCGAACACCTGCGCCCAGCACGATCCGCCCAAACGATTCTTGCCGGCGCCCAGGTCGATCAGCAGCAGGCGCGATGGCTGCGACAAATCGAGTTCCGCGGTCAGCGTTCGGCGCGCGTCCGCGACCGGAGCGAACGCCGAGATCACCAGCGACAACGGCGCGATGACCGAGTGCGCGCCGTGCGCATCGGTCCACGCGGTGCGCATCGACAGCGAATCCTTGCCCACCGGAATCGTGATGCCGAGTTTGGCGCACAACTCCAGGCTGACCGCACGCACCGTGGCATGCAAGTCCGCATCCTCGCCCGGCTCGCCGCATGCGGCCATCCAGTTCGCCGACAGGCGTATGTCGGTGAGGTTGCGGACATCGGCCGCGGCGATATTGGTAATCGCCTCCCCGACGGCGAGGCGGCCGGAGGCCGGTGCATTCAGCAGCGCCACCGGTGCGCGCTCCCCCATCGCCATGGCTTCGCCGCTATAGCCCTCGAAGCCGCTCAAGCTGACCGCGACGTCAGAGACCGGCACCTGCCAAGGACCCACGAACTGATCGCGGCTGATCAGGCCGCCGACTGTGCGGTCGCCGATGGTGATCAGAAACGACTTGTCGGCGATCGTCGGCAGGCACAACAGGCGATCGAGCGAATCGGCGATGGTTGCGCCGGCCGTCGACAGCGCTCGGCGCCCCTTCGGGGCGGTGCGCACGTTGCGCGTCATGCGCGGCGCCTTGCCGAGCAGCACCTCGACCGGCATGTCGACCGGCGTGGTCGACAACAACGGATCGACCACGCGGATGCGTCCGTCGCCGGTGATCTCGCCCACCACCGCAAAGGGACAGCGCTCGCGCTCGCACAAGGCGGCGAAACGCCCGACGCTTCCCGGAGCGAGCGCGAGGACATAGCGCTCCTGCGCTTCATTGCACCAGATCTCCATCGGCGAGAGGCCAGATTCGGCGCTCGGGATCTTGCGCAGATCGATCCGGCCGCCGCGCCGGCTGTGCGCGATGGCTTCGGGCAGCGCATTCGACAACCCGCCGGCGCCGACATCGTGTATCAGCAGAATCGGATTCGCGGCGCCCTGCGCGCAACAGCGGTCGATGACCTCTTGAGCGCGGCGCTGCATTTCCGCATTGGCGCGCTGCACCGACGCAAAATCAAGATCCGAAGAACTCTGTCCGCTGCCGACCGAGGAGGCGGCGCCGCCGCCCAAACCGATCAGCATGCAGGGCCCGCCGAGCACCACCAGCGGCGCGCCGACCACGACTTCGCGCTTTTCGACATCGCCGCGGCGCACATTGCCGAGTCCGCCGGCAATCATGATGGGCTTGTGATAGCCGCGAACCACCAGGCGATCGGCGGCGCCCGACCGCTGCTCGAAGGTGCGGAAATAACCGCAGGTGGCCGGGCGGCCGAATTCGTTGTTGAAGGCCGCAGCCCCCAACGGGGCGACGATCATGATCTCGAGCGCCGAGGCGATCCGCTCCGGCTTGCCGAAATCCCACTCCCACGGCTGCACCATGCCCGGTATTCGCAAATTCGACACCGAAAATCCCGTCAAACCGGCCTTCGGTTTGGCGCCCAAGCCGGTGGCGCCCTCGTCGCGAATCTCGCCGCCCGAGCCGGTGGCCGCGCCGGCGAAGGGCGAAATGGCGGTGGGGTGGTTATGGGTTTCCACCTTCATCAGGATGTCGACCGGCTCGCTGACGCTTGAGTAGCGTTGCGTCGCCGGATCCGGGAAGAACCGCGCCGCATGCGATCCCTCGATCACCGCCGCGTTGTCGCGATAGGCGGACAGCACGCCCGCGGAATTGGCCTCGTAGGTGGCGCGAATCATCGCGAACAGCGACATGGGGCTCTTGGCGCCGTCCACGATGAACTGCGCGTTGAATATCTTATGGCGGCAGTGCTCGGAATTCGCTTGCGCGAACATCATCAATTCCACGTCGCTCGGATCGCGGCCGAGTGCGCCGAACGCCCGTACCAGATAATCGATCTCCTCGCTCGACAGGGCGAGGCCCCAGTCGGCATTCGCGCGCTCGAGAGCGGCATGCCCATCCGCACCGAGGCTCACGCTGCGCAGCGGACGCGGCTCGGCCGCCTGAAACAGTTCCGCCGGGTCCTGCGTGTCGAGCATCAGCGATTCGGTCATGCGATCGTGCAGCAGCGCCCCGAGATCGCGCAGCTCCTCGGTGCCGAGCGCGGCCGCGGCGTCGATGAAATACAACGTCCCGCGCTCCAGCCGGCGCACGCCCACTAGACCGCATACGTGAGCGATGTCGGTTGCCTTGCTCGACCAGGAGGACACGGTGCCCAAGCGCGGCGTGACGAGCAATCGCTGCCCGCGCTCCGCCTGTAGTTGCGCGCGCGGCCCGTAGGTGAGCAATTTGCCGAGCAATTCGAGCTGGGATTCGTCGATCGGCACGCTGGAGTCGACGAAATGGATCAGACGGGAGGATACCGCCCGAACGCGCGAGTCCCTTCCCTGCAGCGACTGCAGCAGTTTATCGAGCCGGAATTGCGACAGCGCGGGCGCGCCGAGCAAACTAAACATACAAAATTCTAACAGACTTCAATCTTACGGTCCCCGCACCGACGCCGCTGCGCTCATAACCCGATCGACGCGGGCCAAATCGATTTGCGGGCGCTGCCTTATTTGCGGGCGTTCGAATCCCCGCCCGGCGTATACAGGGGGACCGGGAACTGAGACACGTTCGAGCCCTCGAGGGCCACGATCTTGGCTTGGCCGTGTTTTTTGACTTCGTCGATCCGCAACACCGAATGCAGGGGCAGGTAGGTGCGCTTTACTTCGTTGAATTCGGCCTTTATCTTCTCCTCCGTGGGGTCCACCACCACGCTCGAGCGTTCGCCGAACACCAATTCCTCGACCTCGATGAAGCCGAATAGGCTACCGTGACTGACTTTGCGGGCGTAGATCTCATAGATCTTGCCTTGATTCACGAACAGAACTTTGAAAATGTGACTCGCGGCCATTTAGAAGGCTCCAAGCGTTGTTAGCATTTCACCATATTATACGGGCACTTAGCGCAATCCTTGAGACCTGTTGGAGGGAGCGACCATGACCTTGCGCTTAAGCGTTGTCAGCGAGCATGCAATCCGGCTCGGGCAGCACTCCACCAAAGTCTTCGGCGTGCACGGCGGCACCATCGGGCGCGGCACCGACAATGCCTGGATTCTACCCGACCCGGAGCGTTACCTTTCGGGAAAACACGTGCGCATCGATTTTAGGGCCGGATCCTACGTGCTGGTCGACACCAGTTCGAACGGCACCTACGTCAACGGCTCGCAAGTGCCCCTGGGCAAGTACCACGACTACGTACTGAAAGAGGGCGACTACGTCCAGCTCGGCGAGTACGAAATGCTGGTCAGTATCGACAAGGGCACGGACTTCCCGCCCGACTCGGATGCCGTTGTCGCCTACGACGGACAATCGCCCTGCGCGGCGGTCAAGAAATCCACGGCCAACGATCTGGGCGCCGACCTCGATCTCAGCCAGCTGCTCGAGCCCAGCGATCAATTGGCGGTCGATACCGGGATTCGCCCGCGCAATGCCTACGGGCAGGCCGTCGCTGCGGATCACGACGCCAATGCGCAACCGGCGAATGCGCCCACTCCCTGGCACATGATGACCCGGCCGTTGAAAGTGGAGGGCAAGACGAACGCCGAGCTGGCGCCGTTGCTTCGCTCGCAGGGTCCGGCGCTCTACGAGGGCGATTTCGATCTGGGGCTGGCCGCGTTCTGCCGCGGCGCGGGTGTCGATCCGCGCACGATCACGCCCGACGCGCGCAACAACGCGCTGCAGCTGGCCGGCCAGTTGCTGCGCGAGGCGGTGCTCGGACTCATGGATCTCAATCAGGGCCGCAACGATTTTCGCAACCGCTTTCGGATTCCGACCCCGCCCAATAACGGCCCGCAATCGCCCCTGAACCTGTCGCAGGGCGTCGACGAAGCCTTGGTGCGCCTGTTGACCACCGTGTCGACCCGCGCCGGCTCGGTCGAGGCGATTCGCGAGAACTTTCGCGAATTGAAGGCCCAAAGCGTCGCCTCGATGACGGCCATGCGCGCCGCATTCGAGGAGTTCCTCGGGCGCGTCGACCCGAAGGAGCTCGAAGAGCGCTTCGAGCGCGCCACCAAGCGCGGCGTTTTCGGAACCCAGAACAAGGCCAGGTACTGGGATCTATATGCGGAGATGTTCGGCGCCCTGGCGCAGCGTCCGGCGGAGGGCTTCCCGCACCTGTTTACGGAGGCGTTTGGCAAAGCCTACGAAGCCAAATTTCGCGCCTTGGTTCCGCCCCGACGCGCGCGATTCGCCGGTGAACCCGGCGAACCGCGCGATTCCGCGCGTGACGACGGCGAATTGTAGTGCGCTCGGCGCACCAAACCCTCGCTCACTCACGGCGGCCGGCCGTATGCGGCTCTTAGTCATCGAAGATGACGATATCGTCGCCGACGCCATCACCCGTGGATTGTCGGCGGCCAATTATTCCGTGCATCGCGTGGCGAGCGCCGAGGCGGCGCTCTCGGCGCTCGCGGACGAGGAATTCGCGCTCGCGGTCGTCGACGTCGGGCTGCCGGGCACCGATGGTTTGACGCTGGTGCGCCGTCTGCGCACCGCCGGCAATACCATACCGACGCTCATGCTGACCGCGCGCTGCACGCTTTCCGATAAAGTCAAGGCGCTCGATATCGGCGCCGACGATTTCTTGAGCAAGCCGTTCGAACCGGCGGAACTCGCCGCGCGCTGCCGCGCATTGATGCGCCGCTCGAGCGGCGCGCTCGACGGCATCATCAAACTTAATCGCATGAGCGTCGACATCGCGGGCCGGCGGCTTCGCATCGATGACGTCGAAATCGACCTGACGGCGCGTGAATGGCTGGTCCTCGAATGCCTGGTGCGCCGCACCGGTCAAATCGTCTCCAAGGAGCGGGTCCAGCAAGCGCTGGCCAGTCCGCAGCACGATCTCAGCGCCAATGCCGTCGAGGTGCACGTATCGCGATTGCGGGCCAAGCTCGGCAATGCCGCGCTGATCCGCAGCTTGCGCGGCTTGGGTTATCGGCTGGAAGAAGCGAAATCCGCGTGAGTTCGTCCATCAGCCGCCAGTTGGTGCTGTGGCTGGCGGTGCCGCTCATGCTGCTGGCGCTGTGCGGCGCGCTGGTACACTATTTCAACAGCGTCGCTCCCGGGGTGATCAGCAGCGATCGGCGGCTGAAGGAAGCCGCAAACGCCCTGATGGCTCGCCTGCAAACCGAGAGTGATCCGCTTACCCTCGATACCGATCCGAACCGCAAGCCGCCCCTGCCCGCCCCCGACTCCGTCGCCTACGTCTTTCGCGACCTCCAGGGGCGGCGGCTGCTCGGCGACGCGCGCCTGCCGGCGATCGCGTTGACCGACGCCGCCGCGGAAATTTTTGCGATGGCCCAGGTCGATCGACGCAGCGTGCGCACGCTCGTGACCCGATTCGACACCCGCGCCGGCCTCATCATCCTCACGGTGGCGGATTTGAAAGCCACCAGCGAGCCGGCCGCACGCTTCGGCTTCATGAGCACCCTGCTGTGGGACTTCGTGCAACTGGACATCACCCTGGTGCTGGTGTGGGTCGGCATTCAAATCGGGCTGCGTCCGGTCAAACGGCTGCGCGATGAGATCGCGCGGCGCTCGGCGCTCGATTTGCGCCCCATCGACGAGGTCTCGGTGCCGCGCGAAATCGCCCCGGTCGTGGTCACACTCAATCGCCTGTTCCTGATGCTGAAGACCTCGGTGCAGTCGCAGCAGCAATTCATCGCCAATACCGCTCATCAATTGCGCACGCCCATCACCGGCATGCAGGCACAGTTGGAGTTGCTGGCGGCGGAACCTGCCGCGGCGCCCATCAAGCATCGCTTGTCGACGCTGCAGGAGGGCATCCGGCAATTGGCGCATTCGGCCAATCAGCTGCTCACCCTGGCGCGTGCCGATCCGGCGGTGAATATCGCCGCCAAGAACCGTCCGGTGGGATTGAACGCGATCGCCGGCGAGGTGGCGGCCAAATTCTTCGATCGTGCCCTGCAGTCGAACATCGATCTGGGGGTCGAGGCGCAGCCGGTATCGATTCTGGCCGATCCTTCGCTGCTCGATGACCTGCTGAGCAATCTCGTGGACAATGCGCTCAAGTACACTCCCGAGGGAGGTACGGTCACGGTCAGCGCGGGGGCTCTCGCCGGCAAACCCTATGTCGCGGTCGAGGACACGGGGCCGGGCATCCCGGAGAACGAGCGTGAGCGGGTCAAGCAGAGATTCTATCGGCTGCCCAATTCACGGGGCCATGGCAGCGGATTGGGCCTGGCGATCGTCGAGGAGATCGCGCGCATTTACGGCGCGACGCTGGCCATCGGCGCGGGCGCCCAAGGCCGGGGCACCCGGGTGGTGGTGCA
>DAINPA010000024.1:0-25338 GCA_036743675.1 Steroidobacteraceae bacterium
CTGGAGCGGGAAACGAGGCTCGAACTCGCGACCTCAACCTTGGCAAGGTTGCGCTCTACCAACTGAGCTATTCCCGCACTCGACAGCCGGGCAATTGTAGGGCCGCACTACACAGAGTCAAGGTCAACACGCCAGGCGAGGCCGCTAAGGTCTTGAACTTAAGTGGAATTCCGCCACACCGGCCGCACCCGCCCGGCCCGCGCCGCAGCCGCCGCGCCGGCCGGCCCTCAAAGCTGCGCGCTGCCGCGTAGCTCCGGCCAAGCCAGCCGCAGGTACAGAATCATCGACCACAAGGTCAGCACCGCGGCGACGCCCGTCAAAACCAATCCGAGTTTGTAAATCGGAATCCCGAAAAGATCGCGCCGATACAGCAGCAGGGAAAGTCCGACGATTTGCATGATGGTCTTGTATTTCCCCCAAATGGAGACCTTGATGCGGCCGCGCGCGCCGATTTCCGCCATCCATTCGCGCAGCGCCGAAACCGCGATCTCGCGGCCGATGATGACGATGGCGGCGATCACCACGAACCAGCGCGGATCCTTGCTGACGATCAGCACCAGTGCCGCCGCCACGATCAGCTTGTCGGCGACCGGATCCAAAAACGCGCCGAGGCGCGAGGTTTGGCCCCACTTGCGCGCGTAATAGCCGTCCAGACTGTCAGTGATGCCGGCCAGGGCGAACGCGGCGCAGGCCGCGGGATCCTTCCACCAATACGGCATATTGAACAGCACCAGAATCGCCGGAATCATCAGAATACGCATCCAAGTCAGCGTATTCGGCAGATTCCAATGCGAATGGCCTTCACTGCCCGGGGTGGAGGTGTTCATAAATTACCTCGGCGAGACTGCGCCCGAGGCCGCGTATTTGTGCGAAATCGTCGATACCGGCACGCAAAATCCCCTGCAAGCCACCGAATTGCTTCAGCAGCTCGCGTCGCTTCACCGGGCCCAAACCCGGAATGGTTTCGAGTATAGACTGACTGTGGCGTTTAGCCCGCTTTCGCCGGTGTCCCGCGATCGCAAATCGATGCGCCTCGTCGCGCACGCGCTGAATCAGATGCAGGGCATGGGAGTCCGGCGGCAACAGAATCGGCGTGTCCCGGCCCAACAGAAACAACTGCTCTTGGCCGGGGCGCCGGTCGGCGCCCTTCGCGACCCCGATCAGCGTGATTCCCCCGACACCGAGCTCTCGAAGCGCCCTGTCGGCTTCGGCCAGCTGCCCTTTGCCGCCGTCGATCAACAACATGTCGGGAGCGGCGAGTTCGCCGTCGCGCACGCGCTTGTAGCGCCGCGTCAGCGCCTGGTACATCGCGGCATAGTCATCGCCCGGCTGTATGCCCGCAATATTGAAGCGCCGGTAGTCGCTCTTCACGGGCCCTTCCCCGCCGAACACCACGCAGGAAGCCACCGTATCGGTGCCGCCGGTGTGGCTGATATCGAAACATTCGATGCGCCCCGGCGTTTGCGCGAGGCCGAGCGCTTGCGCCAATTCCTCCAGGCTCGATTCTAAGTTGGCGCGGGCGAGTCCGCGCATCTTCAGCGCTTGCTCGGCGTTGTTGCGCACCATCTCCAGCCAACGCGCGCGAATCCCGCGCACCGAGGAAGTGATGCGCACCTTGTGGGATGCCCGCTCGGTGAGCGTCGCCTCGAGCACCTGCATCCCCTCGAAGTCGCTCTCGACGATGATCTCCGCAGGGGATTCGCGTTCCAGATAGTACTGGGCGACGAATGCGGCCAGCACTTCGGGCAATTCCGCCAACGGCGCTTTCGGAAAAAAAGTGGTGCTACCCAAGCTGCGCCCGCCGCGCACGAACATCAGCGCAATGCAGTATTCTCCGCTGCCGCCCGCGATCGCGATCACGTCGGCGTCGTGATCGATGTCGGCCGTGACGATTTGCTGCGCCTGCATGGCTTTGAGATTCGCCAGCTGGTCGCGCAATCGCGCGGCCTCCTCGAAGTTCAATCGTTCGGCGGCGAGTTCCATGCGCCGGCCGAGCTCCTTCTGCACCTCATCGTTGCGCCCTTCCAGCACCTTGATCGCCGCGTTCACGTCGCGGGCGTACTGCTCCTTGGCGATGAGCCCGACGCAGGGCGCCGTACAGCGCTCGATCTGATACTGCAGGCAGGGTCTCGAACGGTTGGCGAAATACAAGTCGTCGCAGTTGCGCAGGCGAAATAATTTCTGCAGCTGCTGCAAACTCTCCCGCACCGCACCGGCGGAGGGGTACGGACCGAAAAAGCGCCCGGCTTCCTTGCGCGAACCGCGGTAAAAACTGAGTCGCGGAAACTCGTGAGAGGTGTCGAAATGCAGGAACGGAAAACTCTTGTCGTCGCGCAGCACCACATTGAAGCGCGGCCGATGCGTTTTGATGAGATTGAACTCGAGCAGCAACGCCTCGGTATCCGAGTTGGTGATGGTGACTTCCATATTCGTGGTTTTGGCGATCAGCGCTTGCACTTTCGGCTGCACGTTGCTCGGCTGAAAGTAGCAAGCCACCCGGCTCTTCAGGGTGCGCGCCTTGCCCACGTAGAGAATCTCGCCCTGCGCGCCCAGCATGCGGTAGACGCCGGGGCGGTTCGGCAGCGCGTCGACGAAGGATTTTGCGTCGAATTTCACCACGGGTGCCTGTGCCTGCGGCGCGCCCGGCATCCCCTCGCATGCCTCAGGCGTCACGGAGCGCCAAAGCCCTTTCGATGATGGCTTCGAACATGGCGGCGGTAAGCCGGCGCGTCTGGGTGTTGTAGCGGCTGCAGTGATAGGAATTCAGCAACACCCGTCCTCCGCCCAAGGTATGTTCCGCCGCGTGTGCGAACCGGAATTGGCCGGCGCGCAGATCCAAGGCGCGCAGCACCGCCGCATGTGCGATGGTACCCAGTGCAAGAATAACGCGCACGTTCGGGCTTTGCGCCAGCTCCGCCCGCAGAAACGCATTGCAAACCTTTATTTCCAGCGGCAACGGCTTGTTCCCCGGCGGCAGGCATTTCACGGCGTTCGTGATGCAGGCATCCTTGAGTGTAAGACCGTCGTCGGCGGCGCTCGATGCGGGAGCGGTTGCCAGGCCGAATTTGAACAAGGTCGCGTACAAGAGAATTCCGGCGTGATCGCCGGTGAACGGCCGTCCGGTGCGATTGGCCCCGTGCATTCCCGGAGCGAGTCCGACTATCAGCAACCGGGCGCCCGGGTCGCCGAACCGCGGCACCGGCCTGCCAAAGTAATCCGGCTGCTGATGGCGCACCAGATCGAGATGCGCCGCAAGCCGTGGGCATCGGCGGCAATTGGGATCGAAGATGCTGTTCATGTAACGAAAGGTCCGGCAAGCAGCGGCGGCGTGCGCCGAAGGCTTTAAAAAACGGGCTACGCGGATCTCCGCGTAGCCCGCCGTCGATCGCGCCTGGCATTTGGACTAACCCGAGCGCAACCCAACCTTCGCAACTGTCTGAACCGGCGCGTGACCGGCTGTGCCGTCCACGTTACCTTGGACCGCCTCGGTCAAAAAGATTCCACGTAACACAGCGAAAAACTTAAGCGGTCCGATCAGAGGTTTGGTCAACGGAACCCGGCCGCCGACTTAAGGGAGCTCTGTTCTCAACGGGGCCGGAAAGGTTTGCGAGCCAGAATAGCACCTGCGGCGCTCGAGGCAACCTGAGTTTTGAAAAACCGCGAATTGTTATTAATCAATATTCTTCGAATACTTATTAATATATTGATTTTATTGCACTTTTATAATTTTCGTTGGCCCTTTCAATCGGCCGTATCGAATTGAATTCAAAGCCTTTGGACCTGCCGTTTCCTGCCCGCGTGGCGGGCAATCAGCATGGCCAATTCGAGCGCCTGCTCGGCGTTCAAACGGGGGTCCACGGGGGACTTATAAGCGCGGGCCAAATCGGCCTCCTTGAGACCCCGCGCACCGCCGATGCACTCGGTGACATCATCACCGGTCAGCTCGATGTGCACGCCGCCCAACGTGGAGCCGGCTTCCTCGTGAATGCGGAAGGCCGCCTCCACTTCCCCTAGAATATTGTCGAAGCGGCGCGTCTTGAGGCCGCCCGCGGTGGTCTCGGTGTTGCCGTGCATCGGATCGCATACCCAGAGCACTTGCGAACCGGTGGCACGAACGGCCGCGATCATCTCCGGCAGACGCTGCTCGATGTCCTTGTTCCCGAATCGATGGATGAAAGTAAGCCGCCCCGGCTGATTCTGCGGGTTCAACACCTGCACCAGCTCCTGCAGCCATTCGGCGCTCATCGCCGCGCCGACCTTGACTCCGATCGGATTGGCGATGCCGCGAAAATATTCGATGTGGGCGCCGTCGATGTTGGCGGTACGCATGCCGACCCACGGCATGTGGGTCGACAGGTTGTACCATTTTTTCTGTCGCTCGATGTAGCGCGTCTGGGCCTGCTCTGACAGCAGATGCAGCCCCTCGTGACTGGTGTAGAAATCGACGCGGGTCGCCGCGTGCACCCGCAAGCCGCTCATCGACTCGAAGAACTCGAGCGACTCGGCGATCGAGTCGACGATTTTTTGATAGGCATCTCGCAGCGCCGCATGGCGCAAGAAGCCGAGATCCCAATATTCCGGATGGTGCAGATCGGCAAAGCCGCCGTCGATCAGCGCGCGCACGAAGTTCAAGGTAAGCGAGGCGCGCTCGTAGCCGCGCAACAACAGTTCGGGGTCCGGTTCGCGCTCAACGGCGCTGAAGCCGGGCCGATTGACGTTGTCGCCCCGATAGGTGGGCAAGGTCACGCCTGCGCGGGTTTCGGTGTCCGCCGAACGCGGCTTGGCGTACTGGCCCGCGAACCGGCCCACTCGAATGATGGGCTTTTTCAAGCCTTGCAGCAGCACCAGGCTCATCTGCAGCAGGATCTTCAGCCGCCTGGCGATGTTGTCCGACTCGCAATCCTCGAAGCTCTCGGCGCAGTCGCCGCCCTGCAGCAGAAACTGTTCGCCGCGCTGCGCCAGCGCGAGCTTGGCTCGCAACGCCTCGACTTCCCAGGAAACGACCAGCGGCGGCAGCCGGCTCAAGGCGGCGACGGCGCGCTCCAGCGCGGCCGCATCGGCATACTTGGGTTGTTGGGCGGCGGCCCGGCTGTGCCAACTGGCCGGGTGCCAATTGTTCAATGCGGTGGATTTGGACATAGACCGCAGATGCTACACAATGCCGCCCCCAAATCGAAATCCGGTATTGAACCATGACGATTGTTGCCGAGACTTTGCGCGCCCTCGAACTGACCGACCTCAACCCCGGGACCTGGTCCGGCAGCCGCGGCTGGAGCGGCCAACAATCGGGGCCGCTGATCGAGTCGATCAATCCCTCGACCGGGCAATGTCTCGCGCGGGTCCGCGGCGCAACCGCCGAGGACTATGAGCACGTTCTTGGCTCCGCGGTCGAGGCCGCGCGCGAGTGGCGCCGGGTGCCGGCCCCGAAGCGCGGCGAGGCCATTCGCCTGATGACCGAGGAACTGCGCGCCCGCAAGGATGCGCTCGGCACCCTGATTTCCCTGGAAAACGGCAAGATCAAGGCCGAGGGCCTGGGCGAGGTTCAGGAAATGATCGACATCGCCGATTTCGCCGTCGGCCAATCGCGCATGATGTACGGTTTGACGATGCATTCGGAGCGCGTCGAGCACCGCATGTACGAGCAATGGCATCCGCTCGGTGTGGTCGGCGTGATCTCCGCCTTCAATTTCCCGGTGGCGGTGTGGTCCTGGAACGCTTTCCTGGCCGCCATCGCCGGCAACGCCACGGTGTGGAAGCCCTCGCCGAAGACGGCGCTGTGTTCGCTCGCCGTGCAGCACATTTGCAATCGCGTCCTCGAGCGCCATTCGCTGCCGGCCATATTCCAGATATTCATCGACGCGGGCACCGAACTTGCGGGCAGATTCGTCGATGACCGGCGTGTGGCGCTGGTGTCGTTCACCGGGTCGACACAGGTCGGACGGCAGATCGGCGTACGCGTCGCCGAACGGCTCGGCAAGAGCTTGCTCGAGCTCGGCGGCAACAACGCGATCATCGTCGATGAAACCGCGAACATGAATTTGGCGGTGCCGGCGACCGTTTTCGGCGCTGTGGGCACCGCGGGTCAACGCTGCACCACCACCCGCCGCGTATTGGTCCATCATTCGCGGGCGGCGGAACTCGAGCGCCGCCTGGTCGCCGCCTACGGCCAGATACGCATCGGCGATCCGCTCGAGCCGGGCACCTTGATGGGCCCGTTGATCGATGCGGGCGCGGTCGCGCGCTATCTTGCGGCCATCGCCGCAGCGCAGTCGCAGGGCGGCACACTGCTGTGCGGCGGCAGCGCGCTCGCAAGGCCTGGTAACTTTGTCGAGCCCGCGATCGTGCGCGCCTCGCCCGGCATGGCCATCGTGAATACCGAGACCTTCGCGCCGATCCTATATCTGCTGAGCTGCGAGAGCTTCGAGGAGGCGTTGGCCTTGCAAAACTCCGTGCCCTACGGCCTGTCCTCGGCGGTGTTCACCGATCGCCTGCAAACGGCCGAGCGATTCTTGAGCGCCGAGGGCAGCGACTGCGGCATCGCGAACGTGAATCTGGGCACATCGGGAGCCGAGATCGGCGGCGCTTTCGGCGGCGAGAAGGATACGGGCGGCGGCCGTGAAGCCGGGTCGGATTCCTGGAAAGCGTACATGCGGCGCCAGACGACGACCATCAATTGGAGCCAGCAACTGCCCCTGGCGCAGGGCATCCGCTTCGACCTGTAACAATCGCGATCATCGCGGAGCGCGCGTCTCGGTGCGGGCGCGCGCTTTATTCGGCTCGCTTGACCTCCAGCCAAAGCTTCTCCTGCGCGGCGAGGTCCAAACTCGAGAACCGCTCGCCCCGCTCCGCGGCCAATGCCTCCATGGCGCGAAAGCGGCGCTCGAACTTGGTGTTCGCCGCCCGCAGCGCCGCTTCGGCGTCGACTTCGAGCTTGCGCGCCAAATTGGCGGCGGCAAACAACAGGTCGCCGATCTCTTCGAAGATCTCCTGCGAGGGACCCGCGCCCGCGGCGGCGGCCTCGCGCACCTCGGCAAGCTCCTCGGCCACCTTGTCGGCGGTCTGGCTGGCGTGCTCGAAATCGAATCCGACCCGGGCGGCGCGTTTGCTGAGTTTGTGCGCACGCATCAGCGCGGGCAGCGCCGGCGGTACGCCGCTCAACGCGCTGCCGGAGCGCGCTCCGCGTTCACGGGCTTTGCTTGCCTCCCAGGCAACGCCTTGTTCGGCCGCGGTCAAAGATCCGCCCTCTCCCGCGGCTGCGGCGAACACGTGCGGGTGACGCCGCAGCAGCTTGTCGCAGATGGCCGATGCCACGGCCTCGAAATCGAATGCGCCCGCTTCAGCGGCGATTTGCGCGTGAAATACCACTTGAAACAATAGATCCCCGAGCTCTTCCTTGAGATCCATCACATCGCCCCGTTCGATCGCATCCGCGACTTCGTACGCCTCTTCAATCGTATAGGGCGCGATGCTGGCGAAGGTCTGCAGCCGATCCCATGGACAGCCATCGGCGGAACGCAAGCGCTTCATGATGCGGAGCAGCTCGCGCACCCTCGGCAACTCCTCCGGCTGCAACGTCATCGGAGTTTTTCCGCCCGCGCCCGCAGCAGCCGCCTCAAGGTCAGGAGCATTCCCGCGGTGGCGCCCCAAATGCGGCGCTCACCGTACTGAATGTCGAAGAACTCGATCGTCATATCGCCGAGGCGGCCCAGGCGGGGGCGGTGGTTGCCGGCATCCAAGATGAAGTCGAGCGGCACCTCGAACACATCGTGGACTTCGGCCGTCGCAATGCGCAAATCGTAGAGCGGGCTGACGAAGCCGACCGCCGGTGTCACCCGAAAGCCGGTGACCACCCAGTGATCCGGCAGGTAGCCGGCAAACTCCACGTGACTCTCGGACAATCCGATTTCCTCGTGAGCCTCCCTCAGTGCCGCGTGCCAGGCAGTGGCGTCCTTGGGCTCGATGCGCCCGCCGGGAAAACTGATTTGACCGGCATGATCCTTGAGCGTCGCCGCCCGCTGTGTAAGCAGCACGGTCAGCCCCGATTCGCGTTCGACCAGCGGAACCAGCACCGCCGCGGGCACCCGATCCTTCGGCAGCGCGGCGCGCATCCGCGCCAGCGCCTCTGTGGGTGCCCCCGCCAGCCACAGCATGTCGTCGTCGGCCGCGGAGGGTTGCGGCTCGAGCGACTCGCGAATGTGCTTCTTGGTGTACAGCGGCTCCATCATCAACCGGCGGACCCGCCACCCTTGATCCCGCCTGCCGTCAGGTCCAAGGGATCGAGCAGGCGGCGCAGCTCTTCGACGCTCAGGTCGGTCATCTCTGCGGCGACCTGCAAAATCGGCCGGCCCTCGGCATACGCCTTCTTGGCGATTGCCGCGCCCTTTTCATAGCCGATGATCGGATTGAGCGCGGTCACGAGAATCGGATTACGCGCGAGCGCCGCTTCGAGCCGCGCCTGGTTCACGGTCAGGCCGGCGAGCGCGTGATCGGCCAGGTTGCGGCTCGCAATGTCCAGCAATTCGAGGCTCTGCAATAGATTATAGGCGATCACCGGCAGCATGACGTTGAGCTGAAAATTTCCCGACTGCCCCGCTATGGTGATGGTCGCATCGTTGCCGATGACCTGCGCCGCGATCATCGTGACCGCCTCCGGGACCACCGGATTGACCTTGCCCGGCATGATGCTGCTGCCGGGTTGCAGTGCCGGCAGTGAGATCTCCCCCAACCCGGCCAGCGGCCCGCTGTTCATCCAGCGCAAGTCGTTCGATATCTTCATGAGACTGACGCCGACCACCTTGAGCTGCCCGGACAACTCGACCGCCGTGTCCTGGCAGGAAAGGGCCTCGAAATAATTGTCGCTGGGACGGAACTCGAGCCGCGTGTCGGCGGCCAGCTGGCGGGCGAACAGCGCAGCGAACTCCGGCCTCGCATTGATGCCGGTACCGACCGCCGTGCCGCCCTGCGCCAGCGCCAGCAGCCGGGGCATGGTCGAACTCAAGCGTGCGCAGTCCTGGTCGATCTGCGCTTGCCATCCGCCGAACTCCTGGGCGAACGTGATCGGCATCGCGTCCATCAAGTGCGTGCGGCCGGTTTTGACCACGCCGCCGAACTCGCGCGCCCGGCGCTCGATCACCATGCTCAAGCGGCGAAGCGCGTCCAGCAATCTCTCATGAAGGAGCAACGCCGCCGCGACGTGAATTGCGGTCGGCACGACGTCGTTGCTGCTCTGGCCCATGTTCACGTGATCGTTCGGGTGCACCGGCCGGCCCAAACGACGGCCCGCGAGAGTCGCGATGACTTCGTTGGCATTCATGTTGCTGCTGGTGCCCGAGCCGGTTTGAAATACGTCCACGGGAAACTGGTCGTCGTATTTCCCGTCGGCCACCTCCAGGGCCGCGGCTTGGATGGCGGCCGCGAGGTCCGGCGCCATGTCCCCCAATTGCGCGTTCGCGCCCGCCGCCGCACGCTTGATCAGCCCCAAAGCGCGGATGAACGCGCGCGGCATGCGCAGGCCGCTCGGCGGAAAATTTTGGATCGCGCGCTGCGTTTGTGCACCCCAGAGCGCGGCCGCGGGTACATCGAGCGCACCCATGCTGTCACGCTCGACGCGATAGTCTGTCGTCGTCATCGCGCCTTACTCCGCCGGTTGCTGCCTGTTTACGGTAATATCTGCGTCATTCTATCATTTAGCGATCGTATCCTTGGTCAAGTCTATTCCCGCCACCGCCCCCGAAGACGCGCTCTCGCCTCTGGACGGCCGCTATGCCGCCAAACTCACGGCGGTTCGCCGGTTGTTCAGCGAGGCGGGGCTGATGCGCGAACGCGTGCGCGTGGAATGCGCCTGGTTGTTGGCGCTGGCCGAAGGCCCCGCGGCCCCGGCGCTCGCCACGCTGCCGCAGCCCGCGCGGCGTTGGCTCGAGGCGCTCGCGGCCGATCCGGCGGCGACCGACGTACCCGCCATCAAGGCCATCGAGGCGCGCACCAATCACGACGTCAAGGCCGTGGAATACTGGATCCGCGCCGAGCTCGAGGCGCGCGGCGCGGGCGCCGCGCAGCTCGAATGGGTGCATTTCGGCTGCACCTCGGAAGACATCAATAATTTGGCGTACGCCCTGATGCTGCAGGGCGCACGCACCGCGCTGTTGCTGCCGACGCTCGATGCCATCTGCACGCTGCTCGATACGCTCGCCGGCCGCTATGCGACGGTCGCCATGCTGGCGCGAACGCACGGGCAGGCGGCGACGCCCACCACCGTCGGCAAGGAACTCGCCAATGTGGCCGCGCGCCTCGAGAGCCAGTGCGGCTCGATTGCCCGCGTGGTCATCCTCGGCAAGATGAACGGCGCGGTGGGCAATTTCAACGCGCACGTCGCCGCCCTGCCGCGGTTCGATTGGCCGGAATTCAGCGAACGCTTCGTCGAATCGCTCGGCCTGCAGGCGAACGCCTACACCACGCAAATCGAGCCGCACGACTGGATTGCCGAATATTGCCACGCCTTGATGCGCGCCGACACCGTGCTCCTCGACCTCGCGCGAGACCTGTGGAGCTACATCGCCCTGGGATATTTCAAGCAAAGACCCGCGGCGGGAGAAGTCGGTTCTTCCACCATGCCGCACAAGGTCAATCCCATCGACTTCGAGAATGCCGAAGGCAACCTCGGCCTCGCCAATGCGCTGCTCGCGCATTTTGCGGACAAGCTGCCGGTGTCGCGTCTGCAGCGCGACCTCAGCGACTCGACCGTGCTGCGTAATCTGGGCGTCGCCATCGGTCATGCGGTGCTTGGCTACCAATCGCTGACCGCCGGCTTGAATAAAATCGAGCTCGACGAGGCGCGGGTTGCGGAGGATTTGGACCGCGCATGGGAGGTGTTGGGAGAAGCGGTGCAGACCGTAATGCGCGCGCACGGAATTCCCGACGCCTACGATCGCCTGAAGGAATTTACGCGCGGCCGTCCCATAGACCGGGCCGCCATGCACGAGTTCATCGGCTCACTCGCGCTGCCGGCTGCGGAGAAGCAGCGGTTGCTCGAACTGACGCCGCGCACCTATCTCGGGCTCGCAGCGGCGCTGGCGCGACGCACCTCCTGAGAGGTGATTCGCGCATCAGTACGTCCGAAACGTGACGCAGTTAGCACGGCCGTTTGCGGCGCAAACGGTACTATCAAACTCAAGGTACGAAGGGCCGGAGCGGATCGCACCGCTGGCTGCAATCGAGGCGTTGCTATGGCGGATATATTGGACGACAGCAAACAACCGACCGGGGACAAGGCTTCCACGGCGGCCGGCGACCCCGCGTCCAATGCGAGCACGCGCACCATATTGACCACCATGCCGGAGGTGCGCGAGGCGAGCCTCAAAGTGGCCAAATCGGCGCAGCGCCTTCTGTCCATTTTCACGCAGGATTTGGAGCCCTTGATCTACGGCGAAGAGCCGTTCTTGGACGCCATCAAGCGCTTGGTGCTGGCGCGCTCCTACGCGAAGGTGCGGGTCTTGCTGGCCGATCCGTCGCGCGCGATGGTCGACAATAACCGCTTTCTGGCCCTGGCGCGCCGCTTGACCAGCTGCATCGATCTGCGTGCGATGAGCCCCGAATATCCGGCGAGCGCAGGCGCGTTCATCATCGCGGACGACAAGGCGCTGGTGTACCGCTTGCAGGCGGACCGCTGGGACGGCATCTCCGACATGAACGATCCGGCCGTGGTGCGCCGTTACCTGAATTTTTTCGACGAGATCTGGCAGACCAGCATGCAAGAGTCGCAGATGCGGCAAATGCTGATGTAGTCAAAGACAACTTCCCGGCCGATCGCGCCGGTATAATCGGCGTATGCACACCTTCCCCATCGATCCCGGCTCCGCCGGGACCGTCATCGTCGGCATGTCCGGCGGCGTCGATTCGGCGGTCGCGGCGCTTTTGCTGCAGCAGGCCGGCTTCACGGTGCAGGGGCTGTTCATGTCCAATTGGGAGGACGAGGACGCCTATTGCACCGCCGCCGAGGACTTTCAGGATGCCCGCCGCACCTGCGAGACGCTCAATATTCCTCTGCATCGGGTGAGTTTTGCCGCCGAGTATCGCGAGCGCGTGTTTGCGCATTTTCTGCGCGAGTACGCTGCCGGCCGTACGCCCAACCCGGACGTGCTGTGCAATCGGGAAATCAAATTCGGCCTATGCCTCGATTACATGCGCCGCCTGGGCGCCTCATGGATCGCCACCGGGCATTACGCCCGACTGCGGCGCACCGATCGGGGCACACAGCTTTTAAAGGCGGTGGACAGCGCCAAGGACCAGAGCTATTTCCTGCACGGCGTGGCGCCGGCGGCGCTCGCCAATACGTTGCTGCCGATCGGCGAATTGCGCAAGGACGAGGTGCGCCGGCTCGCCCACGCGGCCGGTCTGGCCGTATTCGACAAGCCGGACAGCACTGGTATCTGCTTCATCGGCGAGCGGCCTTTCCAGGAATTCCTGAGCCGTTACCTGCACACTGCTCCCGGCCCCATCGAAAACGCCGACGGCGAGGTGGTGGGCGAACATCGCGGACTGGCTCTGTATACGCTCGGACAGCGGTCCGGTTTGCGCGTCGGCGGCAGAGCCGGCGCCGCGGCCGCGCCCTGGTACGTCGCCGCCAAGGATGCGCGCCGCAATGCGCTCATCGTGGTGCAGGACCAGGAACACCCCTTGCTGATGTCCGACACTTTCGACGTCGAGCAGGTGCACTGGCTGTGCGCGCCGCAGCCGCTTTCATTGGACCGCGATCGCGACGGCTTCGAGTGCGGGGTCAAGACCCGCTACCGCCAAGCGGATCTCCTCGGCCGGGTCCGGCCGGGGTCGGATGGGCGCGTGCGGGTGCGGCTGCTCGGTCCCGCGCGGGCCGTCACGCCGGGCCAGTACGCGGTGTTTTACCGCGATGATCTGTGTCTGGGCGGCGGCGTGATCTCGCGAACAAGCAATGCGTGCGACGCGCAGGGTACGCCCGCGCCGGCGGATGGCGCGCTCGCCTATAATTCTGAATTTACGCTGGAGGGGTCATGACGGATAGCTTCAAGGCAAGAACCACGCTCAACGTGGGTGCGCAGTCATATCAAATCTGCGCCCTGAGCGCGCTTCGGGCATACAAGGTCGAGCGCCTGCCTTTTTCCTTGAAGATTCTGCTGGAAAATCTTTTGCGCTTCGAAGACGGCGTCAATGTCACTCGCGCCGACATCGAGGCGCTGCTGCGCTGGGACCCCAAAGCCATGCCCCGCGACGAGATCGCCTTCACCCCAGCCCGCGTGATCATGCAGGATTTCACCGGCGTGCCGTGCGTCGTGGACCTGGCGGCAATGAGGGAGGCGATCGCACGCCTCGGCGGCGACCCGGAGCGGGTCAATCCGCTCGCGCCAGCCGAGTTGGTGATCGATCACTCCGTCCAAGTCGATGAATACGGTGCGGCGGATTCGCTGCGGCACAACAATGAAATCGAGTTCAAGCGCAATGCCGAGCGCTACATGTTCCTGCGCTGGGGGCAGGGGGCGTTCAGCAACTTCAAAGTCGTGCCGCCCAATACCGGCATCGTGCACCAGGTGAATATCGAGCGCCTCGCCCGCGTGGTGTTTGCCGACGACATCGGCGGCCGGAAGGTTGCCTATCCGGACACGTTGGTCGGGACCGACTCGCACACCACGATGGTCAACGGCCTCGGAGTGCTCGGTTGGGGAGTCGGCGGGATCGAGGCCGAAGCCGCGATGCTCGGACAGCCGGTCACGATGCTGATACCGCAAGTCATCGGCTTCAAGCTCAACGGCACTTTGGCGGCCGGCACGACCGCGACCGACCTGGTGTTGACGGTTACTGAGATTCTGCGCAAAAAAGGCGTGGTCGATAAATTCGTGGAATTCTTCGGCGATGGCCTCAAGGGCCTGCCGCTGGCGGACCGCGCTACCATTGCGAACATGTCTCCGGAATTCGGCTCGACCTGCGCCATCTTTCCCATCGACGAGGAGACCATTCGCTACCTCAGGCTCACCGGCCGCGATGCTTCGCAAATTGCGCTGGTGGAGGCTTATGCGAAGGCACAGGGCCTGTGGCGCATCGACGGCGCGCCGGCCGCCGAGTACACCGACGTCGTGGAGCTCGATCTTGCGACGGTCGAACCCTCGCTTGCGGGCCCGAAGCGCCCGCAGGACCGCGTGCCGTTGCGATCGGCCAAAAGCGTCTATCGGAGCAGCGTGAAGATAATGACCGAGGAGCGCGCGCAGAAACACCCCATGGCGACCGGCGCGGCTGCCGCCCAATTGGGCGACGGCAGTGTCGAGATCAAGGACGGTGCGGTGCTGATCGCGGCGATCACGAGTTGCACCAACACGTCCAATCCCGCGGTGCTGGTTGCCGCGGGCCTGCTGGCGCGCAACGCGCGCGCCTTGGGGCTCACCGCCAAGCCCTGGGTCAAAACCTCGCTCGCGCCCGGCTCTCGCGTGGTCACCGACTATCTGCAAAAAGCCGGGTTGCTGGCCGATTTGGAGGCGCTGGGCTTCTACACGGTGGGCTACGGCTGCACCACCTGCATCGGAAACTCGGGACCTCTCAAGCCTGCTATTTCCGAGGCGGTCAAGGCGGGCGACGTGGTCGCGTGCTCGGTGCTCTCGGGCAATCGCAATTTCGAAGGGCGCGTGCATCCGGAAATCAAGATGAATTTTCTCGCCTCGCCGCCGCTGGTGGTCGCCTATGCGCTGGCGGGGAGCCTCGACCTCGACATCACCACCGAACCGCTGGCAACCGGCAAGGGCGGCCATCCGGTCTACCTCAAGGACATCTGGCCGAGCGCCGCGGCGGTCTCCGAGGCGGTGGCCGCTTCGGTGGACTCCGCCATGTTCAAGAAGGGCTATGCCGATGTGTTCGTGGGCGATGCCAATTGGCGCGGCATCAAGACGCCGGCCGGGAAAATCTATGCCTGGGACGGTAAATCAACCTATGTGAAGAATCCGCCGTATTTCGACGGCATGAGCATGACGCCGGATGCGGTCGTCGACGTCAAGGGCGCGCGCGCGCTCGCGGTACTCGGCGATTCGGTGACCACCGATCACATCTCGCCCGCGGGCAATATCTCAAAGACCAGCCCGGCGGCGAAATACCTGCTCGCACAGGGCGTCCAAGCGCTGGACTTCAATTCCTACGGCGCGCGCCGCGGCAACCACGAGGTGATGATGCGCGGTACTTTTGCCAACATTCGATTGCGCAATCTGCTGCTGCCCGGCACCGAGGGCGGGGTCACGGTTCACATCCCGGGCGGCGAGCCGATGTCGATTTTCGATGCGGCCATGAAATACAAAGCCGGCGCGACGCCGCTGGTGATTTTCGCGGGCAAGGAATACGGCACCGGCAGTTCGCGCGACTGGGCCGCCAAGGGAACGATGCTATTGGGCGTCAAAGCGGTGATCGCAGAGAGCTTCGAACGCATTCACCGCTCCAATCTCATCGGCATGGGCGTACTGCCGCTGCAGTACAAGGACGGCGAGAGCTTCAGCAGCCTGGGCTTGAGCGGCCGCGAAACCTTCGACATCCTCGGACTGGAGCGGGGCGCGGCGAAGTTCGTCAAAGTGACCGCCCGCGCCGATGACGGCAGCAGGAGGCAATTCGAGGTCCGGGTGCGCATCGACACGCCGAAGGAGCTCGATTACTACCAGCATGGCGGGATCTTGCACTACGTGCTGCGGCAACTCGCCGCCGCCGGCAAGGCGGCGTGACCGTCAGTGCGTAGCCGGCGCTGAATCCGCGGCCGGCTGGCCGCCCGCGGCGACGCTTCCCGCCTCGATCAGCACCATGGTGCCGGGATCGAGGTGCGTGCGAATGGCCTTATTGACCTGATCGCGCGTCAGCGCCTGAATCATGCCCGGATAGGCGTCGAGCCAGTCGACGTCGAAGCCGCGCTGAACGGTGGTGAGAATGGCGCTTGCGATTCCGCGCGTGGTCGCCAGACCCACCAAATAGGTGCCGAGGATCCCTTGCTTGCGGACCGCGAGTTCGTCCTCCGTGACGCCCTGCTGCCACCATGCGTCGAGTACGCGGCGCGTCGATGCCAAACCCTTGTCGAGCAGCGCCGGGGCGAAGCTCGCCGATATGTCCCACGCCCCGTCCGCGATGCTGTCCTCGGTCACCTCCGCATCGATGTTGTAAGTGAGGCCCTCCTTGTCGCGCACGATTCTCATCAGACGCCCGGTAAAGCCTCGACCGAGAACCGCCGTGCCCACCCGCAGCGGCAACGCGTCCGGATCCCGGTAGCGCAAACCCGTCGGCTGACCGAGCATCACGGAAACGCTCGGCTTGTCTTTGAGCGGTACCACAACCTGTGACGGGCCCGGGGAAGTCGCGGCCTTTGCCGGGTAAATGTAGTCCTGACCGCCGCTCCATCCCGCGAAATCCTTGGCAATTTCAGCCTGCGCCTCGGCAACCGGCACATCGCCGGCCAGCACCAGCGTCAGATGGGCGGGGCCGTAGTAACGAGCATGGAACCTCTTCGCCTGATCGAGCGTCGCCGACTTGGCCGCGATCAAGAATTCCTCGAGCGAATGCGGACGGTTCGGATGTCCTTCCGGAAAGATCGCGCGGGCAAACCCCTCCCGGGCACGCTCCTCGGTGTTGTGCATCGATTCTTGCAAGGTACCGATGAATTGTTGCCTGGCTTTGCCGAACTCGCTCGCGAGCATCGCCGGTTCCCTGAGTTGCGCAGCCATCAAGCGCAGCACCAGCGGCAGGTCCTTTTTCAGGCACTTGGCGCGAATTTCCAGGCTTTGATCGCCCACGCCGAAGGAGATTTCGGCGCCCACGTCATCGAGCTGCTTCGCAATGGCAAATTTGTCGAGCGTCTTCGTGCCGCGGTCCAGCATCATGCCGGTGAGCGTGGGAATGGCGATATTGTCGGAACCCGCCATGGCATCGCCGGCCGGCAGCGCGCCCACCACGATCACCACCTGCTTGACGCTGGTCTGATACGTGATCAGATCGATGCCCGCGGTCTGCGACCGATGGCTGTTGTCGGCCATATTGGCCCAGCCGTTCGAGGCCGCCGCGAGGCATGCGGTGATCGCCACAATTCGCACCCGTTGTCTGATCACGATCCTGTCTCCCCTGCCTGCGGCGTGGGCACGAACCATCCGGTCGTGCCCTGATCCTCGATAAGGTACTGCTTGGCGACCCGCTGCACGTCGGCTGCCGTCACTCGTTCCATCTGCTGCGGAAACGACACGTACAAGGTCCAGTCGCCGATGGCGACCCACTCGTTGAGCTCGCGCGCAACCGCGCCGGTTCCGTCCCGCTTGTAGGCCTCGGCGGCCACATACTGCTGCTTGACCCGCTCGACTTCCTCAACCGTCACCCCGTCGCTCTTGATCTTGGCGATCTCGGTGAGCAGCGCCTGTTCCACGCGCGCATGGGTCGCGCCCGGCGCCATGGATGCGTACACCATGTGCAGCGATAGGTCCCGATGCAGGTCGGTGCCGGCCTCCGCGCTCAATGCCAACCCCTGGTCGACCAGCGCGCGGTACAGCCGTGCATTCTTGCCCGAACTCAAAATGGCATCGAGCATTTCGAGCGCCGGCTGATCCGCATCGCGACCGTTCGGCACCTTGTGCGCGATCACCACCGTTCCGAGTTCGCCGGGGCGCGTGACGATGAGGCGCCGCGCACCGGTTTGCGCCGGCTCCTCGGTGTACATCTCCGGAATCGGCTGCGGCGAGCGCGCGAACGTGCCGTAATATTTCTTGACCAAGCCGAGCACCGCGGCCGCGTCGATGTCGCCGACCACCGAGACGGTGGCGTTATTGGGCCAGTAGAACGTATCGTAGAACTCATGCAGTTTGGCGATGGCCACGTGCTCGATATCGCTCTTCCAACCGATAACCGGGTGATGATAGGGCAGCGCCACGTAGGCGGCGGCGGTCACCTCTTCGATCAGCACGTTGTTGGGGTCGTTCTTGCCGCGTTCGTATTCGTTGCGCACCACCGTCATTTCCGACCGCAGGTCGGCCTCGTGCAGCCATAGGTGACGCATGCGATCGGCTTCGACCGCGACATATCCTTCCAGGTCGTCGCGGCCGACGGTTGCGAAGTAGTTGGTGCGATCGACCGAAGTGGTGGCGTTGTATTGTCCGCCGACGCGCTCCAGGAACTGCTTGATGCTGCTGCCCTTCGGATCGTTGAAGTTCTCGCTGCCCTTGAACATCAGATGTTCCAGAAGGTGAGTCGCCCCGGTGGTGCCGGTCACTTCGTTGCGCGATCCGACCCGATACGTCACCTGGAAGGTAACGACCGGCGCCGAGTGATCGGCGGCCAACAAGACCGTGAGGCCGTTGCCGTCGAGGCGGTACTCGTCTATCCCGCCTAGCGATTTTACGTAGGTGTAGCCCGCAACGGCCACGGGCGGCCCGGCCGCCCGGCCGGCCGTGTTCTGTGCGCTTGCGCCGATGGCGCCGAAGGCGCCAACGGCCGCTGCACACAACCATACCTGCCACGAAGCGCGCACCGTTACGTGCTCATGCATGCTCATCTCCTGATTCCGCGGGATCTCGCCTGTTCGAGCCAGGGCGCCTTTATTATTTCATATATATTATCCGCATGAACGCCTCTCCCGCACCCGAGGCGAGGCCGCACGTCGCGCTGTTCGATCTCGACGGCACCTTGACTTGGCGCGATACGCTGATGCCGTTTTTGGCCGGCTACGCGCTTCGGCACCCCGCGCGCCTGCTGCGGTTTTGGCGGCTGGCGCCCGCGCTGGTCGAATATGCGGCGCGCGGCCGCGATCGAGGCCGGTTGAAATCGCGCATTATCCGGGCGGTGATGGGCGGGGACTGCCGTGCCAAGATCGACGCGTGGGCGGACTCTTTCGTGCGCAACCTCGGGCCGCACCATGTGTTCCGTCCCGCCGCGCTCGCCGCGCTCGAGGCCCATCGCGCCGCGGGCGATCATCTGGTGCTGCTGTCGGCGAGCCCGGATTTATATGTGCCGCTCATCGGTCGATTGCTGGGCTTCGAGCGCACGCTATGCACCGAGCTGCGGTGGCGAGGCGATCGGCTCGATGGGGCCTTGCAGGGGCCGAATAGGCGCGGTGAGGAAAAACTTCGCTGCCTCGAGTCCTTGCGCACCCAATACCCCGGCACACCCATCGTTGCCTATGGCAACAGCGGCTCGGATCTGGCTCACTTGCGCCGAGCCGATCACGCGGTCCTGGTGAACGGCAATTCAGCCGCGCGGCGCGCCGCCGCCAAAGCCGGTATCCCGGTCGCCGATTGGACTTAAATCGACGGATCCCGCAACATTTTGCCGGTTCCGACGGTCTACTCCATCAAGCGTTGACACCGACCAACGGCGAACACGGGGTAGCTAGATGAGAAGAGCGCGCAACCAGTCAGTCACCACACTGCCATCGGAGATCACGCCGGAGGCGCGGTATCTCAGCCGGCGTACCCTGCTGGCGGGCGCCGTCGGTCTCGCCGCCGTTCAGACGATCGGCCGCTTTTTGCGGCCCGCTTTGGCCGAAACGGCGGCCTCCGCGCCGGACGCACTCAGCTTTGCGCGCAATACCGCATTCAGCATCGCCGAAACGCCCAATTCCTTGCGTGACATCACGACGTACAACAACTACTACGAGTTCGGCACCGATAAAACGGATCCCGCCGAAAACGCGCAACGCCTGCGCACCCGGCCGTGGAACGTCACCGTCGGCGGCGAGGCGGAAGTAACCGGGTCGTTCATCATCGAGGACATTCTCAAACCTCATCCGCTGGAAGAGCGGGTGTATCGCCTGCGCTGCGTGGAGGCATGGTCCATGGTGGTGCCTTGGATCGGCTTTCCGCTGGGTGATCTGCTGAAGCGCTTCAAGCCGACTTCGAAGGCGAAGTTCGTCGAGTTCAGGACCCTCTATGACCCGAAGCAAATGCCCGGTCAGCGCTCCTCCGTGCTCGAATGGCCCTATGTCGAGGGGCTGCGCATGGATGAGGCCATGCATCCGCTCGCCATCATGGCGGTGGGCCTGTACGGCAAGGTGCTTCCCAATCAAAACGGCGCGCCGCTGCGATTGATCGTGCCCTGGAAATACGGATTCAAGGGCATCAAGGCCATCGTCGGCATCAAGTTCACGGAACGCATGCCGCGCACCACTTGGGCGGAAGCGGGACCCGGCGAATATGGCTTCTATGCCAACGTCAACCCGGCGGTCGACCATCCGCGCTGGAGTCAGGCGAGCGAGCGGCATCTCGGGGGAAGCCTCTTGAACTCGCGCCGCCCCACCCTGCCCTTCAACGGCTACGCCGCCGAAGTCGCCGGGCTCTACAGCGGCATGGACCTGCGGAGATATTTTTGAGTCCCGCCGCACGTCTCATCGCGAAACCGCTGGTGTTCGCCGCCTGCTTGCTGCCGGCCTTGCACCTCGCGGCCGGCGCATTCAATCTGGCCGGCCTGTCCTTGGGCGCGGACCCCGTCAAGGTGATGCTGCACACATGCGGCCGATGGACCTTGAATTTTCTCTTGATCACGCTGTGCATGACGCCGTTGCGGGATTTCACGCGTTGGGACATCTGGCTGCGCTTCAGACGGATGTTCGGCCTATTCGCGTTTTTTTACGCGCTGATGCACTTCTCGGTCTTTCTGCTGCTGGATCAAGCCGGCAAGTTGCACGCCATCGGCCACGAGATCGTAAAGCGGCCTTACATTACGCTCGGTACGCTCGGTCTGCTGTTGCTGATTCCCTTGGTGTTGACCTCCACCGCCAAGGCGCAGCGGCGAATGGGAAGGCGTTGGACTCGACTGCACCGGCTGATCTACCCGGTCGCGCTGCTCGGCGTCTGGCATTTTTGGTGGCAGGTCAAGAAGGACATCCGCGACCCGCTCCTCTATGCCTGCGTCCTTGCGCTATTGCTCGGCTACCGTCTATGGAAGCACTATCGGCCCACGCTGCGCATCAGCGTCGCACGGTTAGCAAGGACTGATGGAGCTTGAGCAGCAGCGCTTCCGTGCTCGGCCAGTCCATGCACGGATCGGTGATCGATACGCCGTATTCGAGGGTGCTGAGGTCCTTCGGGATGGGTTGATTCCCGGCTTTCAAATGGCTCTCGAGCATCAGGCCCACGATCGAACGGTTGCCGTCCAGGATCTGCGTGACGCAATTCTCCGCCACCAGTGGCTGTACGCTCGGATCCTTGTTCGAATTGCCGTGGCTGCAATCCACCACGACGGTCGCCGGCAGATTCGCCTGCGTCAGCTGCCGCTCGGCCAGCGCGATGCTCACCGCATCGTAGTTGACCCGGCCGCCGCCGCCGCGCAGCACGATATGCGCCTGGGGATTGCCGCGCGTGCGAAACACCGCCGACTGACCCTGCTGAGTGATGCCCAGGAAATGATGCGGGTACCTCACCGATTGGAGCGCGTTGATCGACGCGCCCAGCGCCCCGTCGGTGCCGTTCTTGAAGCCCACCGGCGTGGACAAACCGCTCGCCATTTCCCGATGCGTCTGCGATTCCGTGGTGCGCGCGCCGATCGCCGTCCAGGTGATGAGTTCGGAAAGATACTGCGGCATGATCGGGTCCAGCGCTTCGGTTCCCGCCGGCAACCCCAGCTCCGCCACGTACAGCAGCAGTTCGCGCGCGAGCATGATGCCCTTTTCGATGTGAAACGAGTCGTCCAAGTCCGGATCGTTGATCAAGCCCTTCCAACCGACGGTGGTGCGCGGCTTCTCGAAATATACCCGCATGATGAGAAACATGGTCGGCGCCACTTGATCCGCGAGACGCTTGAGCACATCCGCATATTCGCGCGCCGCCACCACGTCATGAATCGAACACGGCCCCACCACCACGAACAGCCGCGGATCGCGCCGCTCCAAGATCGCGCGCAGTGTTTCCCGCGAACGCAGCACGGTCTCTGCGGCACGCGCGGTCAGCGGCAGGCGCCGCTTGACCTCCTCGGGGGTGGCCAACAGATCGCTGGAAGCGACATTGACGTTCTGTAATCGATCTTGCACGTTGCTCACGAATCAACCTACATGGACGTTCGGACAGTCCAAAGTTCGGGAAAGAATTTCAGTTCCAGCGCCTTGGTCAGGTAGGACACCCCGCCGGTGCCGCCCGTGCCGCGCTTGTAGCCGATGATGCGCTCGACCGTTTTCACGTGGGTAAACCGCCATAATTGGAATTTGTAGTCGAGGTCGACCAGCCGCTCCGCCAGTTGGTACAAATCCCAGTCCTTGACCGAATTGTGATACACGCTGAGCCATGCGGCCGCGACCTGTTTGCTGGCCTGATAGGGTTGGGTGAAATCCCGATCGATGACTTGCGCCGGCACGTTCAGGCCGCGGCGGCTCAACAGCCGCAAAACCTCGTCGTATAGGCTCGGCGCGCGCAGCGCGCGCTCCAATGTTTCGTAGGTCGGCGGGTCGGCGCGAAACACCTCGATCATCTCCGCATTCTTGTTGCCGATCAGAAATTCCAGCATGCGATATTGTGCCGACTGGAACCCCGATGAACGGCCCAAGGTATTGCGAAACGCGGAATAATCGTGGGGAGTCACCGTCGCCAGCACGTCCCACGCCTCCAGCAGCTGCCGCTGAATCGTCGACACGCGCGTCAGCATCTTGAAGGTCGGGCCCAAATCGTCGCGCCGCACGCAAGCCACGGTGGCGTTCAATTCGTGCAGGCACAACTTCATCCACAACTCGGAAACCTGATGGATCACGATGAACAACATCTCATCGTGCTGGTAGGACAGCGGGTGCTGCGCATCGAGAAGCTTATCGAGATTGAGATACTGCCCATAGCTCAGCGAGTCCCTCAAATCCCAATAGACCTGCTCGTCGCTCAGGTCGACGAAAGGCTTGCCGGTCGGATTGAGTTCGCTCATCGGCTAGTTCTTGAATACCCAAAGGGGAACCGTTCGCCAGCCGGCGAGCAGCTCTCGATCCAGCCGCCGGTAGTCCGGTTCGAGCTGCTCCACCAGGCGCCAAAAGCCGGCCGAATGATTCATTTGTTTCAGGTGCGCCAGCTCATGAATGAAGAGATAGCGAACCACATCGGGGCGAAGAAAGACCAATGAACAGTTGAGGCTCACCGTGCCGCGTGTCGAGCAGCTGCCCCACCGCGTTCGCTGGCAGCGGATCACCACTCGCTCGACTGAATACTGCAATTCCTCCGCCAATTGGCGCAGCGGCGGCGCCAAGCGCTCGCCGGCCGCTCGTTTGAGCCAGCCGCGAAGCAGCAAGCGGGCGTCCGCGTCGTTCGGCGACCGAACGAGGAGCCTCGCCCCTTGGCGCATCACGCCGCGCCTCGGAGCCTGCTGCCAGTCCACCGCGAAACGCTCGCCGGTAAAGGCGAATTCCACGCTGCCCGGCACCGCCGCGGCCGGTTCGGCGAAGCACTGCATCGCCGCCACCTTGCGGTCGATCCAGGGTGTGAATCGGCGCACGAAATCGCGCACCGCGTGGGCATTCACGCCGATCGGAACCACGATTTCCACCCGTCCGCCGACGTGTACGCGGGCGGTGAGCCGGCGCGCGCGCGCGCTCACCCGAACCGCGAATGCATCGTCCGTCGCGCGCGCCTCGAACAGCGATAATTGCGTGCCTTGTGGCTTCATCGCGCCGCATGATACCAGGTTCGAAGTCGCCGGCGGCGCGGCGCCCGGACTCAATGCCGCGCGAGATTCGCCAGTTGTTTTTGTGCCGCTTTGAAGTCGGGTGCGACGATCAGGGCCTTCTCGATCGAATTGCGGGCGCCCAATAAATCGCCGCGCGACTGCAGCTGAATACCGAGCTCGAGGTACGCTTGCGCGTGTCCCCAGCTCGGCGCGTCGATGCCGGTGGAGGACGACTGATCGAACAACTGCACGGCGCGCTCGAGCTCGGCGAAGGCTCGATCGTGCTCCGCGGAGCCGGCCTTGGAGCGGGCGAATCCGTCCATGGCGGCCAGATACAGGACCCGCGGGTTGCGCGGCGCAAGCCTCAACGCCGCAGCGATGCGCTCGGTCGCCCGGGACCGCAGCAGCACCGCCTCCAGGCTCTTGTATTTCGCCAGACCGGCATAGCACGCCGATTGCAACGCCAGAGCCTCGGCCGAGGTCGGGTTCTGCTCCAGCACTCGCTTGAGTTGGTCGACACAGTCGCCAAAGGCCGCTGCCGCGTCTTTCGCATGCTTCTCCCCCACCAGGAGTCCCACGCGGTACTGCGCATGCGCCAAGTGATAGCGCAACACCGGGTCGGGGCCTCCCGAACTGGCCTGCGTCGCCAAAGTTTGCACCAAATTGACCAACAGGTTGGTATCTTCGACGTGAAACGCGTAGACAATCTGCGCCTGCAGGTCGCCGCCTTCCTGAGCCTTGACCGGCACGGCGGCGAATGCCAGCGCCACGAACAGGAACAATGCGACTTTGCACATCCGGGCGACGATATCACAACCAGGCGACGGCTCTTGAGCGACGAATTGATCGACATCGGGGCGAATCTGACCCACGACAGCTTCGCCGGCGACCGGTCCGAGGTGATCGCGCGGGCGATGCAGGCCGGCGTGACCCGGCAAGTGGTCACCGGTGCGGATCTGGCGAGTTCACGGGCGGCGGCGGCGCTGGCGGAGGCCCATCCGGGCGTGTTGTGGAGCACCGCCGGCGTGCATCCGCACCACGCGGCGGACTTCGACTTGGGCCGGTGCGCGGAGTTGCGGGAGCTGTTGAACCGGCGCCGCGTGGTCGCGGTCGGCGAATGCGGGTTGGATTATTTTCGCGATCTATCGCCCCGGGCGGCGCAGCGCGCGGCCTTCGTCGCGCAGTTGGAAATCGCGGTGAGCATGGCGAAGCCGGTGTTCCTGCATCAACGCGACGCACTCGAGGACTTCGCGGCGATTCTCGCCGAATATCGCTCCGCTCTCGCCGGCGGCGTTGCGCACTGCTTCACCGGCGGTGTGCGCGAGCTCGACGCCTGTTTGGCACTCGACCTGTCGATCGGCGTCACCGGATGGATTTGCGACGAACGCCGCTCCTCAGGCCTGCGCGAGGCCGTGCCGCGCATCCCATCGGAGCGGCTCATGATCGAGAGCGACGCGCCGTATTTGTTGCCGCGCGATCTCGAGCCGCGACCGAAATCGCGCCGCAACGAACCGGCGTACCTGCCGCACATCGCGCGCACCGTCGCGCAGATCCGCGGCGAATCGCCGGCCGCGGTGGCTGCCGCGACCACGCGCAATGCGCTGCGCTTCTTTGGGCTTCAGGCTCCTAACCGGAACTATTCATGAATTACAGGAAAGCGCGCAGAAGGTCGGATCGGGAGGGTATTTTCCGGAGCGTGAAAAACAGGATGTTTTTCCCGCAGCCCCCAGGGACGGGTTCACGGCGGTC